>CAZPRE010000242.1:0-1540 GCA_964588875.1 uncultured Sulfurimonas sp. | reverse complement strand
CTGGTGAATTATCAAAAAAAGCAGGAAATTATGCACCCATTTTTTTAATTAAGTCTAATTAGGGATATAAAATCAAAAAAATTGAAATAATAGCGAATCAAAACCGCTTAAACTTAATCCGTAAATTTGCAGGTGAAGAGGTCGTAAAACAACTCGATGAAGCCTTAACTAAAGTTTTATCAAATGGTAATGAATCTTTTAAGCTAATAACAGACTTCTTTTCCATACTAGATTCAGCACTAATACATACAACTAATACATATCCCGATTATTCTATTAGTGAGCGAAAAGTCAAAACTGTTCAAAATGATATAGAGTTAAACTTAGCAATTACATCACTTAAAAAGACAAATATTCTTGGGTTTGATAGCGAACAAAAACCAACATTCAAAAAGAATGGACCTTTTCATGGAGTAGCAACAATCCAATTAGCTAGTGATAGTGAATGTTATGTCATCCAGATCAAACAGATTGATGATATCACCCCACTTATAAACTTACTTGAAGATGAGAGCATTGTTAAAGTAGGCATAAACCTAGATGGTGACAGAGAAGCACTCTATAAAGAGTTTAAGATTAAAATGAGAGCAGGTTTAGAGATAGATAAGGTACTAAGTAAGCTGACATCAAAACAGCAAATCGGGGCAAAGAGTGCAACAAAAATCTTTTTACAAAAAAACCTACATAAATCAAAGAAGATGACTCTATCAAACTGGGAGACTAAAACATTATCTCCCAATCAAATCAAGTATGCAGCAGAAGATGCCTGTGTAGCATATGATGTCACTATTCATCTGTTAAATAAATATCCCTTTATCACAGAAGCTATGCCAGAATGGTTTGAAGTGGGTTTTTCTCGTTTAGGGAATGTTTATGATAACAACGGATAAGGGAATAGACTTAGTTGTACTGGGTGCACTTTTAGCGACAAGTAGAACAACTCTATTTTATAGGAGGTATCTACTTCCTTCTCTCACTTGGAGCATTTCTCTACTCTTGGGCTCATAAAAGAAAAAACAAAGTACATAAAACTAAGCTATAATTTTATAAAATAAACATATAAATTTTTCAAGGAACCACACTAATGAAAATATTCGATTCAGTACAAAAAACAAAACGCGAGTTTACTCCACTAGAAGAGGGAAAAGCTTCTTTATATGTATGTGGTCCTACAGTATATGATGATGCTCACTTAGGGCATGCAAAATCAGCACTCGTTTTTGACCTACTTACTCGTGTTTTAAAAGCTAATGGTTACGATGTTACTTATGCTAGAAACATTACAGATATAGATGACAAAATCATTAAAAAAGCACTCGAGCAAGGTAAAGATATAAAAGAGATTACTGACTTTTACACGGCCGCGTTTCATAAGGAAATGTCAGCTATTGGAGTAAGTCGTCCTGACATCGAACCAAAGGCTACAGAATCACTAACAGCCATGTATGAGATGATTCAAAAGCTTATAGACTCTAAGCATGCTTATGCAACTGTTGAGGGTGATGTTTATTTTGATACTGCTAGTGATAAAAATTACCTA
>CAZPRE010000241.1:0-1582 GCA_964588875.1 uncultured Sulfurimonas sp. | reverse complement strand
ATATGCAATCGCTTACGCTACGTTTGTAGAAAACAATTACGGAGCTATAACAGCTAAAGCAGATATATATAATGCAAGATGGTTTGAAATCTTGCTGGGATTACTGACTATTAATTTAGTTCTAAATATCTACAAGTACAAAATGTATACACTTAAAAAAGCTCCTATATTTATTTTTCACGTCGCTTTTATTATTATACTAATAGGTGCAGCTATTACTCGTTATGTCGGGCATGAAGGGACAATGCATATACGTGAAGGTGCAAGTTCATCTACAATGACAAGTTCTGATACTTATTTTACCGTAGACGCCAAAGTAGGCTCTAAACATGAAGTTACATCCCAGTCACTATATCTTTCTAAAATGACTAAAAACAGTTTATCTAGTTCTTTAGAAATTGAGGGCAAAAAAGTAAATGTAGAGATGATGGAGTATATCCCAGATTCAGTTGAAACAACCGTAGAAACCAAAACGGGCAAAGCAATGGCGTCTATAATGATTACCGGGACTGGAAAAGGTGAGCTTATAGTACTTAGTGAAGGCGAATTCTTTGAGAGTGAAAACTTTGTTTTAGATTTTAACTCAGGAAAAACTTTTGAAAAAATGCTTATTTCTCTTTTTGTTAAAGACGGTAAGTTTTTTATGAACCACTCAATGGCTATTTCATACTTGAAAATGGATGACCAATCAAAAGGTACATTAGAAGCAAATTCAAAACAACCTTTTACTACAAGAACTCTTTTTAGCACAACAGGGGGTGTTTTTGTTCTTAAAACTTTTTACCCTCACGCTGTAAAAAAGATTGTTTCAAATCCAAATGCATATAATCAAAGAGCTAGATACAATGGGCTTAGATACGATGCCCTTAGATTTAACGTAAGCGTTGGTGATGTATCAAAAGAAGTTCTTATCTTTGGGCAAGCAGGAAGAATGGCAAAAGAGTATCATAATGATATAAACGGTGTTGACGTGCATCTTTCGTATGGTTCTAAAAAGCTAACTATTCCTTTTGAGATTAAACTAAAAGAGTTTCAACTAGATAGATACCCTGGTTCAATGAGTCCTGCATCTTATGCAAGTGAAGTTATTTTAGTAGATAAGGAGCAGGGAATTGAAATGCCTTACAGAATTTTTATGAATAATATTTTAGAGCATCGCGGATATAGATTTTTCCAATCATCTTATGACCGAGATGAAAAAGGAACTATCCTCTCTGTAAATAATGATCCAGGAACTTTACCTACGTATATAGGTTATTTTCTTTTAACTTTAGGAATGCTCTGGTCTCTTTTTTCAAAATCAAATAGATTTGCACAGTTGGCAAAAAAAGCGAAGAAAGCCGCTGATGAAAAATCTCTTGGTGCTATCTTAGCAATTGGTTTAGTTCTTAGTCTAACACCAACATATGCACAAGATGTAAATCCAGCTATAAAGACTATTATCTCTTTTGACAAAGAACATGCAGAAAAGTTTGGTCAGTTAGTAATTCAAGATAGCCGCGGAAGAATGAAGCCTATGGATACTCTCTCAACAGAAATTTTGGCTAAGATTCATAGAGGTTCTCACATCAATGTTGGAAAG
>CAZPRE010000240.1:0-1664 GCA_964588875.1 uncultured Sulfurimonas sp. | reverse complement strand
AGGGAATTGGACCTGCTTATGCAGATAAGATTAACCGTACTGGTTTTCGTGTTGGTGAGCTTTTAAATCCTGAGAAACTTACCGCTTCTATCATTGAGTATTTTGAGCAAAATAGACAGATTTTTGATATTTATGAGATTGCTACTCCTGTGTCATCTGAACTTCTTGCACAACTTAAAGATTTCAAAGAAAGACTTGCTCCTTTTATTACTGATACTACACAGTTGGTTTGGAAAGCTCTTGATGAAAATAAGAGAATTTTACTTGAAGGTGCTCAAGGTACACTTCTTGATATTGACCATGGAACTTACCCTTATGTAACTTCTTCTGCGACAGTTTCAGCTGGTGCTTGTACTGGTCTTGGAATTAATCCTAAAGATATTGGTAAAGTAATCGGAATCGTTAAAGCTTACTGTACTCGTGTTGGTAATGGTCCTTTTCCGTCTGAAGATTTTGGTGCAGATGGTCAGCGTTTAGGTGAACAAGGTCATGAGTTTGGAACAACTACAGGCCGTGCTCGTCGTTGTGGTTGGTTTGATGCGGTTGCTACTCGTCATGCAGCTCGTCTAAATGGTTGTGATGAACTTGCACTTATGAAACTTGATGTTCTTGATGGTTTTGATGAAGTTAAACTTTGTGTGGCTTATGAGTTAAATGGTGAAACTATTGACTACATGCCATCAGACCTTGATTCTGTTAAGCCTATCTATAAAACTTTTAAAGGCTGGGATAACTCAGTAGGTGCTAGAACTTTTGACGCACTTCCAAAAGATGCACAAGACTTTGTAAAAACTATTGAAGAAATCAGTAAAACAAAAGTTGGTATAATTTCTACATCACCAGAGAGAGATGACACAATAATTCTTTAAAGGTAAACACTTAATGAAGACTCGTTTTAGCTCACTTGTTACTTTGAAAAAAAGTACAATGCAAAAGAGTGAACGAGCTGTTCAAAGTACCAATGCTAACCTCAATAGTGCAGCAACAGCACTTGAAATTTCCTACACAACTTTAAATGGTATAGAGTCTCCAAATAGTGGTACAATGTCTAAAATGTTAGCATCACGCTCTCTTATTAGCTCACAACGAGATCTGATTACACATAATCAAGAGTGGGTCCGTTTTTCTCAAACACAGGTTGAGTCTGCAAAAGGGCAACTGAAATTAGATATGATAGAGTATGAAAAATTTAAATATTTAGAGTTAGTAGAGATAAAAAAGATTATAAAAAAGATAAAAATTCAAGAGGCTAAAGACTTAGATGAAATAGTACTCATGACACATACCAAGAAGGATACTGAATGAAACAATTATTAATGTTTATACTTACTCTTTCATACTTAAATGCTTTACAAACAAGTGATAGACTCTTTGATTGTACAGAGATATTTAAAGAGAGAAAGAGTGAATTACTTGTAGAACTTGAGCGTATATATGAACATAAACAGGCTTTAAGTGCTCTAAAAGTTGCAACAGAAGATTTACTTAAAAAGAAAAAAGTCTCTCTTGAGCAAAAAGAGGAGATGCTTGATACAAAACTTACAGAGATTAGAGAAAAAGAGAAATCTGTTAAAGCAATATTGGCTAAAAATGAAGAGGTATTAAAAAGTATAGCAGATATTAAGATGACAAAAATTGCACAAACATTTGCAAAGATGAAAGCA
>CAZPRE010000239.1:0-1700 GCA_964588875.1 uncultured Sulfurimonas sp. | reverse complement strand
TCCAATGGTAGAGCACCGGATTCCAAATCCGGGTGTTGCGGGTTCGAGTCCCCCTGTGCCTGCCACACATTTATTATTAGTAAAGCTCAAGAAGCTTTATTTATAATCAATGCACTTTTTAGGAAAATATATGAATTTAAACACGCACTTTAAAAATGCCAAGTTAGAACTAACTAAGGTAATCTTTCCTACAAAAGGACAAGTAAAACAAGCATATATTGCTGTAGTAATAGTTGTTACTGTCATTGCAGCATTTTTGGCAATAGTTGATTTACTTATGTCATCTGTAATGTCAGCGATTTTAGGTTAAGGAGAAGTTATGGCACACCAATGGTACTCTATTCAAACTTACGGAAGTGATAGAATGGTGAGAGATGCGATCTTTAATATGATTGAAGAGCATGGCTTACAAGAGTCTATTACAGAAGTAATTGTTCCAACTGAGGATGTTATTGAAGTAAAAGATGGTAAGAAAAAAGTTACAGAGAGATCTCTATACTCTGGATATGTTTTTGCTCTTATAGACTTAAATACTGAAATTCAGCATATGGTTCAATCAATTCCAAAAGTATCTGGGTTTATTGGTGAATCAAATATTCCAACACCACTAAGTGAACATGATATTAATGTAATCTTAGATCGTGTAAACAATCGTGCAGCCCCTAAACCAAAAGTATTTTTTGATAATGGCGAAACTGTTCGTATTGTTGATGGTCCTTTTGCAAACTTTACTGGAACTGTAGACGAATACGATTTAGAGCATGGAACACTAAAATTGAATGTTTCAATTTTTGGAAGAGCTACTCCTGTAGATATCTCTTATACACAAGTTGAAAAAATAATCTAGTTAAAGCTAGATTAAACTGCGTTAAGTTTAGACCTTAATAAAGGTTTAATCTTAACGCAGTTAAAAGAATAAATTAAACACTAAGGAAACAACATGGCAAAAAAAGTTATGGATTATATCAAGCTACATATTGACGCTGGTAAAGCAAACCCTGCACCACCAGTTGGACCAGCACTAGGACAACGTGGTGTTAACATCATGGAATTCACTAAAGCATTCAATGAAAAAACAAAAGATAAAATGGGATTCAAAGTTCCTGTTGTTATTACTGTTTATACAGATAGAAGTTTTTCTTTTATCACTAAACAACCACCAGCATCTGCTTTATTAATGAAAGCTGCTAACCTTAAAAAAGGTACGGATAATCCACTAAAAAACATAGTTGGAAAAATTACTCGTGCTCAATTAATGGAAGTGGTTGATGCAAAAATTGCTGACTTAAATACTGATGACACAGAGATGGCTGCTAATACTTTAGCTGGTACAGCTCGTTCAATGGGTATCGCAATAGTAGACTAAAACTGCAATCTCTCAAAAGTCTACTTTTGTAGCTTTAGGGGGTATATAAATAATCAAATACCACAATGATTTAAAATAATCGTGGAAGAATTTATATGGAGAATTTGACAATGAGCAAAAGATATAAACAACTAGTAGAGAAAATTGATGCAAGCAAAGCCTATGGTGTTACTGAAGCTGCTGCAACTGTAAAAGATTTAAAAAGTGCAAAGTTTGACGAGACTGTTGAAATTGCAATGAATTTAAATGTAGATCCTCGTCACGCAGACCAAATGGTTCGTGGTGCGATTGTACTTCCTAACGGTACTGGTAAAACTGTACGTGTTGCAGTATT
>CAZPRE010000238.1:0-1789 GCA_964588875.1 uncultured Sulfurimonas sp. | reverse complement strand
GAGTGTCTTTAAAATAATGGCTGATTTTGTTAAAGGTTTTGATGAACTTGGTGAATTAGGACCAACTGTAACAATTTTTGGTAGTGCTCGTACGGATAAAGAAGATAAGTATTATAAAGAAGCAGTTAGATTATCTTCACTATTAGCTCAAGAAGGTTTTAATATTATGTCTGGTGGCGGACCAGGAATTATGGAAGCTGCAAATAAAGGTGCTTATGAAGCTGGTGGAGTTGAATCAATTGGCTTAAATATTGATTTGCCTTTTGAACAAATGCTTAATCCATACACAACAAAAGAACTTAGTTTTGATTATTTTTTCTCAAGAAAAGTTATGTTGGTAAAGTATTCAATGGCATACATTATATTGCCGGGTGGGTTTGGAACTTTAGATGAGCTTTTTGAAGCGTTAACTTTAGTTCAAACACGAAAAGTATCAGGTGTGAAAATATTTGTTATAGGGATAGAGTTTTATAAACCTTTATTAGACTTTGTAGAATCAAGACTTCTTCGTGATGGAATGATAGGTCGAGATGATTTAAAAATGATAAAATTAACAGATGACTTAGAGTGTGTTGTAGGTGAAGTAAAAGAGTCACTTCAGCAGCAAATTAAATTACTTGAAGAAGTGGGCTTAGAAAAAACTACTTACTATAAATCACTTTCAAGTTTAAAAAAATAAAGAGTAAACTATGAATGGAAAAAAAGTTTTAGTTGGAATGAGTGGTGGAGTTGACTCTACTGTTACTGCATTACTTTTAAAAGAAGAGGGTTATGAAGTAGAAGGTTTATATATGAAACTTCACTCAAAACCAGGTTATCATGAAATTCATTTAGCTCGTGCTCAAAAAGCAGCAGACTTTGTTGGCATTACTCTGCATGTTTCAGATCTCCAAGAAGAGTTTGACAAGAAAGTTTTTAAACCGTTTATTGATACATATGAAAAAGGGGAAACCCCAAACCCTTGTGCCCTATGTAATAGAAGTATGAAGTTTGGTGAGATGATTACTTATGCTGACAAAGTAGGTGCTGATTATTTAGCAACGGGCCACTACATTAAAACGGATGGAGAGTATTTTTATCAAGCAGAAGATGACACAAAAGATCAAAGTTATTTTTTATTTTATGTATATAAAGAAATCTTACCGCGTTTAATATTCCCTCTTGGAAGCAGAAAAAAAAGTGATATCAAAAGACTAGCAGCTTCTATAAAAGGTTTAGAGTCTTTTTCGTCCCAAGCAGAATCAAGTGAAATATGTTTTGTTGAGACTACTTATACAGATTTATTAAAAGACTATGTTGAAGTAGATATGCCAGGTGATGTTTTAGATAAAGATGGAAATATTGTAGGTGAGCACAAGGGCTATATGCATTATACTATAGGTAAGCGCAAAGGTTTTACGGTCAAAGGTGCTCATGACCCTCATTATGTGTTAAGTATTGATTCAAAAAAGAATCAAATAACAGTTGGAAAGAAAGAAGAACTAGCATGTAGCAGTGTAGTTCTTAATAATCTAAATATGTTTAATGATATAAAAGAATTTCAGACAACTGTAAAACTAAGATATAGAACAGTTGCAGTATCGTGTAATGTTAAGATTGAAAATGACAAGGCTTTTATATTACTAAATGACAGTGTATTTGGTGTAGCTGTCGGTCAAGCAGCTGTATTTTACGATGATGATAAACTAATAGGTGGCGGCTGGATAGCTTCAGTTTAGTCACTTTTAACCCTAAAATACATTCCCACAAAAAGCAACCAACCACTAATCTCTAAACTCCCCAAACCATT
>CAZPRE010000237.1:0-1859 GCA_964588875.1 uncultured Sulfurimonas sp. | reverse complement strand
TGATTATAGGCTTAAAAATGAAAGACATGCTAAAGAATTTTACACTACTTTATGTCGAAGACAACGAGATGGTTCGACAAAACGCGGTCGAATACCTAAGTAGAATCGCAAAAAAGGTTATAGAGGCGAAGGATGGGAAAGAGGCTATTGTTTTATGGAAAGAGCACAAACCTGATATAATTATTACAGACATAAATATGCCGCGTTTAAACGGCCTTGATATGGCTAGTTATATTCGAGCAAATGATAAAGATGTTCAAATCATCATAGCTACTGCACACTCTGATACTGACTACCTTCTTCGTGCGGTTGAACTTCAGCTTGTAAAATACATCATAAAGCCTATAACCAAAGATAAACTTACAGCTGCATTAGAGAAATCTATAGAGCTTATAGAAGATAAGAGTAAATTTAACCTCTCTCTATCTGCAACTTGTCAGTACAATGCCTTTGAGAAAGTGATTTACCAAGATGGACTTGAAGTAAAACTAACAAAAAATGAACTACTTTTCTTAGACCTTTTAGCACACCACTATACTAGAGTTGTTAACTATGAAGAGATTGAGAATGCCATTTGGGCTTATGATGGAATGAGCCAAGATGCCATCCGCTCACTCGTTCGTGGACTGCGAAAAAAAGTTCCTGATAATGCAATAGAAAATATCTCTGGTATAGGGTATAAACTGCATACTTTTGATAGTTAAAATGTCTGTTTGTCAACAGCGGAGACAATCTTCAAATCATGTAATTTACATTGAGTAAATAGTATAAATCCGGGGACAGGATAGCAATTAATCAGCAAACTGCAATACTCTTAGCAAAGTAGATTTTATTTTTGTATTATTTTTTATATCTAAAAATTGGAGATAAAAATGGCAAGAATAAGAAGAGTCGTAATCCCAAAGAGGTGTTCGCTCGATAAAAATTAAATTAATTAGTATACTCCCTGGATTTTCAAATATTGTCAAAAAGTGGAAATTCATCAGCTCGTTATTTACTTATTTATGCAAACAACCTACTAAATTTCTATCTTAAAACAAGCACCCTCTTGGGTGTTTCTTACACTTAAAATTCCTTCTAAATGCTCTTCAATAATCATCTTAGACATATAAAGTCCTAATCCTGTTCCATTCTTTTCATCTTTGGTCGAGAAATATGGCTCAAATATCTTATCCATAATTTCCGCATCAACACCACCTCCATTATCACACACTTCTACAACTAACTTATCCTTATAGCAGGCAGAAGATATTGTTATTTTTGGATTTTGGATTTCCTCGCAAGAGAGAATATCCTTAGCATTCTTGATTAAGTTAAGAAGTACTTGAATAAATTCATTTTTATATATGTGAGTTAGTTCTCTACCATCTACTATAAGCTCCACTTCAATCGCATTTATAGCAAGGGATTGTTTCATAAAATCTACGCTTGTCTTTACTACATCACTTACTAAAACAAACTCTTTTTCTTTGTCAGGTCTAAAGTAGTTTCTAAAGTCATCTATAGTTATAGACATAAACTCTAACTGAACATTTGCTTCTTTGATCTTAGTATCAAGATACTCTTTTGTTAACTCTTTATACTCATAGGCTGAATCTATATTCATTAATATATAAGACATCTGATTAAGTGGTTGTCTCCACTGATGTGCAATCATACTAAGCATATCACCCATCTCTGCCATTTTTGACTGTTGAATTAACATTTTCTCTTTTTGACGATGGCGTTGAATTTCACTCTGAACTCTTTGCTCTAGCGACTTATTGAGTATTTCCAACTCTTCACTTCGTTTTTCTACCTCTTCTTGATACTGTTTAAAAATTTCATTAACTTTTCTTGAAAGTAGTAAAGAAAGGATA
>CAZPRE010000236.1:0-1975 GCA_964588875.1 uncultured Sulfurimonas sp. | reverse complement strand
ACTGAAATCATTGTTTGTGAATGTGCTCGCGTTTCACTTGGTACACTTCAAGAAGTTATCAAGTTAAATGACCTTACAACTATTGAGCAAATTACTGATTACACAAAAGCTGGTGGTTTTTGTAAGTCTTGTATCAAGCCTGGTGGACATGAAGCTCGTGAATGGTATTTAGTGGACATTCTTGCAGACACTCGTAAAGAGATGGATGAAGAGAAAATGAAAGCTGCTGCTGATGCAAGTGCAAACGGTGACTCTAGCTTTGAAACTATGACTCTTGTTCAGCAGATTAAAGCTGTTGATGCTATTGTTGATGAGAATGTACGTCAGTTCTTAATCATGGATGGTGGAGATATGGAAGTAATTGACATTAAGAAAAATGATGAATATTTTGATATTTATATTCGCTACTTAGGTGCTTGTAATGGTTGTGCTTCAAGTGCAACTGGTACACTTTATGCGATTGAATCGACTCTAAAAGAGAAGCTTTCAGGAAATATCCGCGTTCTACCTATCTAATTTTAAGAAGCTAGGAAGCTTCTTAAAAGCTTTCTCTTCTTCAAGCATTGCAACAAGATGCTCCAAATTTTCTTTACCCTCATAATTCTTTTGCTAGATGTGAAGAGTGTTTCGATATGATGCACTATGAATGAAAAGACTTATGAACAAATCGCAGATGCCCTAGTTAATGATGGCTATATAATTATACAAAATGCATTGAACCCAGAACTTCCAAAAAAACTTTTAGATATTGCCAAGGATGAAACTGCATATAAAAAAGCAGGTATATCAGGTGCTGGTGACTTACATCTTGACAGTTCTAAACGCGGTGATAAAACCTTATGGTTAGATGAGGATGGTCTAGCACAAAGTGAGTTTTTAGCTTTTAGTGAGGGCTTAAAAAAGTATCTTAACCGTTCTTTATACTTAGGTCTTTCTTATTATGAAGCACACTTCGCTATTTATGAGAAGGGTGATTTTTACGAGAAACATCTAGATGCTTTTAAGAACTCAAAAAATCGCGTTGTGACTACTGTTTATTATCTTAATGAAGATTTTAAAGAGAGTGATGGAGGGGGACTTCTTGTCTATGATGAAAATGATAAACTTTTAACAAAGGTAGTCCCAACTGCAAATACCTTAGTTGTTTTCATGAGTGAAAAATTTCCACATGAGGTACTCCCAGCTATTAAAAAGCGCTACTCCATAGCTGGATGGTTTAGAGTAGACAAAGTCTAAGAGTTTAAAACCTTAGACTTTGCCAGTGCCGCTTCTATTTCTTCTTTACTTATATCACCAGTAAGTGCTAGCTCAACATCTCCATCTTGACCTGAAACTTCCATATTTTTTATCTTCATTTTTGTCTCATCGCTCATACATGCACAAGCTCCAGTTGAGCAGTTCTCAACCATAGTTACAATATTTTGTTTTTTCACTTCTCCACTAAAAGAGATGTTCACACCAAAGCCAGTTGCATTTACATTTTTATTCATTGTGTATCCTCATAAATTATAACTTATTCTAATGCTAGTATTTTACAGAAGAATCGCTATACTCTTGCTTATGAAAAAAATTAACTATTTAGAGTTGGGTGGGACACTTTTCGTGCCAGCTACTCATAAAAATCTTGAAGATGTTGTTAGCGGTGTTAAATATCCATCCCTCAAAAGTGTTTTGATAGATACAGAAGATGGAATCAAAGAAGAGAGACTGTTAGAGTCTTTGCAAAATATACAAAATATACTTCTCTCTTACTTAAAAAACAGGCTTCATGTTTTTATAAGACCTAAAAATCCTGCTGTGCTAAAAAAGATTCTTAGTTTTGAAGGCATAGAAAAAATAGATGGTTTCATACTTCCGAAATTTTCTTTGTCAAACGCGGTGGAGTATTTTACAATTTTAGAAAAAAGAAATTTTTCTTTAATGCCAAGTATAGAGGGTAGAGAACTTTTTAACCATCAGGAACTACATAAACTCA
>CAZPRE010000235.1:0-2037 GCA_964588875.1 uncultured Sulfurimonas sp. | reverse complement strand
CCGATTTGTGTAAACTATTACAAAGTACATTTAAAGAAGAGATCGCTACCAAGCGCCTCCACATAAACTGTGGGGATGTTCTACAAGCTTGGCAGACTGCTTTAGTTGATGAAGAGTACGATTTAGTGGCAAATTTGCCTTACTATATCGCAACGAATATAATCCTAAAAGCACTCGCAGATCCAATGTGTAAAAATATACTTGTAATGGTTCAGCTTGAAGTAGCGGAGAAGTTTTGTGCTGATTCAGGTGAAAAAGTATTTGGTTCTTTGGGTATTATTACTCAAAGTGTAGGTAAAGCTCACATTGTTGTGAAAGTGCCACCAACTGCGTTTGATCCTCAGCCAAAAATAAACTCTGCTGTTTTTTTAATACAAAAAGAGAAAGATAGATCAGATAAAGAGTTTGAGGATATGCTTAGAGTTGCATTTACACAGCCTCGCAAAACTCTTATGAAAAATCTTTCTACTAAGTACGAAAAAGAATTACTTCAAAATATTTTTGATGAGATGGAATTTGTTTTAACAATCCGTCCGCATCAAGTCACAACTGGTAACTATCACCAACTCTATAAAAAAATACAAGGGAGTTTGGATGACAGAAGAGAATCAGGGGACACCAGAGAGTAGCCCTCAGACAACAGAAGCAAAACCAGCTACAAACAGAAATAATAATAGAAAACCAAATAACAATAACCGTAAGCCTAATCCTAACCAGAATAGAAATGTGAACAGTGATGGCAAACCTACAGGTAATAAACCTAATCCTAACAAAAATAAAAATCGTAATCGCCACCGTAGACAACCTACGCCAGTTGATGAAAATTTAAAATCTTTTGTAACAAAAAATCAAGAAGCACATAAGCAGAGACTTAACCCTCACTATAAACTTGACTTAAACTCTACTGCTAAAGTTCGTGTAACTCCACTTGGTGGACTTGGCGAAATCGGTGGAAACATTGCAGTATTTGAGACTGATAATGAAGCAATTCTTATTGATGTTGGTATGAGTTTTCCAGATGAGACTATGCACGGCGTTGATATATTGGTACCAGATTTTTCTTACCTTAGAGAGATCAAAGATAAAATTGTTGGTGTAATTATTACACATGCTCACGAAGATCACATCGGTGCAATGCCTTACCTTTATAAAGAGATGCAATTTCCTATATATGGAACACCGCTTCCTCTTGCAATGATTGGTAATAAATTTGATGAGCATCATATTAAAGAACACAGAAAATATTTCAACCCTATTGTAAAACGTGAAGTTTATAAAATAGGAAATGATTTTGAAGTTGAGTGGATGCACATGACTCACTCTATTATAGATAGTTCATCTATAGCAATTACTACTGATGCTGGTACAGTTATTCACACGGGTGACTTTAAGATAGATTACACTCCAGTTGATGGCTATACAGCAGATTTACATAGACTTGCACACTACGGTGAAAAAGGTGTTCTTGCACTTTTGAGTGACTCTACAAACTCTCACAACCCTATTGCAACAGGTTCTGAGTTAAGTGTTGGTCCAGCACTTGATCGTATTTTCTCTAAAGCAGAAGGTCGTGTACTTCTTTCTACTTTTAGCTCAAACATTCACCGTGTACAACAAGCTATTGCGTATGGTGTAAAGTATGGTCGTAAAGTGTGTGTAATTGGTCGTTCAATGGAGCGAAATATTGAGATTGCAATGCAGTATGATTATGTTAAATTTAACAAAAATATCTTTATAGATGCAGATGAAGTAGCACGTTTGAGTGATAAAGAAGTTCTTATTGTTACAACAGGTTCTCAAGGAGAGCCAAACTCTGCACTCTTTAGAATGAGTATAGGTGAGCACAGACACATTAAAATTAAACCAAATGATTTAATTGTTCTTTCATCTCGTGCAATTCCTGGCAATGAAGGTTCTATCTCTGGTATGTTAAATCATCTGCAACGTGCAGGAGCAACAATTTCAAGAGAGAAAGATATACATTTATCTGGTCACTCTTCTGTTCCGGAGCAAAAACTTATGCTTCGTCTTACAAAT
>CAZPRE010000234.1:0-2062 GCA_964588875.1 uncultured Sulfurimonas sp. | reverse complement strand
TCATAGTTTATCTTTCTTACTCTTTTTTTGTCTTTAATCACCGCGTTTACATAGAAATATTTTACATAAGCTATAATCTTACAAATATAATCTAAAGGCAAAAAATGAAAACTATGACTTGTAGACAATTAGGCGGAGCTTGTGACATGAAGTTTCAAGCTGAAAGCTTTGAAGAGATGGCGGAGCTCAGTAAACAACATGGAATAGAGATGTTTCAACAGCAAGATGAGGATCATATGAATGTAGTAAGTGAAATGATGGTACTTATGCAAGACCCTGTGGCCCTACAAAAATGGCTCCAAGAAAGAAAAGAACAGTATAACAACCTTCCCCAAGATTAACTATTTGTAGATTCTTCTAGGGCTTTTTGCTCTCGAAGCTTATCTTTTTTACTTTTTTTCTTACCCTTCACAGGTTGGGGACCTTTTACTTTTTGAGGTGCATCACCTGTCAGTTCAAAACCCACTATTGATTCACGAGCTAAACTTATATCACTGCGTTTCTCTATGAGTTTAAAATGTTCCTGTGTTTCATAGTCTATAAAAGATATAGCTTCTCCCGACTTTCCTGCCCTAGCCGTTCGCCCTATTCTATGTATGTAATCAGCGGGTGAACGCGGTAAATCGTAGTTTACAATGCAGTCGATATCATCTATGTCAAGTCCACGAGCAGCGATGTCCGTTGCAAAAAGAACTTTTACCTTTCTTTCTTTAAACGCGGTGAGTGTCGCGTTTCTCACATCTTGTTCTAAGTCACCATTAAAAGATGCCGCTTCCAAACCATATTTACGGAACTTCTCAGCGATATTATCAGTCGCTCGTTTGTTTGCCATAAAAACCAGTACAGAATTAAACTTATGTTCTTTTAAAAGATGACGTAAAAGTGGGCCACGATTTTCACGGCTTACTTCTATAACTCTTTGGTTTATACTCTGTACTACTGGTTTTTCTTGTTCTAGTTTTATTTGTATTGCTTGTGTAGTTATCTTTGAAGCAATGTTTTGAACTTTCTCAGGATAAGTTGCTGAGAACATAAGGTTTTGGCGAGTTGAAGGAATAGACTCTAAAACTAAATCTAACTCTTCTAAGAAACCAAGGTCAAGCATCTTGTCCGCTTCATCTAATATGAAATGTTCAAGGTGAGAAAGATTCATCTGTTTTTTTCTTAGAACATCTAAGAAACGCCCACTTGTAGCAACTAAAACATCACAGCCTTGTTGGATGTCGTAGAGTTGATCACCAATGCCCTCACCACCTATAAGGCTCACTACCTTAGGCTTTTTAGGAAGATACTTACCAAACTCACTAAACGCGGTAGCTATTTGAAGAGTAAGCTCGCGTGTAGGTGTTAAAACGAGAACTTTAATCTTCCCTTTTTTAGAGTTATCACGTCTTTGGCTCCAAGTCTGCAGCACAGGCAATACAAAAGAAGCACTCTTTCCGCTTCCTGTTTGAGCCTGAGCTATAACATCTCTATTTTCAAGAACTAAAGGAATAACTTTCTCTTGAATATCAGTAGGTGTTACATACCCTTTTTCTTCTAGTGACTTTATGATTTGTGGTGTAAGTCCAAGCTTCTTAAATGGCATATAGTATTCCTCAATTTTTATGAGTGTAACTTTACTATTTCTTCGCTTTGATAGAGGTTCATCATTAAAATAAAAGCTAAAAAAAGGTATCCTTTCAGACTTATAAAAACTAATAAATTTTACGACTTAAAAAGGACAAAAATGATTCAGTCACTACGAGGTATGAACGATATTTTAAGTGAGGATTATGAAAGATTTACTTACTTCATAAACACAGCAAGCGATGTAGCACAAAAATATGGTTTCCACTTCATCGAAACTCCCCTTTTAGAAGAAACTGCTCTTTTTAAACGCAGTGTAGGAGAGTCTAGTGACATCGTTGGAAAAGAGATGTATCAGTTTACTGACAAGGGTGAGAACGATGTATGTCTTCGTCCTGAGGGAACAGCAGGTGTTGTTCGTGCATTTATTCAAAAGAAGCTTGACAAAGCCGGTGGAACTCACAGATTTTTCTATCACGGTCCAATGTTTCGT
>CAZPRE010000233.1:0-2142 GCA_964588875.1 uncultured Sulfurimonas sp. | reverse complement strand
GCCAATAATATCTGAAGCAGACATTTGAGAGATAACTTTTTTACACTTATGGCAGTGTTGAACGCCAACTCGAGCATAAAGAAGTCTAAAGTAATCATAAATCTCGGTAATTGTTCCAACAGTTGAACGCGGATTTTTTGAAGTTGTTTTTTGGTCTATGGCAATAGCTGGAGTAAGTCCTTCTATCTTGTCAACATCAGGTTTTCCAACACGGTCAAGGAATTGACGTGCATATGAAGATAAAGACTCCATATAACGGCGTTGTCCCTCTGCATAAAGTGTATCAAATGCAAGTGTAGATTTACCACTACCACTAATTCCAGTCATTACAACTAGCTCGTTCTTAGGGATAACTAAATTAATATTTTTTAAATTGTTTTCTTTCGCACCAGTAATTGTTATAACATCTTTTTTTTTCAAATTCTCAATCCTGTAATTGTTAAATTATATAAATATTCTTTGTATTAAGTAGAGTACCACAGCCAAGTAAAAACCAACTAATAAATTTCTTTGTAGTTGTGCAGTTACAGTATCTTTTAAAATAATGCCTGCATAGACACCGACCAATGAAGCCAATCCAATTATGATACCACTTTTAAAATCAACACTTCCACTTAATGTATGAGAAATCAAACCTGAAACAGATGAAAACACAACAAAAAATAGACCTGCCGAAATAGCCTTCTTAAGTGGCACATGGAAAAACCCGACTAAAATTGGAACCAGAACGATACTGCCGCCTACTCCAATAGTCATACTCAAAGCCCCAAGAGGAACACCAATACTAAAGAGAAGAAGTTTACTAACCTTTCTTTGATCACGATGCTCTTTTGTCTTAAAGAAAAGTCTCAATAAGGCAAAGGTTGCAAATGATAGAAATATCAACTCTAAGGTTTTATCACTGAACCCAGAAGCAATAAAACCACTCAGTAACGCTCCTATAAAACCACCAATACCAATTACTACAACCATAGGTACATCAAGAGTACCTTTTTTATTGTTAAGATAGCTTCCATAAACAGAACTAAAAACCATCTGAACAACTGATATTCCAATAGCAACCTTAGTCTCATATCCAAGAATTAGAAGTAAAGGTACTAAAATTGTACCACCACCTATACCAAAAAAACCAGAGAGTAGTCCTACTCCGAGACCAAGTAATATTAATTCAATCATGCAGATCCATCAATTTTTTTGAAATTGTACACAAATATGCCTTTATAGTTGTTGTTTAATTTTGCTTTGAGCTAATAAAAGTATAATTTATTATTAACTAACATCCAGCTACAAAAGGTATCTTATGATAAAAACTATACTTGAAGCTTCTACAAATTTTTGTACTCATCAAATTCGTTCAGAATATGAAGTCGAGGATGGAATAACAGATACGAGAACACTTATTGCTTATAAGGTTTATATCGCTTCAGATAAGAATTTTATGCAGAGAACTTCAAAGCTATTTCTAAAAGAAGACGAAAGTGATGAAGAGACTCTTATGGATATGAGTTTAGAAACTGCTAACCTTATTGTTGGCAGTGCTAAAGTTATTGCAGAAGAGGCAAATGACAATCCATACACTATAAATACACCTCACTTTCTAAAAGTAGGTCTATTTGATTTAAAATATGATCAAGCAAAGATAATCAAAGTTGGTGACGACGAGATGATTATCGCAATCAAGGAATTAGATGGTTAAGAAAAAACACTATTATAGTAAAGCGGAAGAACCTTATAACGAAGATCAAGAACTCTCATGGATGGATTATTCAGGTCTCTTAGATATGGAGGTCGAGTTTATCGCTGATTTAGGTGAAACGAACCTTAGTGTTACGGAAATTTTACAACTTACTAAGGGTTCTATCATTGACCTAAAAAAACCTGCCGGTGAATCAGTTGAGTCTTATGTAAATGGTCGTATTTTAGGTAAAGGCGAAGTTATGGTTTATGAAAAAAATCTTGCTATTCGTATTAATGAAATTCTTGACTCTTCTGCTGTTTTATATCACCTTTCAAAAGAGAGATTATGATTAAACTCCTGCTAATATTTTTACTTCCAATGTCTATATATGCTTCTAAAATCCTAAGTTATAATATTTATGATAGGACAGATAGAGTTGATGTAATGATTACATTTGACACTCC
>CAZPRE010000232.1:0-2168 GCA_964588875.1 uncultured Sulfurimonas sp. | reverse complement strand
TAGATAAAAACTCCAACTCTATTTTACTTAGCTTTTTATAGTAAAACTTTTGAGTAAAGTATAAAATAAGATTTTTTTTATATATATAGGCATTTAAGAAAAATAAAAAAAATAGTGATGAAATTGCAGCTGGAACTAACCTTAAAATAATGTAACTAAAAGATTCGCTTTGTAAATCAAATAGTTTTATAGTCAGTAAAAGAAGAGGAGCAAGCATTAAAGATAAAATAGTAGTTATTTTAGATTTTTGCATTACTTTTTCCAAAAATTATAAAAGTTTAGCCATTGACTTGGATACCTTTTCACTACATCTTCATACTTTGATACATATTCACCCACAGCCTTATCAATAGACTCTTCTTCAGATTTTGTTTTATCAAAACTTATCTCTATAAACTCTATTTTATACTCTTGAATACCAGTTAATATAACGAAATATGCGACTAGCGGTTTATCCATCTTATATGCTATTTTAAAGGGATTTTTATTAAAATATGCTTCTTCACCTAGAAACATATATGAAATATTAGACTTAGAATTGAAAGAACGATCTCCCATGATTGCTACAACTTCATCTCTCATCAGCGCATTTGCTATTTCAACAGAAATCGCTATTTGACCCTTATTTAAATCTATAATATTTAAAGTTGATTTAGTTTCAAGAGAATTCTCTATCTCTTTTATATCACTATTTATTACTTCTTGCATAACTATATTCATTTGGTTTTCTGACCGAGAAGAGTTTGATGCAGCTGCCCAGCCACCAAAATGAGATAGTACTAAAATTGTAGCTTTAGAAAATATCTCTAGTTGTCTGTCTATATCATCAAATACGAACTTATAACTTTTTGAATCTATTTTTGTTATAAATCTATCAACTAAAGCAATAGCAAAAAATCTCAAATGATTAAAAAAGAGTTTATAGGTAAGCTTTATCCCATGATGCCTATAATAATTCATCAAAGGTTCTCTCAAGTTTGTAGATAAAATAGTGTAAACAAATGTGATTGGATACAAAAGATAGTAGATAAATTTATAACCAAAGATTCTGTATAGATTCAAAGCTAATTTTATACTCCAGCCACTACCTCTTTGCTTTGTTTTACTCAAATTACTTCTTCTTCCAAAGAAACTTACTTAGTAACATTTTCGGCCATTTAAATGGTAGTATTTGAATATGTACCCATACAATTGCAGCTGTATCACCAAATTTTTTAAAATGACTTACTCTTTCATCTGAAGTTGGATAGTAGCACTCTATTTCTACTTCATTTATAACTCCGCCACTATCTGCATGACGTACTAAAACTTCCATCTCCCAGTCAAACCTTGATGTTTTAATTGGAAGATCAAGTATGCTTATAGGGTATATTCTGTAGCCGGATAGCGAATCGGTAATATCTGCTCCTGTATCCCATCTTGCCCAAAAATTACTAAACCATCTACCAAATTTAGAGCCGTTTGGTACATGCTCAAGATCAAAATTTCTAGCCCCAATTACAATCTCTCCATTTTTATAAACTTCAACTAATTTATGCACCTCAGATGCTAAATGCTGTCCATCACCATCAAGACTAACACAATATTTATAACCCAACTCTTTAGCTTTTTTAGTTCCACTAACAATAGCTTCACCTTTGCCTTGATTAACATCATGCCTTATAAAGTGTATATTTTTTTTCTCTTCATCATCAAAAAGATTTTCTATTATCTTATCAGAGCCATCATCAATAATAATCAAGTCATAACCATGAGCCATCACATCACTGGCTACATTTTTAATTGTTTTTGGATTATTATATGTCGGAGTAATTACAAGCATATTTTTCATGATTTATCTTACCATCCCACCGCTTATATTTAAATCTAATTCTGCTGTCATTTCAGACTCTATCAGCCCAGGAGCTACCGCATTTACTCTGGTGTAATAACGTGCACATGCTTCACCAATAGCACCAGTTACTAAAACTTTTTTCACGCAAAATCGCCTTCAAGTATCATTTTATTGATTACTTTAATATCATGATCCATACGTCTATCATACTCCAATGGTTCTACTTCAACTCTTATCTTGTCATAGTTTTTTTGTAAAAACTCTGAACATTCAGAACGACCACGTATATCAACAGCCTGAGCCATACCCATAATAGCTATACTTAACATATTTG
>CAZPRE010000231.1:0-2176 GCA_964588875.1 uncultured Sulfurimonas sp. | reverse complement strand
AAATACTCATCTAAACTTTTATTAAGTTCTTCTGTGTTGTTATCGACATCGTAATTAGCTTTTTTGTTAAAACGCATGATGTCAAAAATCATCTTGTAGTGTGTAAACGATAAAAGGTTTTTTTTCTGAAAGAAAACACCACCAATAGTTTGTGCATTGTAAGCAATGTCTCGTGCCTTATCCCAAAATCCAAAGCTCATGTCAGAGTTTTCTATCTTAACATCAAGTTTTGTAAAAAGCTTTGTAAGAAGAGGATATGTTTCATGGTTGAAAACTAAAAAACCGGTATCTACTCCAAACTTTTCCCCATTTTCTTCTATTTGAGTTGTTCTGGCATGACCACCTAGACGGGAATCTTTTTCATAAAGATCAACCTCATGCTTTTGGCTTAGCAAGTAAGCACTTCCTAGACCGCTTATTCCAGCTCCTATGATAGCTATTTTCATTGGTATCTTCCTTTTTTATCTTGTGGGGTATATATAAAATTTTTAAGATCCATAGAGCCACTTAGATAAGTAGTTATTTCACTGAGTTTCTTTTTAGGCATAAATGGTTTTCTTGACATTATCCATACCTGTTCAAAGTCTTCATCTGCTACAACTGCATAACTATAATCACTCTCAAGGTAGTAAACATTGTAGTTTTTTGTGAAAATCCAAAAATATGTCATGTCTATAGAAGACATACTCTCTCCCTGCTCTGGCTCAGCGGTTCCGGAGAATTCTATGAGATCACCGCCAATTGTAGTGTCAAAACAGCGATTAAACACATCATACTCAAGAGGTTTTACTAAACGATACTCGACAGTTGAAGCTACACATTTGTCCTGGTAAGAGTTATAGGTTCTAGCTATCTCATACCAGAGACCGCTAAATTTACTAGCGCTTACAAAAGGTACTGGTTTGAGGTTGTCTGCATTAATGCTTGTGATAATTAATAGAGTTAAGATTAAATATTTCATAAGTTTATTTTATAAAATATTTAACTCCTTTCGTAGTCTCTTAATGTCAGTTCATCATAAAAGTGTATTAGTTTTCTTTATATTTTGAGAGTAGGGCGATGGCAAGAAGCTTAAGGACTACTGGTAAAGTTCCATAAAGAAGGGTTAAAACAAAAAGTGATGATTCGTTCGGATCTGTTGGTGTAAAATCAAAGAGCCCAAGTAGGGCAAAACTTATACCTACACCAAATGCAAGTGAGAGTTTAGTCAGCATAGCAAAAAAACCAAAGAGGGTCCCCCCGAGTTTTTCTGATGAGCTTGACAAATTTGATGAATCTTGTGCAACATCGGCTTGCATAGAAGCGGGTAAAGCCATATCAGCACCCAAACTCATCCCTGAAAATATAGTAATAATCAAGAAGTAGTTAAAATCTCCTGCTCCTAAAAAAGGTACAAAAGAGAAAAAGAGTATGGCATTTAACATCGAAAAAGTCCATGCTGTTTTTTTCGATGTTTTACTTGCAAGGTAATTCCAAAAAACTAGAGCGATGACACCTGAAAAGAAGTAAATAAGAAGAAGTAGTCCGGCTTGCTCTTTAGAGCCTATAACTAATTCTACATAGAGTAAAAAGAGTGTTGCGGGAACTGCATTTGCAAAACTGTTTACAAAAAATGCACTAAAGAGATACTTTGATTTTTTAAGTTCAGCTGCAAAATGCTTATAGGCACTCTTAAGTGAGGCTGCACTACTTTGAATCTTTGGTGCATTTATAGCGAGAAAAAACAGTAAGAGTATTAGGGGAAGTAGTATAAGTATCACATCGTTCATTAAAGTAAGAGACTCTGCTGGATCATTTGCTACATCAAATATATAGGGAAGTAAAAGGGCTAGAAGAACACCTGTAATGTTAAAGAGTTCACGAAAAGAGGCATATCTGGTATTTTGCTCATAACTCTCGCCCAAGTCCGCACCTAATGCATAGTAAGGAACACTTACTAAGCTCCATCCAAAATAAACAAGTACTGAGAAGCTAAGAAGCCAAGTATAACTAGCATCGCTACTAGGATGAGTCAGAAAATAAAAACCAAGAAGGAGAAAAAACATCCCAATGAACATCAAGCTCTTTCTAGGAAGATTTTTATCGCTTTAATAGCCTATAATAGGGTCTGAAATCTTATCAAATTGACGGGCTATATGTAGAATAGCACCAACACCAAAAACACCAAGCCCAACCT
>CAZPRE010000230.1:0-2179 GCA_964588875.1 uncultured Sulfurimonas sp. | reverse complement strand
ATTTTTTAAACTTATTAATAATTTTGAAGCTATCTTTGAGTAAATCTCTTTGGATTTTTTCTAGATTAGTAGGATTTATATAGTTACTCTCTTCTAAATCCTTAGATTCTAACATTGCTTTTAAACGTATAGCTGATAAGGAATCAAAACTTTCCATAAGTTCAGTAGCAAACTCTTTATCTAATACACCCTGGTTATTTAACTGCTTAATTCTTTCAATAGTATTAGTCTCTGTAATACTGTATTCAAGAGCAAGAACTCTAACTCCATGAACTAAAGCAAAAACTCCACCTTTTTTTATGTCTAGCTTATTATTATGTTCTTTTTCAAGTACAAAACTTGAGAACATTGATAAGGGTGTTTCAAAAGCAAGAACTGCTTTTGCCATATGTGCAAACACATCTGTACGTGATTGAAAATGATTTTTCAAAAACAATTTCAATTCATCTAAAAGTGCTATATCGCCTGAAGTAGCCTTAGCATCTAAAAAAATACTTAGATTTTGTAAATTATTTTCATTTAAACTACTTGTCCAAGAATCTATCAGCTTTTTATAGCCCTTTACGTCTCGTCTCCAAAATTCATTGCTAACCATTACATCACCAGGACACTTTGGAAATCCAAGTTCTATTAAACTTTTATTTAACTGCATCATTGGTTCTGTAAATAGTTCTATGTCTACACCATCTTTAATAATAAGTGCATTATCTTGATCTGTTTTTATACTTTGCTCGCCACGACCTTCACTTCCCATAACAATTAGACAACATTTATCTTGTAGCTCTTTATCAACAGACATGTTAAAGAGTTTATTATACATTTTATCATTCAATGTCGAAACAAGTTTTGTGATATAACGAACCTTAACCCCTTTTGCTTGGAGCGTTAAAATAAGATTCCTTAAGTCTCTTTGCGCATCTTTGAGTTCTTCAACACTATTTGCTTTATCAATTTGGACAGCAATTAAATGTGAATGATTTGCGAAGAAAGAGAGTAAATCTAGTTGCTCTAAAATACCAACGATCCGCTTATCTTTCATAACAACAATTCTTTTTATACTATTGTGAGTCATTAATAACAGAGCATTAAATAAAAAATCACTCTGATCAATAGAAATCACTTCGTTAGATGCAATTTTAATAATAGGCTCAGTTTTATCAACATCACCTAGTAGTAGATTATCGATTAAATTTGAATCAGTTACAATAGAATATTTATCAACTTCGTGTTTTACAATAATAACTCGAGCTTGATACTCTTTCATCTTTTGTAATGCATCTATAATTGTCAAATCATTTCTAACAACACATGCATTATGTAGATATATATCTGAAACTTTTGCCATTAAGAATGGTGTCAAATCGCTCTGTGCATCATAGTCTTTGAGATGTTGGTGACGAGTTACGAAATTTTGAAGGAAATAACTTTGAACTTTTTTATTCTGCATTAGATCTAAAAAGTCATCTTTTTTAATTTCATAACAAATTAGATCTTCATCAACTATAAACTTACTCTCTGTTTTATCATAGATTAATGCATCTGCATCAAAACTATCACCTTCGCCATACACATTATGTAATTCCTCATCAATATATTCGTTAACTGAACCTTTAATGATTATGTAAAATGCTATAGATGAAATATTTTTAGAGATTAGGAGGGTGTCTTTTGTATAGTAGGCTATATCGATTTTACTCATTAGATTATCGAGTTCTTTTGAACTTAGTAACTCAAAAGGATGAATAGACTCAATAAGTTTTCTTTGGTCTAAGATACTCATAAAAGAGATACTCCATATTTTTTCAACAGCATTCAAAGCTGTTGTAAGTCGCTTCTAAAATATATAGAAGCGACAGAATAAAGTAAAAGAATAGTTTTCTTTTACTCTACTAGTTAATGCTCAGATGCGCCTTCTGCACCAATACCAGTTTGTGAACGGATGTATTGTGCTTCAAATGCAGCTCTTTCAGCTTCTGCATCATGACTCTTATCAGTAATTGAGAAGAACCAGATAGATGCAAATGATACAGTTACAGAGAATAATGCTGGATATTTATAAGGGAAAATTGCTTCTGCATTTCCTAAAATATCTACCCATACAATTGGACCAAGAACAACTAATGCAACTGCTGTGGCAAGACCTAAAGAACCACCTATAACAGCACCACGAGTTGTTAAT
>CAZPRE010000229.1:0-2209 GCA_964588875.1 uncultured Sulfurimonas sp. | reverse complement strand
TTTTAGAGGGATATTCAAGTGTTTTAGATAAGTTAGAATCTCTATTTCATTAGCACAATTCATTAAGCTAACAATTATTATAGAGATTCCAATTTTCACATCTAAACATTTTTAATACTTAGAATTGTTAATTACCCTAATAAGTGAGGAAATGACTGATATATCATTCCTCATGCATTTCAATACCATAATTTTTATATTTTTCCTGAATTTCTAACTTTTTCTCTTCCATTTCATCTGCATAGATGCTATGTTCAGGTTTATAATAATTCATGTAACTTCTTAGGTTCTTATGTCCTGCGTCAAAGTGACACGAAGCACATTTTACCTCTTTGGCCGTCCCTTTTAACTTTTTATAATGCTTATGCATTTTTTTAGCTTGCTTTGAGGGAGATGCTAAATCAGTATTCAATACATTTCCATGACACTCTAGACAACCTGTATCATATACAATAGAATCACGATGTTCATGTTTTGCATAAAAATCTACTTCATCTGGATTACCGAAAAAATGAATACCAACTTCAACTGCACCATTTATCGCTTTCCTATAAATATAATTAGGTAAATTATCATGAGGCAAGTGACAATCAACACACTTAGCACTTGCACCTAGTTCACCGTTACCTCCATGCACATCACTTTTATAAGCCATAACCATAGGATCCATTTCATGACAAGAGACACAAAATTTTTCTCCACTAGTTTCATGAATACCATAATATGTTAGATAAGAAATCGACATCCCTACTAAAGCACCGATTGCTATAAACATCAATATATATAACTTTGCTTTCGTCATGGGGTCTCCTTCATCCATATATTCTTTTCAATCTCTGCTTCATGACATTCTGCACACATATTAACTGATGGTTCGTGTTCTCTATGACATTCATCACAGTATAGATTTGGTCCATCATGTATGGAATTATGAGGATTAGCCTTATGTGTATCCATGAAAGCCAATCGTTCGGCAAGATACTCTTTAGTTTTATGGCAAGAGAGACAAGCATCTTCTTCAGGAGCTTCAAAACTACTCGCATCTTTCCCTTGACCTTCATGACAAAAAACACATTCTAAGGATAGTTTTGCATGTTCGGTCTTCATCGAATACTTTTTTTCTTGTTCTGGTGTTACTATGATTTTAGTACTTTCCTCAGCAGAGGAGAGAGGTATACTCTTCTCCTCATTCGAACATCCAACTAAAAAAATCATAACAAGTAAAAAAGTGATACCACCTATCGCTTTTACTATATTATTCATGATTTATATATTTTCTCCAGCTACCATACCAAATACTAGACAATCAGGAATAGAACAACTTCCTAATCTACTCGCACCGTGAGTTCCACCAGTTATTTCTCCTGCAGCATAAAGACCTGGGATAGGCTTAGTAGTACTAGTAGAGATAACTTGTGCTTTAGTATTAATCTTTAATCCACCCATTGTATGGTGAAGTTTTGGCACACCTCTAGTTCCATAAAATGGAGCTTTAAGAATTTGAATACCTTCTGCTTTATCAACAGGTTTTCCGTGTTCACTATCTACTCCAGCTTTTACAAAACCGTTGTAATCAGCAATTTGTTTTTTCAAATCAGCTGCAGGAATTTTATACTCTGCTGCTAATGCATCCAGTGTGTTAAATTTCTTAACAACACCTGATTTTAGAGCTTTTTTAGTTATCGCAGGAATAATTTTATCAACAGCACTCTGGTCACAAATATTAATTGGGTAATTTTCATCATTACCAATAAGTTCAAACATTGCTGTTGCACGTGTAAGTCTATCAGCAAGTTCATTCATGTAACGCTTACCTGTTTTAGGGTCAACAGAAATACCATAACGGAAAGAAGCATTGATGTTAAAGTTTGAAGCTGCGCCAAAAGCTTTTTCATCAGGACAAGCCCAAGGTCCAAATTGAATTCTACCTACGTGTACAGGAACTGCTCCAGCTTCGAATGCTTTCATCATAACTTCTGCTGTTGCACCTGGTTGGTTAGTTGAATCAACATCAACAGAGATACGAGGGTCTTGCTGATTTCTAAAGAAAACGTCACGGCAGAAACCACCAGATGCCATGATAACACCTTTTTTAGCTCTAATATTTTTTCTTTTTCCACCTTTATTTGTTCTAGCACCATCTTTAGATTTTTTATCAAATTTATATTTTTCTCTGATAGAAATACCTACAACTCTACCACTCTCATCC
>CAZPRE010000228.1:0-2251 GCA_964588875.1 uncultured Sulfurimonas sp. | reverse complement strand
TGATAGGAAAAGTATCTGCTCTTAGAATTGAGTGGAATGATAACTGTGATAGTTGTATGGTTTGTCACGATGTATGTTTTGAACCTCAGGTTCTAGAAATTACAAAAGCAAAATACAAAAAACAGATAGATGAAAAAGAGATAGTAACGCAGTATATCACTGGTGCTGATTGTACTCTATGTGGTAGATGTGTAGATGTTTGTCACGCAGATGCTCTTAAATTTGACTTTAGACTAAAAGGTTTGGTATAAATTATGATAAAAGTTTCAAATCTAACTAAAAAGTTCGGCTCTCATGTATCCCTAGACAATGTAAACTGCGAGTTTAATAAAAATGAAGCTATCGCGTTAATGGGTGCTAATGGTGCAGGTAAGACTACACTTATTCGCTCAATACTAGGGTATTATCATCCAGATAATGGCGAAGTACTCATCAATGGACTTAATCCTATCAAAGATAGGACTAAAGTACTCAAAGATATCAGTTTTGTTCCTCAGTTACCACCACCAATCAAACTCAGTATTAGTGAGTTGATACAGTACATTAGTATTAGTGCTGATGTTGATAAAGAACTAATTTCTCACTATACAAATGAGATGAAACTTGATTTAAACGCGAACATTCATAAATCTTTTTTCAAACTAAGTGGTGGAATGAAGCAGAAACTTCTTATAGCTATATCTTTAGCTAAAAAGAGTGACATTATCATTTATGATGAGCCAACTGCAAATCTTGACCCTAAGGCGAGAGATGATTTTTACAGACTTCTTAAACAAAATGAAGATGAAAAAGTACTTCTTTTTGTAACTCACCGTTTAGAAGAGGTAAAAGATTTAGTAAATAGACAAATTTATATGGATTTAGGGAAGATTGTTTCAGATGATAAAGTTTAGACTACTCTTTATTCTCATCTCAATGCTAGCACTGTTATTTTTCAGTGCCTGCAGTTCGACTTCAAAAGATGAGACTAAAGAGATAAAAGTTTGTCCTCAATGTCACATGGAACTTCCAGCGTCCAACATGTACACTTCCATTTTAGATAAAGAGTCTAATATATACTATTTTGACGATATAGGATGTATGATTCTATATGCTAATGATGATAAATTACCAAAAAACTCCAAGGTGTTTACAAACGACACACATAGATATATAGAGTCTCAAAAAGCTTTCTATACTATTAATGAAAAGACTCCTATGAGTTATGGATTTGCTGCATATGAGAAAACTCAAGAGAATACTATAACATTCGATGAAGTCGTTATAAAAATGTTAAGGGGTGAACATATGGCCAACCCAAAAATTAGAAAACAGATACTAGGATACTAAATGAAAAATTTATATTTAATCGCATATTTAGATTTAAAAGAGTCTATTAGAGCTAAATGGTTTGTTGTATACTCACTTGTTTTTGGTGGGCTTATAGCACTCTTCTTTATAGCTGGCGTTACAGAGTCCCAGGTTATGGGTTTTAGTGGTCTTAGTCGTCTTTTACTCATGTATATACAAATTACTATCGTAATCTTGCCTATATTCATACTTATTACAACCGTTCGCTCCATCTCTGGAGATAGAGACAACCATATACTCGAATATATGCTCTCTTTTCCGATTTCCCTTAAACAGTACTATTGGGGTAAAATCATTGGGCGTTTTATAACTGTATATTTACCAGTTTTTTTTGCCATGATTATTGCAATAGTTTATGGTTCAATTAAAGGTGCTTCGATTCCTTGGGATATATTCTTTTTATATACAGGTCTTCTTTTTGCGATGAGTTCTGCATTTTTAGGTATAGCTTTTTTCATATCTTCATTTGTAAAATCTTCAGAAGTTGCTCTTGGTATCGCGTTTTTTGTATGGATATTTCTTCTTGCATTTATAGACATCGCTCTTATCTCACTTATGATGCAGCAGCGTTTCAATGAAGAGTTAATTATTTTAATTGCTCTACTTAACCCAATGGAAATATTTAGAGTAGCGGCAATTTCACTCTTTGATCCAGAGCTTACAGTTATGGGTCCTGTTGCATTTTATATACTTGACTCTATGAGCCAGACTGTTTTTGTTATACTCTCTATAGTTTATCCTCTTTCGCTTGGTCTCATCTTCGCGTTTTTAGGTTATAAGATATTTGAGAAAAAAGATTTAGTTTAACACCCCACTTAGGCTTTAGCCACGGGAGTATCGGCATTTAGTGCCAGAAAAGGAAAATCATGAAAAAAATAATTTTAGCTTTAGTATTAATGTC
>CAZPRE010000227.1:0-2387 GCA_964588875.1 uncultured Sulfurimonas sp. | reverse complement strand
CATATGATGGTGTGATTAAGCAAAATTCTAAAAAAACAAGAATCATAATCAAACTACAAGATGCACAAATAGAATCTGCAAAAGTAAAAAAACTCTCTACAATTTTTCTAAAGTCTATTAGTATTACACCAATGTCTGGATATACTCAAATAATTGCAAATATACCCTCATCTGTAAGACTAGTCGCTTCAAAAACATCTGACTCATATGGTCTTAGACTGCGTTTTACTAATAATAAAGTAGTAAAACAAGCTTCATCCGCTCAAGTCACTTCCCAAACTGGGTCACTCTCTCATCTTCCAACAAAAAAAGATGCTGGAATGTCAGGAAGCTATTATCTTGTAGTTGGTATTTTAATCGTTGGTATTATCATCCTATTTTTTCTTAAAAGAAAGATCACTTATGATAAACAACAAAAAAATGAAAACCCTTGGTTGTTCAAGGATGATGCTACTGTCGTTCCAACATATACTTCCGATAAAGAGCCTAATCCTAAGGATGTATCTATACGATTTCAAAAATCCATAGACGCCAAGAATAGTGTTGTCATGTTAGATTTTGGACAAGAGAGCTATCTAGTTCTTATGGGAAATAGTAATATTTTACTTGATAAGTTTAGAGATGACAAGCCAACAAGTCAAGAAGATTTTGAAAGTATATTGCAAAGTCGTCATGAACAACTAGATGATTTCTTAAGAGTTAAGGGAACTGAGACGAAAGAACCTCTTCAGGCTTACAAAGAGAGAGCGGCATCACTTCTTTATGAAGAGGCTTAGCCTCTCGTAAAATTATCTCTTAGTAGTTTTTTAATAGTTTTAAGATGAGTTAGATCTAACTCATAACTCTTATCCATCTGCTTACCCATATGATAAACCTCTGTCACGGTAATACCGTACGGATCTTTTTTCTCTTTTATAACCTTTTCATTATCAAAAGCATAAAGATAGAGATTTTTACGTGTTTTTTGTATATAGTATGTAAGTACAATCTCATCTGAGTGTTTTTTCTCTATGGCCACTACAACCTGCTGATTTGGACTATATTCACCCTCTTGTATACCTAAAAGATCCAGTACTTCTTCAATTGGACAATAACCAATATAAAGTTTATTATAAAGATTATGATAGCGTTGAACCTTGTGATTCATTAAAAAATACATATCTAAAATATATTTTTTATGACTTCTTAGAGTTTTTGTAATCCAGGTCATTGTATTATAGTATCTAAATGGATGAAGCTTAAGAGTGTGTGCCTCTATCATCTTTTTAGATCTGATTATGTCTTTTGGAGCTAGTTCTCTTTGATTAGTATCCGTAATATACTCAAGTACTTTACTTGCTGAGAACTCTTTTGTAAACCAAACCTTACAGTACTCAGGAAATTGTTTTGTCCCTGATGCACCATCATTCAAAATAATAAGTGCTTTAACTTCATGAGTTGGAAAAATAATCTCTAAAAGAGCTTTTTTCTTTCTCAGTCTTTTTCTTAGTTTTAAAACAGATTTGACTAGAGTCATCTCAACAAAGTAAAGCTCATTGTTTTTAGTAAGAAACATAGCATCAAATTCACTAATCTCTCTACTCTTAGTTCTATAAACAATCTGCTGTTTCTCACTAATTGAAAGAGTGTTTGGATTTGACTTAAATTTATTTTGGTGAAATCCCTTAAGAATAAATTTATCTATATCTTCATTTTTTTCAGCATATCTTAAAAGCTTTTCGTAAACAAAGTTTTCAAAAACCTCACCTTCAAAAGAGCGGTATGAACTCAAGTATGCTGGATCATCTATCTCTATTCCCCTTGCGAGTAAAGAGAGTAAATGTTTTGTATTATATTCGTAATGTAAGAGGTTATCAGATATATCACTCTCGTCTAAAAGTTTAATTGATTTTGTTATATCTAACATTATGACACCATCTCATGATTTTTAAAAAAGTTATCTATGACCGCTCTGTACTCTGAAGGCTCAACAATACGGTTTACTTCATCTCTTAGCTTTGAAGCACCGCTATAGCCTTTAGAATAAGTATGAGTATGCTTTCTAAACATAGCAACGCCATGGTTTCCGTAAAACTCAATCATCTTATCAAAGTGCTCTAAAATAATTTCATGTTTTAGAAGAGGATCTATATCTTTAGTTCCCGTGCGAAGCTGATGAAAAATCCAAGGTGCACCAACAGCTCCACGACCAATCATAACACCATCGCTACCAGTATGTTCTAAAACCCATTTAGCCTTTTCATAAGAGTCTATATCACCATTAGCAATTACAGGTATTGACACAGCCTCTTTTATCTCTTTTATTGCATCATAATCAACAGCAGATTTAAATTTACCAGCACGAGTTCTTCCGTGGACTGCTAAAAAGTCAGCACCACTATCTTCAA
>CAZPRE010000226.1:0-2392 GCA_964588875.1 uncultured Sulfurimonas sp. | reverse complement strand
TATTTTCCTAGGTATAATTTTTAAAATTATATCTAAAGTATGTTTACTAAAATGAAGTGATTATTATTCAGGTTTTTGGAGTGCTGAAAAAAGTAGGTTTGAGAGAGAATTTCTATCTTATTAACAGAAGAGGTGATGAATTTCCACTTTGGACTAAAGTCCAAGCCCCTTTTTAATTTCCCACTTCTAAACTACCATTTACATAAACTTTAGATATGTTATAACGATGAAGGATGAGATGGATAGCTAACTCTTTTGTTGGTTCTTTGTCTAAGTCTAAAACTATCATATCAGCATTTTTACCTTCGACTATCTCACCAGTGTTGAGTCCAAGAGCCTCGGCAGCATTTATGGTAACACTATTAATAAGTGCTTTTGCAAACTCTAGAAGTGGTGCGGATGGATGTGTGAAGAGTGAGATTTTCATCTCTTCAAAGAGGTCTAGTTTATAGTTTGAACTTAGACCATCCGTTGCTACTACCCATCTAATATTTTTATCATTTAAGGCTTTTATGTCTAGTGTTGGATTTCCTAAAAGTCTATTAGAAATAGGGCAGTGTATGATAGTATGTTTGGCATTTGAGATGGCGTTTAACTCTTTGTCATTTGCTTGAACACCGTGAGTAAGAAGAGTCGGTACTTCATAAAAGTTTGCTAAAAACTCGTGTGAATCACTTACATTTTCTTTTTGTTTGAGAAGGTCGTTAAAGAACTTTTTAAAGTCCCCATCACTCTTGTCTAACCAGTCTCGTTCAGCTTGAGACTCCATAAAATGTGCTGTTAATGGAAGCTTCTCTGCCTTAACTATCTCAATGGCTTTTCTAATTAAAACAGGATGAACAGAATAGGGAGAATGGATAGCGATTGCAGGGGTGAATCCTTCGCGTTTGATAGCTTTAGAAGCATTCAAACGTGCTGTAAAGTCTGTAAAAAGAGCATCAGCCATAGTTGCTTGAGAACCTATAAGTTCATTAAAAAAGACAACATTTTGTTTGGCATCTGCACAAGCTTCCAAATCCATAGCATGCGAGCTAATCGCTCCAAAAGTAGTAATTCCATTTTCTAGCATGGAGTCAATTGCTTTGTCCATACATTCTCGACCACAGCCATTAATTAAATCTTCACGATTTTCAATAACACTATAAAGCCACGACATAAAATCACCATATGAAAGCTCAGTTTTATTAGCAGAAAATTCTATGTGAACATGGGCATTTATGAGTCCAGGCATTAAAAGAGAGTTCTCTCTAAGTGTTGTTACTTTAGCTTGAGGATAATCTTGGATTAACTCATCAAAGGGTGCTATTTTACGGATTGTTTTGTCAAACGCGATAGAGAGGTTAGTACTAATTCTATCTTTAAAATATATAAAATGTGGTGTAATAATTTGCATAGTTAATCTTTCTTTTAGTAATTTAAAATAGATTATGCTTAAATTGGGTAAAATATCTGCTTAAATATCACAAAGATAAAATAATAAAAGGTTCAAAATGAAAGTAGTAGTAATTCAAGGTCCAAATTTAAACATGTTAGGCGTTAGAGAACAAAATATTTACGGTCCAATGAAACTAGAGCAAATTCATGCTCAGATGAAAGAATTTGGTGAGTCTTATGGTGTTAAAGTTGAATTTTTCCAAAGTAACCTTGAAGGTGAAATTGTAGATAAACTTCAAGAGTGTTATGGTGAAGCACACGGAATAATTATTAATCCAGCTGCATATCCTCACACTTCAATTGCTATTCGTGATGCTATTTCAGCGGTTAATGTTCCTACGATCGAAGTTCATATATCTAATATTCACCGTCGTGAAGAGTTTAGAAAAACAAATATGATCGCACCAGTATGTGCATCTTCAATCGTAGGATTTGGTGCATTTGGTTACCATTTAGCGATGATGGGTGTTTTACAAATTATGAATGAAGTTAAAGCTAATCAAGAAGCACAACAGCAAGATAGAGCAGAGTAACTAAATGTATATAAAACGTAGTCTTAGTAAAAGTCTAAGCACTTTTACTTCACCGCGTTTTGCATATAAGAGTAAATATAAAAGCTCTTTAAGACATAGAGTAACTATTGGAATTGGTGGAAACCTAGGTGATGTTAAGCGTAGATTTGAACACCTATTTGTAGTTTTAAAAAGAGACCCAAGAGTTCAACTTATAGAAACATCGTTGATTTTGAAAAATCCTCCCTTTGGTTTTATTGACCAAGATGATTTTTTTAACTCAATTATTGTTTTACAAACAGATATGCAGCCTTTTATTTTTCTAGATTATTTAATGAGATTAGAAAAAAAATTTGGCAGATGTAGAAGTTTTTTAAATGCACCAAGGACCTTAGATTTGGATATTATATTTTTTGACAAGAGAGTGATCAAAACAGATAGGTTAA
>CAZPRE010000225.1:0-2475 GCA_964588875.1 uncultured Sulfurimonas sp. | reverse complement strand
CAGGAACATATCATTTAGCCTCGTTAGTTGGAACACCAACCATGACTTTTTTTGGAGACTCTCTTTTTGCAAGTTCAGAGAGGTGGAAAGCAGTAGGTGATGAAAAACTACAACAACATTTTATGTTGAGTGTTGATGAAAGTGAACGCGAGAATATACTGAAAAATGTGCAAGAAACATTAATTTCTATTTAATTAATCACTTTTATAAACTCTCCAAAGTTTTTAGGTAAAGTTATCTTAGGGTCATTAAATATTTTTGCATATATTAAATTTCCCCCAATTGGTGTTGCGTGAGTTGGGTTATTGAAATAAATTGTATCGTCATTGATTTTAGAGTGTTGAATAAAATCATAATATGATGTTTTAGTTGCAATGATATTTTTTAAAGTTTGTAGTTTTTTATATAAATTTTGTTCACTTTGTATCTTGGAAATTAGCTCCCCATTAAGCGGAGTTAAAAAGAGGTATAGATTAATATCCTCTTGTTTACATATATCGATGATTCTTTGTAGATAGGCGATTCTTTTCTTACTTATTTTAGAGTACGATATTGTTTTGATAAACTGTATTTCTTTATCTATTGTAGTTTTAGAAAATTTTGGTTTCATAGATTGTACTTCTGGATAATATGAAAATATTTTAGATGCATTTTGAGAAGCACCGTTTTCGTCGAAACGCGGATTACTCTTTTTATTTTTAAGAAAATTCTTGAGTGTCTTGTAGGATGCTCTAAATGCGTCGATTGATAAAAAATTGGATAGATAGTTCTCTTGAGATAGTTGCTGATTTAAAAAATTTAAATCTTTGTTTTTTAAAAAGTATTTATTTGTTTCTAGTTCAGAATTAAAACTATAAAAATCAAGCCCGAGAATTAAGTTTTTAGGTAGTTTACCTAATCTTTGTAAGAGTAAAACAAAGCCTAAATGATCTTCAACTCTTGCAGTTCCAACCCCTGCATTGTAAGTTTCCCCACCTAAGTATTTGCTTACCATTAAAGGATTAGAAGAATAAACGCGACTACTCCCCAATATTATATTATCATATCTAGGGGAGGTTTTTAATTTTGAAACCTTCTCGACTCTGTCATCGCGAGCAAATTTATTGGGAATGTTTAAAATGTTATAGTTCGTCATAGAGTAGGGGTCTATAATATAATTTATAGAAAAAATACTAAAGATTATGATTATTGGAAATATAAAGTATAGTTTAATCCATCGTAAGTTATTCATAATAATCCTAAAAATTAAAGTATAGAAATTCACTAACTTTATTCATATCTAAAATAGCGTAGATTGTAATTAAAACACTAAAAGTGATATTTAAATATGAAGGTTTGAAATTTTTCATATAATAAGGCTTAATGAAAAATATGGGTGCGTAAATCATCATTTTTTCTTATAACTAACTAAATAGTCATCAACCATTTTTAGCTTTAAACTTTTAGTAAATCCATTGTGTACTTTTAGCAACTTTTTCATTGGCGAAAATACTCCACCATCTATTGCGTTTGTCGTGTTGTGAATTTTAAATTCTTTATAGTTTTTGTAAGTAAAAAGATAAGGTAAATGAGTCCTCAAACTTTTGTATGCAGATACTAATTTTTGATGAGTATATGACTCTTGTAATGTATCAGGATTTATAGTTCTTTCTGCTAAAAAGTATTTGTGCTTTTTGTGCCATTCGTTTAGCTTTTTTGTAAATATTGTTTGAGTTGTTGATGTTAAGTTGTACATGATTTTTTGTAAGTCTTTACCTGCTTCCAATCTTGGATGCATTGTTATATATCTCTGTATAACTTTCTTTTGGTGAAAGTGACACATTTGTACTGGATAATCTTTAAAAGCCTTAAATAAGCCTCTTTTACCATCTATTATGATGGCTTTAACTGTGTAACCATAGTCTAAAAGTCTCTGGAGTAGTTGTATGTAATCTTTTACTAGTTCACTCTGAACATGTTTCCAGATCAGAATCTCTTTAGATAAAATATCTTTGAATACTAAAGTACCCAACTTATCTTTTTTCTTTCCATAAAAAGTGGCATCGCATACGATGACAACCTCTCTTGGTTTATGAACTTTCTCTTCTGGTTCATACTCGAATATTTGCTTCTTAACCCATGGAATACTTCTATGATAATCTTCTGCTAAATCTCTTAGTATCTGTCTACGGTATACATACTTTTTGAAGATAACTTCTTGTAGACTTTTTGGGCGCCTTGTTGAGCTAAAAGAAAGATTGCAATTGTTGCAAAAATATCTCTTTATCCCTCTTCTGGAACCTCTGGAAATAGTGTTTTTAGATTGACAGTTTGGACATATTTTTGCAGTTTTTTACAGCTCATTGTAAATAAACCTTTGTTTACTCCTAATATAGCGAAGTTTTATGAATGTTTTACGCACCCATATTTTTCATTAACTCAGAATTTAATAAAATACAAAAAATTGAATCTGACTTTGATAAAGAGATGAAGAAG
>CAZPRE010000224.1:0-2513 GCA_964588875.1 uncultured Sulfurimonas sp. | reverse complement strand
ATTCTAAGTTTTTTTGCACGATGAGCTAAAACCAAGGAAATCTCTTCATCTCTAAGAGTAGAAATGCTGCAAAGATAACAATCCAGCATATCTATGTCAGTTTATTTTTAACCTCTAATCTGCCCACTCCCGTATATTTTAAATTTATAAGTTGTAAGTCCCTCTATACCCATAGGTCCACGAGCATGAAGTTTATTTGTACTAATTCCAACCTCTGCACCAAAACCAAATGATCCGCCATCTGTAAAGCGAGTAGAGGCATTTACATACACTGCTGCCGCATCTATAGCATTTAAAAATCTCTCGGCTGTTGTTATATTTTCAGTAACTATAGCTTCAGAATGACCTGATGAGAATCTAACAATATGCTCAATAGCATCTTCAACACCATTTACAAGTTTTATGTTTAAAGTATTAGCTAGATATTCCGTATCAAAATCTTCATCTGTTGCATTTGCTACTGTTATTATCTCGCTAGTATTTTTACAACCTTTAAGGTATGTTCCCGCTTTATCAAATGCAGATTTTAATTTAGGTAGTGCATCTTGAGCAATTATTTTATCTACAAGTAATGTCTCCATAGCATTACAAACACCAGGTCTTTGTGTTTTTGCATTTATTGCAATTGCTATAGCATCATCAAGTTTAGCATCTTTATCTATATAAGTATGACATTGCCCCTTATCATGCTTTACAACACTAACAGTTGCATTTTCACTTACATATTTAATAAGTCCTGCTCCACCGCGAGGAATAATAAGATCAACATATTTATCCATTCTAATAAGTTTTGCAACACCTTCTCTTGAACTATCAGGAATCAAGGAAATTAAAGATGCCGGTAAGTCATTGTTAATCAGCACATTTTGTAAAATTTCTGCAATAGCTTTGTTTGAATGTTCAGCCTCTTTTCCACCCTTTAAAACACATACATTTGAGCTTTTAAAACATAAAGCAGCTGTATCACTAGTTACATTTGGACGAGATTCATAGATGATTCCAATTACACCGATAGGAATACTTACCTTCTCCATCTTTAATCCATTTTCCGTAACCCAACCCTCAAGTATGCGTCCAATAGGCTCTTTAAGTGCAGCTATTTCATCTATTGCCACAGCCATGTCGTCTATTCTACTTTTATCTAATAGTAGTCTATCCATAAGCGCCGATGAAAGATTGTTATCCTTCCCTGTACTTATATCAAGAGCATTAGACTTTAAAAGATCAACACTATTATCTCTTAAAGCTTGGGCCATCTCTTTTAAGATTCTATTTTTATCGCGACCGCTAAGTGTTGATAAAACTCTGCTGGAATTTTTTGCTTCTTCTAAAAAGGATTCCATTTTTATGCCTTTATATAGCTGCAGCAATAATCTGCAACAGTTTTGATTTTGATGTCAAAAGATGAGTTGGCTTGTACATTAAAACTCTCAGGTGTATTTATTTTTCTAAATTCTGTCTCACCCTGAAGTCTTATCTCTATCGTCCCACTCATCATTTGCATAATTTCTGCTTCATTTGTGTCAAATGTATATTCACCGGGCTGCATTACACCTAGAGTCTGTTTTTCTCCATCTGCTAAAAAAATAGTTCTACTAACTACCTTTCCATCAAAATATACATTTGCTTCTTTAATCATCGATATATTTTTTAATTTAGTCATTTTTATTTCCTTTTTTTATTTTAGTTTTTAAGTTTAAGCTCTTTAGCTTTTGCATAAGCATCACTTACTGCTTCAATCATTCCATGCCTAATACCATTTCTTTCCAATGCAGCATAACCAGCTGCCGTTGTTCCACCTGGGCTCATAACACTATCTTTTATTAGTGCTGGATTCTCATTTACGATTAATGAAGCAAAGCCTTCAAAAAGTCCCTGAACCAAAACTTGAGAATCAGCTCTTTTTAGACCTTGATTTACAGCACCATCAGCTAAACTCTCTGCAATAAGTGCTAAGTATGCAGGACCACTTCCGGCAACACCAGTTGCAATATCAAGCTCATTTTCACTACTCAACCATAAAGTTCTTCCTATCTCATTAAAAATATTTAATGCACTTTCTTTCAATTCTTTATCACCTGTTATTGTTGTCATAGATTTTAAGTAACTTGCACCTAAGTTTGGCATTGTTCTAATATATTTTTTCGATTTAATTTGAGACTTAAGACTTTTTAGTGATGTTCCTGCTAGAATTGAATAAACAGAATCTGCTGTACCATTCAACTTAAGAACTAAGTCTGGAAGAGAATATGGTTTAACACAAAGAACTATGTTTTTTTTACTTATATCTTCATTCTTTTCTATAACTTTTGTAGATATTTTAGGCAATTGTTCTTGCAAAATTTTTAAAGCTTCTTTATTTCTACCAATCACTTCTATTTCATGATTTTTTACTAAACCTTCAATAAGTGCTTTAGCCATATTACCATTTCCAATAAATGTTAATTTCATTACTTACCTTTATTTCCATCGATTTTGTTTGTAAACAGTGTTCCCTTATTATGTGCACCATC
>CAZPRE010000223.1:0-2584 GCA_964588875.1 uncultured Sulfurimonas sp. | reverse complement strand
TAACACATGGTTCTAAACCAAGTTTTTCAGGTAAAAACTATTCTCCATTTTATTATGGTGTTGAGTTAGATGGTCGTATAAATTACGATAAAGTTATGGAAATAGCGCAAATTGTTAAACCTAAAATCATCGTATGTGGTGCTTCTGCTTATGCTCGTGAAATTGACTTCAAAAAATTCCGTGAGATTGCTGATGCAGTTGGTGCTATTTTATTTGCTGATATCGCTCATATCGCTGGTTTAGTATGTGCTGGAGAACATCCATCACCGTTCCCTTATGCTGATGTTGTAACAACTACTACCCACAAAACTCTTGCCGGTCCTCGTGGTGGAATGATCATGACTAACGATGAAGATATAGCAAAGAAATTAAACTCTGCAATTTTCCCAGGACTTCAAGGTGGACCACTTGTTCATGTAATCGCTGCTAAAGCTGTTGGTTTTAAATACAATCTTAGCCCTGAGTGGAAAGATTATGCTAAACAAGTCAAAGCTAATGCTAAGATACTTGGCGAAGTTATGGTTAAGCGTGGTTACGATGTAGTCTCAGGTGGAACTGATAACCATTTAATCCTTGTTTCATTTGTAGGTACTGAAATTTCCGGTAAAGATGCTGATGCAGCTCTTGGGAATGCAGGTATTACTATCAACAAAAACACAGTTCCAGGTGAAACGAGAAGTCCTTTTGTGACTTCAGGTATTCGTGTTGGTTCACCTGCCCTTACAAGCCGTGGTATGAAAGTCAAAGAGTTTGAAATCATTGCAAATAAAATGGCTGATGTTTTAGATGACATCAACAATACTCAACTTCAAGCCACTATCAAAGCTGAACTAAAAGAACTTGCTCAAAACTTTGTAATCTATAACCAATCAACTTACTAAGGTAATGATATGACTGCGATGGACTTAAAACTTATTAAAATGGTGAGTGATCACTACTGGGAAAAGAAAGATACAGTAGTAGACAAGCTCACCTTTAAGGGTCGTACTTTTTACAATAAGTTTGAAAAAATAAATGCTCCATTAACCCAAGCAGTCATTAATAAACATATTAAGGGTGAGATTACTGTAGCTCACTCCATACTTAACTCTCATAACAAGGTTGAAAATATTGTTATTGACTATAATGGTAGAGACCCTGAACGTTTTTATCATAAGGCACAACTTTTGCTAGGTGAAGAGGGATATATAAATTTTACCGCTTATAAGACAAAAACTGATGGTCATCTACATGTTTATATCCATAAAGGACATACGACTCTGCAAGAGGCTATTCAACTTGGTAAAATGTTAAGCATGAAGCTAGCCGCAAAGCAACCAAAGCAATGGCGAATGTTTCCAAATACAGATATGCCAGACGATTATAATATTTTAACATTACCTTACGAGGTATATTCAAAAGAACGTGGAGCTTCTTGATCGAAGCACATGTAACACAGGAGAAAAAAGATGGAAGAAAAAAACGAACTTAACGATATTATTTTAAACAAAAGTGGAGCTAGTAACAACAATAAAAAAATTGTTTTAGCAGTAGCTACACTAGGTGTTATACTAATCATTGTTGTTATGCTAATGAACTCTCTTACATCTAGCGGTACAGACAATTTACCTCAAGCTGTTTTACCACCCCAACCAAATATTCAGACAACTCCTACAATTACTGATGAACCTCTTTTTGAAGAGGTAGAAGTTATTGAAGAAGATAGTACAGATAGCGATAATCTAGATCAGATTGCTCAAAAATTAAAACAAGAGAGCTTACAAGAGATTGTTGAAGTATACGAGCCTGTTAAGAAAATAGTAAAATCTCCAGTTGTTGCAAAAAAACAAGCTACTACTAAATCGACATCTACAAAAGCTTATTATGTACAAGTTGGTTCATTTTCAAAATATTCACCAAACAAGAAGTTCCTAAAATCAATAACAGACAAAGGTTTTAGTTATAAATTCCATAAAGTGACAAAAAATTCTAAAACTTTAAATAAGGTTCTTGTAGGTCCATTCACAAAAGAAGAAGAGGCAAGAAATGCTCTTAGAGTAATTAGAAAAAGCATTGAATCTGGTGCTTTTTTAACTAAAATATAAGTTAGTTGTTCTTGATACATTCAAAACAATTTACACTTGACCAATTCGCACCCATTGCTGTTTATGCAAAATTAAAAGCACTTTTTGAAGATGAAATTACTTATCTTTTTGAGAGTGCTGGACAATCTGATGGTAACTATAGTTTTATCTGTATAGGTGCTCGTGAGCGTCTACAATACATTAATGATCAAACTGTCTACACAGATGCTAACGGTATAAAAAATACAAAAGATGAAAACCCTTTTATATTTTTAAAAAACTATTATAAAAATATTGATACTTCTATATATAAAGAAGCAACTAGAAAACTAAAAATTGGTTATGTTGATGGCTTTATTGGTTATATTGGTTATGACATGGTTAAAGTATTTGAGCCAAAACTAGGTTCAAGTATGGATAATTTAGAGGATGAACTTAACACTCCAGACTTAGACCTTATGCTACCAAAAATGATTTTAGTCTACTCACATAAAAACCATCAAATCACCTTAGTAAGTAGA
>CAZPRE010000222.1:0-2606 GCA_964588875.1 uncultured Sulfurimonas sp. | reverse complement strand
ATCAGGGTTATCTTAGCGTTAAAAAAGCTGAGATGGGGCACTTACTTTAAATAACTCTGCACTCCATAAAACAAATTATATAAAAGAGGACACATGACACCCACACAACGAGTATTAGAAGCTATAGAGGAAGTTAAAAAAGGAAGAATGGTCATCATGATTGATGATGAAGATAGAGAGAATGAAGGAGATTTGGTGTACGCTGCTGCTTTTTCCACTCCCCAAAATGTAAATTTTATGGCTACTCACGCAAGAGGACTAATTTGTGTTGCGCTTAGTAAGTCAATCGCAACTAGACTTGATTTAAATCCTATGGTCAGTTCAAACACATCTTCATATGAAACAGCTTTTACGGTATCTGTAGATGCTAAAGACGCACTTACCGGTATATCTGCTGGTGAGAGAGATGATACTATCAAGATTTTGGAAAACCCAATTTCTAATGCAACTGAGCTTGTAAAACCGGGTCATATCTTTCCTCTTATAGCAAAAGACGGGGGAACATTAGTTAGAACTGGTCATACTGAAGGTTCTGTTGATTTATGTCGTTTAGCTGGTCTTAGTGAGGCTGGTGTTATTTGTGAAATCATCAAAGAAGATGGAACAATGGCAAGACGTGATGATTTGGATATTTTTGGTAAAGAACATGACTTAAAAACAGTTTTTATCTCAGATCTAGTTGAATACCGTCTAGCAAATGAGAGACTTGTAAATGAAACAAGCGTTGAGGAAATTGAGTTCTTTGGCATAAAGGTCAATCAACATATGTTTATGGACCATGATGGAATTAAGCATACTGCAATAGTCTTTTACAATGCCGGAGAACTTGCTAATGTTAGAGTTCATAACGTAGTTCCTGATATTGAACTTCTTTTAAATCAGAACAAATACCATAACCTAGTAAACTCTATAGATTATCTAAAACTAAACAGTGGCGTGTTGGTGTTTATAAATAAAACTAATCATCAAGATAATGCTACAATGAAAGAGATAGGAACCGGAGCTCAGATTTTAAAATCTCTTGGTGTGTCAAAAATGAACTTAATAACTTCCCTTAAGCAAACAGACTTTGTAGGTCTAGGCGGATTTGGATTAGAAGTAAAAGAAGTTATTAATATTTAATTTCCCCTATTATCTTCTTGGTATTAAATCGGTGATATTGACGATGCTGGACTTATAGGACACTCATCAGATAAAACAACACTCGAGAAATATACTGCGGTAATGGATGCTCAAGAGATAGAAGTAGACTCTGATTTTTCGCTTTACGGTGACACTGCGGTTACAATCAAAAACGAAAAGAGTAGCAAATACCTAGCATAAGGGGTGTGCGGTATATGTTAGAAATCCTTAGATAGGTTCTTCTTTGGTGCTTTTGGGTTTTCGAACAAATTTACAGAGTCTAATCAAAATTCTAACAAAACATATACAAATGCCTTTGATTATCTGAGTAGCGTTTCAGAAGCATTTGGTTCTCAAATGTATATTATTAAACTTGATACAAAAGGAAGTATTCTTCTCTCTAAATCAGCAAAACTCTCACAATTCAACGAAGCAGTTGCACTAGTAAAAACTCCTGCAAATGGTTACTTTATTGGAGGCTATACATTAGATGGTTCTCTTATCGTCGCTAAGTTTGATTCACATGCAAACCCTCAGTTTAAAAAAATATTTGCTACTTCAAACTATGATAGAATGAATAACCTAATTTTACTTAGCGATGGTGGCGTTTTAGCTGTTGGTTCTGCAGTCACATCGCGTTCACGTAATGACAATATATTTGAGACAGGTCTAGGACAAAATGATATCTATCTTACTCGTTTTTCAAAAGAGGGAAGAAAATCTGGAGTAAAAAGTATGGTACTCAATATGATGACAGAGGGATAAATACAGTTGAGGCAAGGGATGGATCAATCATAGTCGTAGCTACTACCTCTTATGATAAAAATAAAAATATAACCCTCATGCGAATCAATGAAAATGGTAATAAAATTTGGCTAAAACATTATAAATCGCAGACTCTTACAACACCTCATAAAATAATAAGACTCAGAGACTCTAACTTCTTACTCTCTCTAAGTACTCAAGATGAGCTGCATAAAGAGCGAATAAGACTTATAAAGTTTGATCTACATAAAAATATTATTACTGATAAATATGTTAGTACTACTTACTCTAGTGTTTTAAAAGATATAAAAGAGTTCTCAGACAGCAACATTATGGCTGTGGGATATGTCCGAGACTCGTACAACATAGATGCATTAGCAATGGTTCTTGATAGTGAGTTAAATATGTTATATCAAAAACACTTTGGCGATGACAACTATGATGTTTTTAAAGCCCTAACAATACTTCATAACTCTCAAGTTGCAGTAGCTGGTATAAACACATCAAAAGAGTCTCAAGAATCAAACATGTGGGTTGTTAAACTCAATCGTGATGGAACAATCGCACAACTCTCTTCTAATACATCTAATATATATGATGAGCTAAAAAAAGTTTTTGAATACTTTTTCTAATAAATTACTTCCATTTATGAAAAAACATAATAAGAAAATAGAAAGTTTTGAGATTAATGGTCACACTTCTAGCGAGTGGGCTAATAT
>CAZPRE010000221.1:0-2623 GCA_964588875.1 uncultured Sulfurimonas sp. | reverse complement strand
GTAATATCTAAGTCATGCTGAGCAAGCTTCGTAGCAACAATTAAATCACCAATTTTAAGAGTGGGGTTAATTCCTCCGGCTACACCAGAAAATAGTAATCTATCACAGCCAAAGTACTGAATCATTGTACTCGCTGTTAATGTTGAAAAAACCTTACCAATTTTTGAATATGCAATAACTAAGTCAACGCCTTTATATGTTGCTTCATAATAACTGTTATCAGCATACTCTCTAGTCTTATATTCTCCTACTATTTCTAATATTGGTGCTATCTCTTCTGGCATTGCACCCATAATTGCTATTTTCATCTTATTTCCTATATTTCAAATGTTTTAGTGACTACTTCATAGTGAGGTAGTTTATATATTATCTCTGCGTTTGCATCTACTATACAGCTCCCACCCCAAAAACCAAGTCCATCTTCAAAGCCAACGCGGTTCACAAAAATGAGTTTTGCATTACATTCTAAAGCAACTTCCTTAATAATCCTATACCATTTATCTTCTATTTCAAGACCATCATCACTAAAACCACGAGCAGGAGAAGCAATAAGTGCTATGATTAAATCAGGATTTTCTTCGATTAAGTCATGATGTACAGATTTGTGCCATAAGTCTTCACAAATAAGCATAGAGATTTTTTTATCTCTTGCTAAAAAGCTCTCAAAAACATCACCTCTCTCAAAATATCGAGCCTCTTCAAACATACCATAGTTAGGAAGGTGAACTTTATTGTGCTGCGAGAGAAGCTCTCCTTGTGAAAAATATAAGGCCGCGTTTCGGAAACTATTCTTATCTCTAAGTGCAACGCCAACTACAATATCTACCTCTTTACTTAAATTCTTAAGCTCATTTAACTCTTCTATATTCCAAGCATCTTCAAATAACTTGTCTTGAAGAGAGTAGCCATTAAGTGATAGTTCGGGAAAGACTATTAAATCACTCTCATTTTTATGCTGATTAACACTATCAACAATACTCTTAAGATTTGAGCGATTTAACTTTGGAGATGTTTGAGATAGAGTTACTCTCATTCTAGTTACAAACTTCTTCTACAACTTTTTCTAAAGATGCCATATCTGAGATATTAAGAGTTTTTAACTCTTTTGCAATTCTCCTGTTAAGACCTTTAAGTGTTACGCCATTTCCAAACTCTATTGCCATATCAACATCACTAGCAATTGCTAAAATTGATTGTTTATATTTCACAGGTTTAACAAGTTGGTCTTTGAGTAAAGATACTGCTTCGTCTTTAGTGCTATATGCCGATGTTGTTACATTAGAAATAACGGGTGCACTAAAACTATCATGAACCATACTATCCATTAATGCAGCTAATGGTTCTTGTGCAGGAGCTAATATTTCACAATGCGAAGCAACTGACATATTTAGTAAAATTGCACGTTTTGCACCAGCATCTTTAAAAGTCTGTTCTAGTGACTCCAAATCTGCTTTCATACCAGCTACAACCAATTGTCCATCTTGATTATAGTTTGCTGGCCAAACTTTTTTACCCGCATCTTGTGCTCTAACACATACTTGCTCAACTGTTGCATCATCTAGTCCAACAAGAGCCATCATCCCTGCATTTACACTTGAACAAGCTTCTTGCATAAATGTACCGCGCTTATGTACTAGCTCTACTGCATCTACATAATCTATAGCTCCAGATGCACAAAGAGCAGAAAATTCTCCTAAAGAGTGACCTAAGAATAGTTCTGCTTTAACATCTGGACAAGCATCTTTAAAAAGCCTATATGCAATCATCTGAACTAATAAAATAGCAGGTTGTGTGAATGCTGTTTGACCTAGTTTTTCATTCTCTTGGAATATCAATTCCTTAAAGTCAATCCCAATTCTCTCACCAGCTTTGGCAAACATATCACGTGCAATTTCTGAATTGTTGTAAAAATCTTGACCCATACCTACGGCTTGAGAACCTTGTCCTGCGAATATCATTGCTATTTTTGACATATTTTTCCCTCTTGTTACAGATATTCTTTATTATCTGTTATTTTTTTTCTCAATGTATTTCTATTTAACCCCAACTTATCTGAAAGTTGCAGTTGTGATTTAAACCTATTTAAACCGGCTTTAATTAGTGGAGCTTCATAGAGATATAAAAAATTTCTATAATCACTATTTGAACCCAATTTATTTGACAAAAAGTTTTGCATTATATCCATTAACTCTATATCTTTAATATCTTGTAAAAGATAAGTAATCATTACCTGTCTTCTTAAAGAAGTGGCATTTTTACTTAGATCTGGAGTAAAGTTATCAAAGTTACATTCTCCCTCACCATCAAAAAGTAGAGAGGCTTCTTTAATAAATTTTTTTATTAAGAACTCAACATCTTCCATGCGTTTACTAAGTGGTGGAATGTCAAATTTAAGACTAAACAGGTCATCAACATTAGAGTTTACAAATGTACTCTTTGAAGTTGCAATAACTCGAATATCATTCTCTTTAATCGTATCTATTAATCTAATGATATTGGGTGAATTTTCTAAGTTAGTAATGATGATTTCACTTAAACTCTCAAGTGCAATCAATAGTTCATCGAAGTTAGAAGCATCAAGAGCTGGTGCTTCTGGGAGTATATATTTAGCAAGACTTTTTTT
>CAZPRE010000220.1:0-2623 GCA_964588875.1 uncultured Sulfurimonas sp. | reverse complement strand
TGCATATAACGGAGTATCCGGACACCCATATCGTTTCAGTTCGGACAGCTTAAGAAGAGATATTTTCTGTAACAGTATTTTAACATAAAGTGTCCGAATGCTTTTTTAGTATTCCTCATTTTTAATGCTAGATTTGATTTTTCTCATAGATGGACCACTTAGTTCAACTCTATGAGATGAGTGAACTATCCTATCTAAAATTGCATCTGCAATTGTGTTGTTATTGAGATAGTTGTACCACTCACTAACTGGAAGTTGTGAAGTTATAATTGTAGAATTTATCTCTGTTCTATCTTCTATAATTTCAAATAAATTTGTAGCATCGTCTTCAACTATAGGTGCAACTCCGAAATCATCTAAAACAAGTAACTTAAATCGTGAATACTTTTTTAAAAGATTTGTATATGTTCCATCTATTCTAGATAGTCTTATCTCCTCAAGCAATGATGGTGTTCTAATATAATATGCACGATGCCCATCAATAATAGCACGGTTGGCAATAGCTTGTGCCATGTAACTCTTACCAGTTCCTGTTTTACCAGTAATGATTATATTTTGCTTTGAATGGATAAAGTTTAGTGCTGCTAATGAATGTATTTGAGTCTTATTGATTTTTCTTTTTGGACTGAAGTCAATTGCATCAATTGCTGCTTGCTTATCCTTAATTTTAGACAGTTTGAATGCCATTTGTATTCGTTTGTTTTTCATAAATATGTCTTGTGCGTCAAGTAGTTGATAAAGTCTATCCTCGAAACTGACACTATCGTAATTTACATCTTCTATTTGATGCAAATATGCTTCCTTAAAGCCCTTATAGCTTAACTCATCTAGCTTATTGATTATATTTGTATGTTGCATTTATTATTTCCTTTTATTTGTACTCATCCGCACCACGGATGTTGGTATGATTGTTAAAGAGTGATTGTTGTGTTGAAGGGATATTATTTGCACTCTTGGCAAGGTATAGTTTTTTATCAAGTATTGATTTTATGGACTTAGTTGTAATGGTTCTCATCTGTACTGCATACATTAGTGCCAACTCTAGTTCTGTATTTCCATAAAGTTTCGCAAGTGAGAGTACAGCTGATATTTTTCTATATGCATTAGGTTTATGCTCTACCTCCTCAAATGCATCTTCAACAAATATACTGCTGTATTCACCAATGTTTTTAGCCCATGAACGGAGTCTATCTGGATTCATTTTTTCATTGATATACTGATGATCACTTGGCATATGCTCATGAAGTGTGGATGTTTCTCCAACTCTTCTAAGTCTTGGATGAGTAGCTATAAGTTTATGCTTATTATAAATGTATACACTCTGCGTGGAGTATCTCACTTCAACTTCCTCTTTGATATATCTGAATGGTACTGAGTAGTTACACTTCTCTAATGTTATATGGTAGTCTTGATTCACTCTTGCAAGTTTAAACTGCTTATACACATAGTTGTTTAGAGGAAGTGGATTAAGATATGGTGCATCAAGTTCCTTGAAAAGCTCTATACGGCTTTGTTGTAGGTGTTTAATAACTTTATTGTTATAGCCATCAAGAAGTTCTGAAATAGCAACATTGAGTTCACTTATACTAAAGAACTTATGATGGCGGAACTTTGCAAGAATAAATCTTTGAATCGCTTGAACACCTTGTTCAGCTAAGGGTTTGTCCTTTGGTTTACGAACTCTGGTAGGCTCTACTACAACTCCATAGTGACGGTTTAAATCAGCATAGCTTTCATTAACAACTATCCCATTTTTATTATTCGAGATGATGGCACTTTTTAGATTGTCTGGAACAACTACTCTTGGTACACCACCAAAAAAGTTATAGCACATTACATGGGAATAGATAAAGTCTTCTTGTTTTTGAGAATGTGTAGCATGAACAAAGGTATAACCACTTGCACCAAGAACTGCTACGAATATCTGTGCATACTCTACCTCTCCTGTTCTTTGATTATGAATAGGCATTATCAACCCACTGTAATCTACAAAGAGTTTTTCACCAGATAAGTGTGTTTGACGCATTGAAGGATTTAGTTTTTTCTTAAATCTTCTGTAATATACTCGAAACTGTGTATATCCGTAGCCATCTGGATTATCTATCCGATACTCTTCCCATAGCAGATAGAGCGTAACCTTCGTCTTTTTTCGTCGTTTGAGTTCTTGGTGTATGTAGTTCATATCAGGCATAGCTTTAGTTGAGACAACTACACTTGCTATCTCTGGAAAGAATTGAAGACGAAGAGAATCATCATCTAATGATTCTATCTGCTCAAGAGATAAATCTAACTCTTTAAATCGCTTGATATAATCTGCTACTGTACTTTTAGCTACTCCGGTAGCACCTTGTATTTTTCGTATTGACATACCCATATCACTATGGAATTTTATAATATCACGAACTGATTTCATAGATATAATCCTCATTACTAACACCCTTGTAAATAAATTTACAATCAGTGTATTTGAATTTAGAAAATACCTCTTACTTAAACGAATATAAGTTGACGGTTTTTAGACCAAAGTGTCCGAATCATTTCCGTCATCACTGTCCGAATGAAACCGTCATGGGTGTCCGAACAGAAGTGTCATAGGTGTCCGATTTGCTCCGTTTTTTGCAGG
>CAZPRE010000219.1:0-2648 GCA_964588875.1 uncultured Sulfurimonas sp. | reverse complement strand
CATCAAAAATTGCACACTTTGTAGCAGATAGCTATGCTACTACTGTTGTTGGTGGTGGTGACACAGCTGACTTAGTTCAAAGAATTGGTCTTGATGAAGAGATGAGTTTCATCTCTACTGGTGGTGGAGCTTCACTAGAGCTACTTGAGGGTAAAATACTTCCAGGTGTTGCATCTTTAATAATTAAAGAGGTATAAAATGATAATTGCAGCAAATTTAAAAACGAACCTTACTCGTAAACAGACAGTCGACTATGTTAATGAATTAGAAAGTTATGTAAAAAGTAACAATGTCACTCAGGAAGTATTAGTATTTCCTGCAGCTTCAAGTCTTAATAAGCATGATGGTCAAGTAATTATTGGTGCTCAAAATGCATATGCAACTCAAAATGGTGCATATACTGGAGAGATAGGATTAGATCATTTAGAAGAGTTTGCTATTAAAACTATTTTAATAGGTCACAGTGAGCGCCGTCATGTTCTAGGTGAAACACAAGAAGAGCTTGTCGTAAAGTTTAATTACTATAAAGAGTTAGGATTTAAAATAGTTTACTGTGTAGGTGAGCCATTAGAGAAACGCGAAGCTGGTAATGAAGAGATGATGCAATATATCGCCGCTCAGTATGAGGGAATCGATACAGAGTATGAGAATCTTATTATTGCTTATGAACCAGTATGGGCAATTGGAACTGGACTTATTCCAACTCTTGAAGATATTGCGACTATACACAAAGATTTAAAGGCTAAATCTACTGCACCTCTTCTTTATGGTGGGAGTGTAAAAGTTACAAACGCGGCGGATGTTTTAGCTATAGACAATGTAGATGGTGTTTTAGTAGGAGGTGCTGCACTCAATGCTGAGCATTTCTGCACTATGATAGAATATGCACAAACACTTCAAAATAATAAACAATAAACAATACAGAAAACTGATTAGTTTTTAATCAGTTTTCATCCTATTTCTTATATAGCTGTGGATTACGATGATGATACTGTAGATACAGAGAATAATTTTGTAGCAGTTCTTGCAACAGTGTTTTAACTAACCCTGTTTTTGAGGAGTGACAAAACTTTTACCTCATTTAGCTATAATCCTCTTATGTTAGAACTAATCAAAAAACTTTTTTATATTTTATTTATGCTATTTCTTATTTCTATTATCTCATTTTTAGCGATTCACTCAGCACCTAATAGTTTCTTTGGAGCAGGGGAGTTAAACCCGAATATGACTAAAGAAGCTATAGAGCAGTTAAAAGCAGTTTATGGACTTGATAAAACCCTGTCTCAGCAGTACTTGGATTGGGTACTTAATATTGTAACTCTTAACTTTGGAATCTCTTTTGTATCAGGCCAAGATGTAAGTGCAGAGATACTCAAACGCTTACCTGTAACACTCTTTATGAATGTGACGGCGTTAATAAGTGTATTTGTACTCTCCCTTTATCTTGGAATAAAAGCAGCATTAAACTATGAAAAGAGAGCTGATTATGTCATCCGTCAAATCTCTTTAGTCTCTTTTTCTATGCCTTCATTTTATTTGGCACTTATTTTTATTATTGTTTTTAGTGTAAATCTTGATTTATTTCCTATTGCTGGACTTCACTCTATCGAAGAAAAAAGTGGTGTGGCAGAGTATATGGACATGGCTTGGCATCTTATTTTGCCTGTTAGTGTAATGATATTTGTGGGTTTAGGGAGTATGATAATCTATATCCGTTCTTTAACTTTAGAGATACTCAAAAGTGACTATTATTACTTTGCACTCTCTCGTGGTTTAGAGAAAAAAGAGTTGTTAAGATACTATATATTGCCAAATCTCTTGCCTCCGATCATCACACTTTTAGGTCTTTCTTTACCCGGTCTAATAGGAGGAAGTGTTATTTTAGAGTCTATTTTTGGAATTGAGGGAATGGGACAACTGTTTTTTATGAGTGCCTTAAGTAGGGATTATCCAGTTATCATGGGAACTTTGATGATTACAGCATTTTTAACACTACTTGGAAATATGGTTGCAGATTTATTATTGATAAGATTAAATCCATATATGAAACGCGGCTAAGATACCGCGTTTAAAAGTTTATAATTTATTTATTACTATTAATTAAACAATGCTTCAAGCGCGTCTACACCATCTTTAGCTTCTTCAATTTCACCATCTTCAGTAGTTGTTGAATCAGTTTCAACTAGTTCAATATTAAGACCTGTAAGCATTGAAGCTAAACGGATATTGATACCACTTTTACCAATTGCCTTAGATTTTTGATCACCTGGAAGAGTGATAATTGCTTTTTCATTCTCACCATCTGCATTTTTAACTATCTCAACATGAGAGATAATCGCTGGACTCATAGTACGAGATACAAAAAGTTCAGGGATAGATGTGTACTCAATACAGTCGATGTTTTCACCTATAAGTTCATCTGAAACAGCATTTATACGAACACCTTTTACACCAACAGTAGCTCCAACAGCATCAACTTGTGGATGTGTGGATATAAGTGCAATCTTAGCTCTTTCACCCGGAATACGAGCCGCTTTTTCAACAATAACAGTACCATCTGAAATCTCAGGAACATCAAGATCAAAAAGAGCCACAAAGAACTTTGGAGATGTACGTGAAAGTTCAAATTGCAGACCATATACTAAGTC
>CAZPRE010000218.1:0-2749 GCA_964588875.1 uncultured Sulfurimonas sp. | reverse complement strand
AGAGGTAATACAAAAAGCATGAAAAAAGAGCTTGAGGTAAATGGCGCAATGGTTGTAAGTGGTGACACTAAAGTTGTTCCACGAGGTAGTGTTGATAAGATTTTTATTAACACAACTGGTATTGGTGAGGTACAAAAGAAGGGTATTAGTTCAAACAACATTACCCAAGACGACCTTATACTTGTAAACCGAGATATCGGTTGTCACGGTGCTACTATTTTTGCTGCTCGTGAGGGTATTGAGATGAGTAGTGCACTCGTGAGTGACTGTGAATCACTTTACCCACAAGTCGAAGCTCTTATAAACGCGGACATTAAAATCACAGCTCTTCGTGATGCAACAAGAGGTGGCATTAGTGCCGTTCTTAACGAGTGGGCTTCTCAGTCAAATGTTTGTATAGAAGTAGAAGAAGAGAGTATTCCTGTAAGTGATGAGGTTACCGGTATTTGTGAAATGCTTGGGTTTGAAGCAGCAGCATTAGCTAATGAAGGTACTTTTGTACTTGCCATTGACAAGGAAGATGCAGATAAAGCTATAGAAATACTCAAAACTTTTGAGAATTGTTCAAACGCGGCTATTATAGGTAAGGTAACAGATACTCATATGCAAAAAGTTATTTTAAATAGTTCTTGGGGTACAAAAAGATTTTTAGATATTCCAAGTGGTGAACTACTTCCAAGAATTTGCTAAGAGATGAAAATACTTCTACTTGTCTCCGCGTTTAACTCTCTAACTCAGAGAGTTTTTTGCCACCTTAAATCTCTTGGTCACACTGTCGCAGTAGAATATGCCATAAATGACACAAGTATGATGGCAGAAGTAAAGAGGTTTGAACCAGATATTATTTTTGCACCCTATCTTAAAAAGTTTATACCAAAAGAGATTTTTTTAAATGTGCCTACCTATGTTTTGCATCCTGGAATCAGAGGAGACAGAGGACACAACTCACTTGAGCATGCTCTTAGAGAAGAGAAAAAAGAGTGGGGTGTTGTCATTTTAAGGGCAAATGAAGATTTTGATGGCGGAGATATCTATAGTGAGGTGGCGTTTAGTATGCGAGATGCGAGTAAGGCTTCACTCTATAGAGAAGAGGTTGCAAACGCGACTATAACAGCGCTGCATGAACTACTTGCAAACTTAGAACAAACATCATTTACTCCAACTCCACAACTAAAACAAGAGATACACTTTTACCTAACTCAAAAAGAGAGAGCTATAGAGTGGAGTGTTGACACAACTGCGCAAATCATTAAAAAAATAAGATTGAGCGATAGTTTCCCTGGAGTACAAGAAAACTTTTTTGGCATAGAGTGTTATATGTTTGGTGTTTTCGAAGAAGAGAAGTTTAGAGGAGAACCAAAAGAGGTTCTTGCTAAACGCGACGGTGCGATTTGTATAGGCACTATTGACGGAGCTGTTTGGATAAGTCATTTACAAGAAGTAGGTCACTTTAAACTCCCAGCTACTTATGTCTTAAAAGATAAAATTAAAGGTATAAAAGAAGAGAGACTTCCTCTAATTTTTGATTTGAGTTACAAGACTTTTTATGAGATTGGACATACCAAAGATGATGATGTCTCTTACCTATGTTTTAACTTCCATAACGGAGCGATGCATTCTGAGCAGTGTATACGGTTAAAATATGCATTTGAATACCTTAAAGAGTCTGCTAAGGTCATTGTACTTATTGGTGCAGAAGAGTTCTTTAGTAACGGTATACATTTGAATATTTTACAAGACTCTAAAAAGCAGGGTGAAGATGGTTGGAGTAATATAAACGCCATGAACGATCTTGTTAAGTCCATACTTTTTGCTGATGATGTTGTAACAGTAGCCTCACTCCATAAAAACGCGGGAGCTGGTGGTGTTTTTTTAGCACTTGCATGTGACTATGTTCTTGCAGCGAAGAGTAGCATTTTAAATCCTCACTATAAGTCACTAGGTCTGAGTGGAAGTGAGTACCATACATATAGCCTACCAAAAAGAGTAGGGGAAGAAAAAGCGCAAGAACTACTCAATGCTTGTTTACCACTAAACGCGGACGAGGCTTTGAGTATAGGTATGCTTGATAAGGTCTTTGAAAAAGAGAACTATTTTGCAGATGTTAGAGAGTTTACTCAAAGTTTGTTAGAAGACGAAGATACTTATGATGACTATATTTATAATAAAGAAGATTATTTAAATGACAATAGAGAGTATATAAACCAGTGTAAAGAGAATGAACTAAAAGTAATGCATCCAGAGTTTTGGGATGAAGAGAGTTCATTTCATAAACTTAGAGAAGAGTTTGTTTACAAGGTTTGTCCAACACAAACACCATCAAGATTAAAGGAATTATGAATGCATGAATATAGTATAGTACAGTCGCTCTTGGACTCATGTGATGAAAATGCTGAAGCCAACAATGCTACAAAAGTACTTAAGGTTGTTGTTAAGATTGGAGTTATGAGTGGAGTAGAACCGAGTCTATTACAGACCGCGTTTGATACATTTAAAGAGAAAACCATTTGTGAAGAAGCCGAATTTGTTATTAATATGCAAGATATTGTTGTCAAATGTCGAAGTTGCCTAGTCGAATCTACATTAACAAAATTAGAATATATTTGCCCAAAGTGTGAGAGCTCAGATTTAGAGATTTTAGACGGGGAAAATATGTATCTTATGAGTTTAGAGATGGAGTAAAAGTATCCTTTTTAATCTTATGTTATAATTCAATAATTAACAGTTATTAAAAAAAATTATTTCTAAT
>CAZPRE010000217.1:0-2767 GCA_964588875.1 uncultured Sulfurimonas sp. | reverse complement strand
AATCTATTGCTTTAACAAGTTTACGACTAGCCCAACTTAAAATATCTAAACTTCTTAAATAATCAAGAATTGCCCCATAAACTCTCTCTTTGAGTCTAAATGCCATAGCTTTTAGCGCTCGAAGATATTGAATGTATGCATTAGAAATCATGCTTTATTTCCAACTAGCTCTTCAGAGTTCATTTTTATTGATAGGTCAGTAATTCTTGAAGCAGAATCTATAAGTTTTTCACGTTTATTTATCTCTTTAACAAAAAGGTCTAGTTCTCGTTCATGTAACTCTTTCGGAAAATAGGAGGATTTAGCTGTTAACGTCCTAAAATAAAGGGCAATAATAATATGAGAAAAGAGATAAAAGAATGTTGTGATAAGAAATGTATAAACTAGTAGACCTTCGGCATCAAAAGATTTAAGTATCCCAAAAATTATACCTATAAAAAAACCGCCAACTGTAAAAAAATATACAAAATTCTCACCTAGCATAGATACCCCATAATATATTCAAAATACAAAACTTACCTTAAAAATGTTCCATTAAACGTTTAAACAGTCCAGTTAAGCCACTCTCTTGTGAGCTTACTAGCACATTGCGTTCCAAATTACCTGCAATTGTATTTGCAATTGCCTCCATATCTTTAGCTGGTTGAGAGAATGGATAGTTTATACAGTAGAGTGCTCTTTGTTTTACTGAAGAAGAGACTTTAATGTCACTATTTATTTTTCCAATTAATTTTAAATCTAAATTAGTTGCTATATTTGCCTTAGCCACCTTGTTTATTTTGTTAAAGATTGCTTGAGCCTCTTTAGCATTTCTAACCTGATTCATTATCATACTGACATCATTTCTTAGTGTAGCTATTGTTTTAATAGTCGCATATGCATCAGTGATTGCCGCAGGATCGGGCACAGTTACTACAACAACATCATCAGCCGCGTTTAAAAACATCTGAATATGCTCTCCTATTCCAGCTCCTGTGTCTATAATCATAATATCTAATTTATCTAAGACCTGTGCCTCTTCCATAAAACGCTCAAAAAGTGCCATATTTGAATACTTTAAAATCTCATCGCCACTCTCACCTGGAATAAGGATTAAATTTCTTGTTATAGGAATTAAGATATCAGCTACCTTGGCTTCGCCTTTTAAGACATGCAAGATATTTTTCTTTATTTTTACATTAAACATAACATCAAGGTTTGCCAGACCTATATCTGCATCAAAAATTCCAACATTGAGACCTTTTTGCGATAAAACATATGCTAAATTTGAACTTATTGTACTTTTACCAACCCCACCTTTTCCACTTGTTATAGCAACAAAACGTGTTTTTTTAGAAGATTTTTTAGAGTTTGAAGCTACTAACTCTTCTAACTTTTCAGCTTGATGTCCCATCATGCTTTACTCCGGTTAAAGCCATTTAAAAGGCAATCAACCAAGAAATCACTACTTGCAGTTACTAAATCTTCGGGGACTTCTTGTCCAACAGAAAAATAACTAATCGGTTTTTTTGTCTCATATGCAAGAGAGAAAATATTACCAAAGCCCATAGTCTCATCAAGTTTTGTGAACATCATAGTGTCAATATTTAAAGATTCAAAATTATCATATGTCGCTTTTAAGTCTTCATATTTTATGGAACTTGGCATTACTAAAACAACATCTATCTTAAATTCTGTATCGTTAGCATCAAGGCACTCATAAATTTTCTCTATTTTTCCCTTGTCGTAAGGACTTGAACCCATAGTGTCTATTAAAATATAATCACAATGTCTCAGAGAGTTAAGAGCATTTGAGAACTCTGGAGGATCAACTACTGTTTCAATCCCTAGCTTCATCATTCTTGCATACTGCATAAGTTGTTCAACTGCACCGATACGATAAGTATCAAGCACAACGAGTCCTACCTTATACTTTTTTTGCATTAAAAATGAATATCTTGCTGCAAGCTTTGCGATGGATGTTGTTTTTCCAACCCCAGTAGGCCCAACAAGCATTATCACTTTTTTTACACCGACACCAGGTGCTTTTTCCATTCTGATAGGTATCATCTTACGCAGTAATGTTTGAAAATATCTTTTTACAGTTGTTGAGTTTTCTCTCATTTTTGATGGCATATGCTGCAGTGTCATCTGCATAATCGATTCTAAATGTTGCTGGTTCATACCACTTTGAGAAGCAAGTCTATATATCTCTGCAAACTCGGAAGGAATAGACTCCTCTAATGATGGAGATTTTTCATCCCAAAACATATTTTGAATAATTTTGACCTTATCTCCAAGTTTATTTATCTCAGATTTTATATCTTTTAACTCTTTAGGTTCGTAAGAAATAGGGGGAACAGGCATAGGCTTATCATACTGAGCTAAGGGGTCCGTCACTGCTGAAATTTTAGATATCTGTTGTGCCGCGTTTGATATGTCATAAAGAATCTCTTGAGACTCTTGCTTGAGTGGTTTTTGCTCGTTAAGCGGCTTTTTTTTCTGTCCGTACGAAGTTGGCAAATCTTTTTCATCAATTCCAATCACTATCTCATACATTGCTGTGCGACCAAGACCTTTTTTTTGAATCTCTTTAGTCTCAATTAGCATACCCTCATCACCAATCTCATTTTTTGCTTTTTTAAGAGCTTCTGAAGGAGTCTTACCAGTAAATGTCAATATTTTCATGAATAAATACCTGATAATGGGATAATTACACTCTCTCTATTTTGCCAAGAGCAATGAGGGATAGTAAGCTTTTGTGTTTTAATGACTCTATTGTCAAAAA
>CAZPRE010000216.1:0-2843 GCA_964588875.1 uncultured Sulfurimonas sp. | reverse complement strand
TATTATGAAGATACTGATGTCGGAGGAGTGGTTTACCATTCAAACTATTTAAATTTTTGTGAACGTGCTCGTAGTGATACTTTTTTTGATAAAGGCATAACACCTATTTTACCAAATGGACATTTTGTAGCTAGAAAAATAATTGCTAATTATGTATCAAGTGCTAAACTTGGGGATATGTTAAATGTCCAAACAAAATTACTTAAAATGAAAGCTGCTTCTTTTATTCTTGTTCAGACTATTACCAAAGATGAAAAAAAACTTTTTGAGATGGAGATTACCTTGGCTTACATTACATTTGAAGGTAAGCCTCAAAAGATTGATAAAGAGAGTATGGAGTTAATCCACTCTCTCTTCTAAATCTTCTTCTATATAGGGTTCATGCTTTATAAACTTCGAAAGAGAGGGGCTGATAAGCTCTATAGAGTATATCATCTGATTGTCTTCTAATGGAATGTTATACTCTCGATCTTCAAGTGTGATAAGATTGTAAAAATAATCTACACCTACCGTTGTTGTATAGTTTATCCAGTCATAAACGATATCATTTCCAAGAAGTGAATTTGTCTCTATCAGTACATTGTTTTCTTCAGTTATAGAGTTTGCAATAAGCATCTTTTGTCTATCTGTGTACTGTGTCATAGATAGAATAAGAGGATCATAGTTTATCTGAGTTGAAAGTATATTTGTTACATTTACATCATAGAGTGTAAGTTGTGACATTATCATGGAGCTTTTAACAATAGGTGTATTGATGAAAAAAGAGCCGTCATTTATCCTCTCATTTTCTTTTAGGTATCTCTCAAGATTAGTGGTTCTTCTTGCAATTGAGTATCTTATAGTTTTGTTATCTTTAATTCTTACTTTTTGAGTTTTTGCAACATAGGCTGAGAACTCTTCAACTGCCATATTCTCATTACTTGCATTTATCTCTTTATATTTGAATCTATCTTCTTGGTAGAGGGCTAATTTTTTCCCAAGAGATGATTTGTCATAAAATATAATCATTGGTGAAAGAGCCTCTTTAACAAGCATATCGCTTTGAGCCTTGTAGTCTATTCCTCCATAAGTAAGATAAGGAGATGTAGAATTCATATCTGTTTTATTAATTGTTGGAAAGTAGATATTTAATTCAGGATTTATAATAGCAACATTATCAGCCCCAACTTTAGTAAGAGGAGCAATAACATAGTCAAACCCATCATTCTTTATAGTTTGTAAAATAGCTTGTAAGTCTTCGATCTCTTCACTCTCAACCTTATAGCTTTTTAGCTCAAAAGGATGAGACTTTGTCATCAAGTAAGCAAAAGAAGCATTTGTAGTTGATGAAGCATATTTACCAATTTTCTTATAAGGAAGAAGTAGAGCGATACGAAGTTCACCACTTGCTAAAAATGAACCGAGATTAAGTATGGATATATTCATCATTCTTATTTCATCTTGATCTCTATTTTCAAGTTTTGATTTTGCATGAGCAAGAAATGAAAAAATCATATCATTGTCTAGGTACTCTTGGAGACACTCTTCGTTACATACATAAGGATCTAAGTTCTGGATGTATGTTTTTGGTATTGGGATGTGGGAGACCATAAAACTCTGTGAAAATAGGATTATAGGTAAAAGTAGAAATATCAGTTTTTTCATATGCAACTCTTTATTGTTTTTAAATCATTTAGTGTTATTTTTTTTAACTCTGGGTTTCTTAGTAGATGTGATGGGTGATAAATAGGTATCAATTTATACTCTTTAAAATCTATTACGTGACCTCTAATATTATCAAAACTTTCTTCATCGTTGGTCACTCTTGTATAAGCATCATGTCCTAGTGTAACAATTATCTTAGGTTTTATAAACTCTATCTGTGCAAAGAGATAGCCTTTACATGAGTTATGCTCAGATGGCGATGGAGTATTTGAATTTAGTGGTTTACATTTAACTGTATGAGTGTAGTAAATGTCGTTTATACTTAGCTTTAAAACATTTTCAACCATATTTTTAAGGATCTCACCCGATCTACCACCATAGTAATCATTATTAATATCCTGTGTCTGTGAAACACTGAAATCTATTATCATTACTTGTGCATTTGTATTGCCGTAACCAATCATACTTTGAGTTCTTGATTTACTTAAATCGCAAAGATGGCATGTTGAGATATCTTGTTGAAGTTCATCAATACTGTTTGGTTTTTCATGAGGTGTTTTTTCATTAATACTAAAAGGGTCTATATACTCAAATCCAAGGGCTTTAAGTCTATAGAGGTTTTGAAGTAGTGCAAGGTTTTGGTATGACTTCAAATTAGTTTCCTCTTGCAAAATAGACTGTGAGTATAGTCAAAGTGTGGTTAAAATTTACTTTATAAATAAATTGTGATAGAATGAAGGATACAGATATGGAGATGTGAAATATGAGTATAAGTAATAAATCGTTAAAAATCAACAACTATATACTATCTTCATCTAATGATATTTCAGAGGTTTTAATAAAGGTCAATAAAACACACGAGGGTAAGATTTTAGTCCATATAGTCTCTTATATTCATAATACTGTGCTTGTTCAAAATCTCAAAAAAGAACTTCTTAAAGTTCTCCCTAATGCAGAAATAATTTTACTAAAACACAATGATAAGGCAAATACTTCTTTAACTATTTATACCTTAATAAAAGAGATAACTTCTGATAATATGAGTAATGAGGTACTTAATGAACTTCATCTCGACAGTGTGAATAAAGATATAAGTATTAAAGAATATAGAAATCAACTTTTTAGTCGCTATTTTACAGATCATCTTATAAACTTGCCAAACGTATATCAACTCAGGAAGGACTTACGGGATAATTTAG
>CAZPRE010000215.1:0-2884 GCA_964588875.1 uncultured Sulfurimonas sp. | reverse complement strand
TCATAATATTCTCCCTTATTTATAGAGATATAATACTCATTATTAGTGTAAATAAAATGTGTATATTTTAATGTGAGAGAAATGCTAGTGCACCTTTATAGATAGGTTCATCTATAAAACCATACTCATCATCAACAAAACCTGTGATTCCCATCTCTTCATGCATTTCAAAGAGTTTTACAATGACATGGGCTCTTTTCATCTGCTCCTCATCATTTACGAACATCGCGTTTACAAGTTTAACTTGATCTGGAGATATACACCCTTTTGCATCATAACCCATACTTTTTTCTAACTCTATCCATTTTGAGAATTCATTAAGATTTTTAAACTCTTGGTAGACAAAAGAGACAGGCTTTATACCGATTGATTTACATGTTATTAAAAAGTGGGAAAGTATATAGAGCATAGTTGGATTGTCTCTATTTACAAGAGACTGAGGAAGTTTCATATCTGCAAAAAGATCAAGTACCCCTAGATAAAAAGTTGTCACTTTTTTGCCATAATTTAAAGATGGAAGATTATGCCACCCCTCTGCTGTCTCAATAGAAAGATGAAGTTCTATATCATCATGAAGTAATGCAACAATAGACTCTACCTCTTTTTGATTTTTGATTTTTGGAACACGAATCGCATCAGGCATAAACTGATTAAGGTAAACAATCTCATCATAACCACCCTCATCTAATGCATTTACTCGTACAACTAACTTTTTATTAAGTGTTTTATATTCCATTAAAAAAATAGCACATAAGACAAGAGCAAAGGGTTTATCCTCTTTACTAACACCATCTTCAAGGTTTAGCATTATACACTCAGCATCTAGGGATTCTATTTTTTGTAGATGCTTAATATTGTTGCATGAGAGCATAAGAACAGAAGAGTAGTTTTGGCTTGTATTTATCTCACGAAAACCTGAAATAGCTAAAGAATCTAGAGCTTCTAAATCTCTATCTCCATAGGATTTTTCAACTTTTAGTAAAAAATCATTTTTCATTTCCTACCTCTTTTTTGTCATATTTATGTAAATATAAATAGAGAGCTTGTATCTCTTTTTTCGTTAAATAGTACCTTGGCATTCCTCTTTTTCTTTCATTGAGTTCATTAAAAAAAGTGACAAGATCTAGTCTGTTAATAGCAGGTCCCCAGAAGCTTTTTTTCTCGCCCTTATGAATATAATTTGCGATAAGCTTACCCTCACCTTTTTCACCATGACAGTGCTGACAGCCTATACCTCTAGGGTTTTTATAAAACTGTGCTGCATATTCCATGTCGGTAATAAAAGTTGTTTCAGCTAAAAGTATAAATGGAAAAATCATAATTATTATATATTTCATTATTAGCCTAATATTATTTTAAAACGGTATAATAACAAAAATAATATTTATGGGGTTTAAATGCAGTTATTAGATGGAAGAAAACTTTCAAAAAAAATAGAACTTCAAGTTACAGAAGAAGTTAAAACATTAAAAGAAACCTGTGGTTGTACTCCAGGTTTAGCAGTTGTTTTAGTGGGTCAGGACCCAGCAAGTGCTGCTTATGTAACTATGAAGAAAAAAGCTTGTGACCGTGTAGGTTTCTACTCAGTAACTCATGACATGCCTGAAAATATCTCGCAAGAAGTCATAGAACAAACGATTGCTAGACTAAATGCTGACTCTAGTATTGATGGTATTTTAATCCAACTTCCACTCCCCCAACAAATAGACACAACAAAACTACTTGAACTCGTAGAACCTGCTAAAGATGTAGATGGTTTCCATCCTTTTAATGTTGGACGCTTAGTGACAAACCTTGATGGTTTTGTTTCTTGTACTCCACTTGGTGTTATGGAACTTTTAAAAGAGTACGACATTGATGTAAAGGGGAAAAACTGTGTAGTTATTGGTGCTTCTAATATTGTTGGAAAGCCTATGTCTTCACTTCTTCTAAACGCGGATGCGACTGTTGAAATATGTCATATTTTTACAGATGACTTAAAAAAGCATACTCTAAACGCGGACGTAATATTAGTCGGTGTAGGTGTTATAAATCTAATAACTGAAGATATGGTCAAAGATGATGTAATTATCGTCGACATTGGAGTAAGTAGAACTGCAGAGGGAAAACTAACAGGTGATGTTGATTTTGAAAATGTAAGTAAAAAAAGTTCATACATAACACCAAGCCCAGGTGGTGTTGGACCAATGACTATCGCAATGCTTTTAAGTAACACACTCAAAGCCGCAAAAATAAATGCACAAAAGAAGAACAGCTAAATGAAAGAGACACTCCACAAAGTTTACAAATTTTCAAACTCATGGCCAGGAACTATAGTAATAGTTCTTTTTGTTATATTTTTTATCGCTCAAGCCTTTAGAATTCCTAGTGGCTCGATGAAAGACTCTCTTCTTATAGGAGATCACCTTTTTGCTAAAAAGTTTGCTTATGGTATCCCAATGCCTCATATTCCTTTTTTAGAGATGTCAATTATGCCATGGAGCGATTCATTGCGTTTAGTGGATGGTGATACGCCAGAGCGCGGTGATATAGTTATATTTAGACCTCCACACAACCCTAAAACTCACTTTGTTAAACGCTGTGTTGCACTTCCTGGTGATGAGCTTTTTGTTTCAGAAAAAAATCTATATATTCACCACAGTGAGGGTGATGATTGGATCAGAGAGAACTTTAAAGATTTTGAGCTTGTAACATTTGCAGCAAAGCTATGGGTAAAAAATCCATATATGAAAGCTCATCCTGGTATTCACCATGATGCAAAGATAACAGAAGATGGGCCGTATCCAATGCCAATCTTTCATGTATCACCTATTAAAATAGAAAAAAACTACTACTTTATGATGGGTGATAATCGTGACCACTCAAACGATAGCCGTTTTTGGGG
>CAZPRE010000214.1:0-2886 GCA_964588875.1 uncultured Sulfurimonas sp. | reverse complement strand
GTTCCATACTTTATAGATGGAATGTTTGGAAGCTCTTTTTCAAAGTATAAAAAAGGTAAAAAGAAAAGTATTTTTGCCAAGCGTGAGATAACTGTTTATTTTTCATACCCTGTACCAAAAGAGACAAAAGCGGATGAATTAAAAGATATAATACAAGAATTAAAGGACAAATATGAAGTTAAATAAGCCTAAGCATAATCTTTTTCGTAACGGTGGTTATGCAGTAGAAGGATTTATAGATATTGTGAAAAATGAGACATCATTTAAATGGCAATTACTTATGCTTTTTGTTATGGGTATTACAGCTTGGGTACTTCCTGTAAGCTTCTCACATGCAAGCATACTTTTTTTATCTCTATTTATTCCAATACTCGCAGAAGTGGCAAACTCGGCAATCGAAAGAGTTGTTGATTTAGTTACTCAAGACTATCATATCTTAGCTAAACAAGCAAAAGATGTAGGTGCAACTATGGTTCTTCTTAGCCTTATTTTAACTTCACTTATATGGGCCGCTGTTTTAGCTGTGGCATTTGATTTAGTTTAGGAAAATTACAATGAAACTTCTTTTAATCCTTTCACTTTTATTTGCTTCACTACTTGCAAATGAAAGACCAAAAATAGCACTAGTTCTTAGTGGTGGTGGAGCTCGTGGTGGAGCTCATGTTGGGGTCTTGAAAGTTTTAGAACAAAACCATATTCCTGTGGATATTATAGTTGGAACAAGTATGGGCTCGTTTGTAGGTGGACTTTATGTCTCTGGCGAGTCTCCTCAAGAGATTGAGAAAATGTTAACGACTACGAATTGGAAAAAGTATATCAGAACGGATTTTGATCGTCCCGATATTCCTATGAGAAAGAAAAATATTGATTATACTTATCAAGGAAGACTTGGCTTAGGTATAAACGCTGATGATGAACTAGTCCTTCCAACTGGTGTTCTAAAACGTGAAAGTATGCTTTTAAAGTTTATGGAACTCACCCAAAGGGTGAATGATATTCATGATTTTGATAAATTTGGTATCCCTTATCGTGCAGTTGCAACAAATATTAAAAATGGTGATGCTGTAGTTTTAAAGTCGGGTTCACTAGCAAAAGCTATCTATGCGTCTAGCTCTATTCCTGGAGGTTTTCAACCTATAAATATTAATGGAATTGATTTAGTTGATGGCGGTATTAGTGATAATATTCCCATAGCAGTAGCTCGTGATATGGGTGCAGATGTCATCATATCTGTAGATGTAAGTGAAAACTTTGATAAAGATTTAGATGTAAACTCATACTTTGTTGTAATGGGGCAACTAGTAAATATATTAATGCGAAAAAATGCAAATAAATCAATAAACACTCTTGGTGATAAAGATATATTGCTGACTCCAAATCTAGATGGTTTTAGTGGACTTGATGCTGATAAGTATAGTGCAATTATTCAAAGGGGTGTTGATGTAACTAAAAAAGATTTATCAAAGTTAATTCACCTTGCTGTAAGTGACGAAGAATATGCTAAATATAAAGCTAAATATAGAAGAAAATATACAAATATTATGCCTATTATAGATGAGATTCAGATTGATAATTCTACCTATATTTCTGATACTTCAATTAGACAGAGAATTGAACAAAAAGTTGGTCAGAAGCTTGATGAAACTACACTTCGAGCTAATTTATTACATCTATACAATATGATGATTTTTGATAGTATCCTTTATGAACTGAAAGAGGAAAACGGTAGAAATATTTTAGTGATTAAAACAACTCCAAGTTGGGATAACCACGGAGAAGTGCGTTTTGCAGTTGGGCTTGAAGATGATTTTACAGGGCATTCGGCATATTCGCTAAAAGTTGGTTATACAATGTTTGGTATAAACTCTTTAGGTGCAGAGTGGAAGAGTGATTTTGAGATTGGTAGATATGCAAAAGCTTATACAGAGTTTTATCAACCTCTTGACACTATGCAGAGGTATTATCTTCGTCCCTCTCTAAGATATGAGGGAACAACAGATACTTTTCCATCTAGTTATCTCGGAAATCAAGAAATTACTTCAAGTAGAACGGGTGGGAGTGTTTCTTTTGGAGCACATGTAACTACTGATTATGAATTTGAAATTGGTATTTCAAAATATAAAGACTATTTATCTATTCCAAGTGCAGTAGCAGTAGCAGTAGGCCTTGAAAATTCATATACTTATGATGCTATCCCTATATATGCGAGGATTAATATTGATAATTTAGATAATGTTAATTTTCCTAAAGAGGGTATAAAATCTGAATTAAAGTGGACAAAAGAGATGTCTGAATTCGGAAGTGATTATGGATATGAGCAGATATATTTTGACTTAGAAGTTCCATTTAGGTTTTACTCTAATAACATAACAATGTTTGTCAAGGGTGGCAATACTTTTGTGAATGATGATGCAGTAAGGCTTGCGGGAACCTATAGCCTAGGTGGACTCTTTAATCTCTCTGGTTATGCTCCATACTCCTTTCTTGGAGATAATATGGTTCTGGGTGTTTTAAAATACACATATGAGATAAAGGATGGCGGTTTCTTTGGAACTTTAAATGCACCTCTTTATGCAGGGTTTTCTTTAGAAAGTGGTAATGCATGGAGCGAAGATGATAAAGTAACATTAAGTTCTTTACATAACTCTGGCACTATTTATGTAGCGGCAGATACATTTCTCGGACCACTCTATCTTGCCTATGGTAGTTCTATCGAAGGTGAACATTCAGCTTATTTATATTTAGGAGAAAAATTTTAATGCAAAAAACAACTTTAATTATCGGAGCAGGTGGCGTGAGTCGCGTTGTAGTTTACAAATGTGTACAGAATGCTTCAGTATTTGGAAGAATAGTATTAGCAAGTAGAACAAAATCAAAATGTGATGC
>CAZPRE010000213.1:0-2916 GCA_964588875.1 uncultured Sulfurimonas sp. | reverse complement strand
CAATTATATTCTATCATTATACAAGTTATAATCTTAGGAGATAAAATGCAAAAAATTGTTACGATGTTATTTATATTAAGTTCATTAATATATGCAGGGAATATGGGTGAAGGTAGTGGAGAAAGTAAGAAACAGATGAAAATGTTTCAGAGTGTTCCTATGGATAAAGCTACTATAGTTCAAGAGGGTAAAGCAAAAATATACTGTCCTTCATGTGGTATGACGCTTCCAATGTTTTATAGAACAAATCATGCCGCGAGTGTAAAAGGGCATACAAAACAGTACTGCTCACTTCACTGTCTTAGTGAAGACAAAATCAAAAATGGTGCCAATTTAAAAGATATGAAAGTTGTTGATAATAAAACACTTAAATTCATAGATGTTAAAAGTGCTACTTATGTTGTAGGAAGTTCTAAAAAAGGTACTATGACAATGAAGAGTAAGTATGCTTTTGCTAAAAAAGCAGATGCTCAAAAATTTGCAGCTAAATTTGGTGGTGATATTTTAGACTTTGAGGGTGCTTACAAGATTGCTTCTAAAGGTTTAGATAAAGAGATGGCTATGATTGGTAAAAAACAATCAATGATGGCTCAAAAAGGTGAGATGATGTACAACAAAATGTGCAAAAAGACTGACCGTAAGTTTACATCTGTAGCAGATGCTAAAGCATTTGTTAAATCAAGTAAAATCTGTGGCGAGATGCGTGGTAAAAAACTTCAAGCTGTTGGTCTTTACTTAGGTAGAAGATAATCAAGAACTAACCAAACAAAGCTATAGTCTCTATAGCTTTGTTTATATTCAATTAATCATAAACAATTTAAGCTAAAATTACTCTACTTATTTCTAATACACTATAGGAAAATATACAGATGAAAAAACTCTCTCTTTTATTATCAATCTTATTCTTAATCGCATTCAATTTAAACGCGGCTAGTTTCTCAAAAATGGCTACACTAGAACCTATACTTACTCAAAAAGGTCATGAAAAACATTGGTGTCCTGTTTGTGGAATGAACATAAAAATGTTTTACAAAACGTCACACACCTCAAAACTTCATAACAACACGCCAAGACAGTACTGTTCTATAAGATGTTTAGTTGTAGACATGCAAGAGTATGGGATAGATACAAAAAACGTAAAAGTAATAGATGCTAAGAGTGAAGAACTTATAGATGCAAGTATCGCGTTTTATGTAGCAGGTTCTAAAGTTCCAGGGACTATGGCAAAGGTGAGTAAGTTAGCGTTTAGAAATGAGGCTGATGCAAAAGAGTTTGCCAAAAAGTACAAGGGAAAAGTAGTTGATTTTAAAACTGCACTCACTATGGCCGAGGAGTCTCTGAAATCTGATATAGAGATGATTACAAAGAAAAAAGAGAAGAAAATTTATCCAATGGGTAAAAAAATATTCACTAAAAAATGTAAGAAAGATATTGATTTAAACAGTTATATAGAGATTAACGAACTAAAAGCCAGTATCAAAAATAATAAACTTTGTGGAGAGTTAAAAGAGAAACATCTTCAGGCTCTTTCACTTTATCTATGGGAAGTAAAAAGATTTGGTGACCTAGCGACTATTAAAGACAGTATCCATGTGACTAAAGATGAAAAATGTCCTATATGTGGAATGTTCGTTTATAAGTATCCTCGATGGGCTACTCAAATTTTCTATGGCGAAGATAAACACTACTCTTTTGATGGAGTTAAGGATATGATGAAGTATTACTTTGAGCATAAAAAGGGTATAAGTAAAATGTTAGTTCTTGACTACTACTCTCAAAAGGCTATTGATGCTTCAAAAGCTTATTATGTGATTGGAAGTGATATATATGGACCTATGGGTAATGAGCTTATCGCGTTTAAAAACGAGAGTTCGGCTAAAACATTTTATATGGATCATAGAGCTAAAAAAATAGTAAATTTTAAAGATATCACACAAGACGAAGTATATAAACTAGATGAATAAAAAAAGTAAGTATTTATTTTTCATATTTTTACTATTCTTTACTCTAAGCTTAGGTGAACTTCTATATATAAACGAAGCTAAAAGTATGAATAGTGTTGACTTAGATAAAAAAAAGAGATTTGTAGAACTTGTTGGACTTCCTGATTTGGCATTTTCATCGGAGGCTGATTATATTAGACATAGAAGTCTCTCTAATGTATTTGCAATCTATAGTGAAGATGGAAGTCTACGAGAACACTCTAATGTGAGTTTTTCTACAACAAGCATACAAGGTAAGAGCACAAATGAGTAATAAAATAAATCTTTACCTCATAGAGTTTGCAATAAACTCTATACTAAGAGAGAAGTATAAAAATCTTTTCATCACTATTGTTTTAACTATTTTAACTTTTTTATTAAGCTCTGTATTTTTAATTACAAATTCTATTAAGTACGAGCTAAACGCAACTCTTGATTCTCTTCCTCAGATAATAGTACAAAACTCTAAGGCAGGACGACACTACGACATAGAGACTTCTAAACTTGATGAAATACTTACTATTAGTGGTGTAAGCGAAGCAAACGCGAGAGTATGGGGTTACTACTACTTTGCAAATGCGGATGTTTATTTCACTCTTGTTGGCGTGGATGAATTTGAAAATCAGTACAAAGAGACTCTCTCAAACCTCGTGCCTAAAATGGACTTTAGTGAAGATAATATGTATATAGGCAAGGGTGTAAAAGAGATTTTAAACTCTAACTACTACAAAGAATACTTCAACTTCATAAAGTCAGATGGAAGTGTAAAAAAAATAGATATAGCTGGAGTCTTTGATTCGAGTACACAGCTTGAATCTAATGATATGATAGTTATGTCAAAAGAGAACCTCAGAGAGATATTTGAACTTGAACAGAGTTCGGCTACGGATATTGTAGTAAGCATTTCAAATCAAAATGAAATAGATACGGTAGA
>CAZPRE010000212.1:0-2963 GCA_964588875.1 uncultured Sulfurimonas sp. | reverse complement strand
GCAGCAATTTTGTAAGCGATGATACCTTCACGCACATCAGCCGCGTTTGGAAGGCCTAGGTGCTCTTTAGGTGTTACATAACATAACATACTAGCTCCATGCCATCCACCAACAGCTGCACCAATAGCAGAAGAGATATGATCATATCCAGCTGCAATATCTGTAACTAATGGGCCTAAAATATAAAAAGGAGCTTCATGACAAAGTTCTCTTTGAATTTTCATGTTACGTTCTACTTGATTTAAAGGAACATGACCTGGACCCTCAATCATAACTTGAACATTTTTTTCCCAAGCTTTAAGCGTAAGCTCACCAAGAACTTTAAGCTCACCGAGTTGTGCATCATCTGAAGCATCTGCTAAACAACCAGGACGAAGTGAATCACCAAGTGAAAGAGAAACATCATACTTTGCACAAATATCTAAGATATCATCAAACGCGGTATAAAAAGGATTTTCTCTATGGTAGTGCATCATCCAAGCAGCCATTAAAGAACCACCACGAGATACGATACCCATTTTACGTTGTGCAATTTTAGGCATAGTTTCTAAAAGGAAACCTGCATGAATCGTAAAGTATGAAACACCTTGTTGTGCTTGGCGTTCAAGAACTTCTAACATAACTTCAATACTTAAATCTTCGATTTTGTTTCCAACATCATGAAGAATTTGATAAATAGGCACAGTTCCGATAGGAATCTTAGAAGCCCCAATTACCGCTCTACGAATTTCATCTAAATCACCACCAGTTGAAAGATCCATTGCTGTATCTGCTTTATAGTGTTGAGAGACTTCCATCTTTTGGACTTCACCCAAAACATCCGAAGCAATTGCTGATGAACCAATATTTGCATTTATTTTACATGTTGCTGCAATACCAATAGCCATAGGCTCTAATGATGTATGGTTTACATTTGCAGGAATAATTAAACGTCCGCGTGCTATTTCACTACGAATTAGCTCAGGAGATAAATCTTCTACTTTTGCAACATACTCCATCTCACCCGTAATAATGCCTTGTTTTGCATAATACATTTGTGTACGAACTGGATCGTTTTCTCTTGTCTTTACCCATGAAGATCTCATATTAACTCCTAAATTATATTCTTGTACTTATTTATATCTATGTGGAAATATAATCAAATAAAGTTAAAGTATCATTAAGACAATTCATTGAATTAATATTTTAGGTAATTATTGAAACTAAAGTAACACACTTTAAGATTAATACAGTTTTAGGAGTGTATAATTTCGTAACACTTTTAAAGACAGGAGTCATATTGACAGATTTAACACTTGTCTTACTTGCTGCAGGAAACTCTAGCCGTTTTGAGCTAGATGTGAAAAAACAGTGGCTTAGAATTGAGAATCAACCATTGTGGCAATTTGTAGCACAAAACCTTCAAAGTACTGATTTATTCAATAAAATCATAATCACGTCATCACCTGATGATTTAGAGTTTATGAAAACTTATGAAGATTACACTTTCGTAGAAGGTTCTTCAACAAGACAAAAATCTTTGCAAAATGCACTTAAAGAAGTTGATACAAAATATGTACTCGTTAGTGATATCGCTCGAGCATGTATAAATATTGATTTTTTGCACCAAATAATCTCTCAAAAATCATTAAGTGACTGTGTTGTACCATTCCTAAAAGTAACAGATACTATTGTCTATAATGATGAAACAATAAATAGAGACGAAGTCAAAAGAATTCAAACTCCTCAGCTTTCAGTTAGCTCTGTTTTAAAAGCTGCATTAGATACTAACAAAGACTATACTGATGAGAGTAGTGCAATTGTTGCAAATGGTGGAACAAGAGCCTTCATCTTGGGTGATGAAGATGCTCATAAAATTACTTACATTAGTGATTTAAATAAAATCCCTTGTTTGCGCAAACCATCAACTGATACCTTAAGCGGAACCGGTTTTGATGTTCATGCCTTTGATGATAAAGGTGCTATGTGGCTTGGTGGCGTTATCATTGACTCAGAGTATGGTTTTAAGGCTCATAGTGATGGAGATGTTGCTATTCACTCACTTATAGATGCACTTTTAGGAGCTGCAGGTATGGGTGATATTGGAATGATGTTTCCAGATAATGATGATGCATTTAAAGGTATTGATTCTAAAGAACTTTTAAAAAGAGTTGTCATTAAAATCAATAATTTTGGCTTTGTAATTGTTAATGTTGATATTACAATAGCAGCTGAGAAACCTCGAGTTGGTAAGTACAAACTAGCGATGAGAAAAACTTTAGCTTCTATTTTAAACATTGATAGTTCTCGTGTAAATATCAAAGCAACAACAACTGAAAAACTCGGCTTTATAGGTCGAGGTGAAGGTGTTGGTGTAATTGCTAATGCAAATTTAAAATATTTCGATTGGTCAAAATAAATATACAATAAAAACTAATTAAGGGTTATGATTGAAAATACTAATAATAGAAAATGAGATTTATTTAGCACAAAGTATTGCTACAAAACTTAGTGAACTTGGTCATACATGTGAAATGTGTACATCAACTAAAGATGCGATAAAAAGTAACAACTACGATGTTGTACTTCTCTCAACAAATATCAATGGTCAGGATTTCAACCCAGTAATAGATACATTTAAAAAATCTATTGTGATCCTAATGGTTTCATATATTAGTAATGATACAGTTTCTAAACCATTAGCTGCTGGCGCAAAAGATTATATACTTAAACCTTTTATGATTGAAGAACTAATTCGCAAAATAGACCACTATCAAGATTATGAAAGACTTAAAAAACGCAATGCTGCTTATGAGAAGTATCTTAACCATACTTTTGAGAGTGTAACAAGTGATCATTCTCACGATTCTATAGAACTTCCACTATTTATTTCATCAAGCTTTCAAAAATATGCTGATGCTTTTGCATTTAAACATGCATCTGTAAAAAACCTACCTATACATTTTTTAAGTCTTAGTGATTCA
>CAZPRE010000211.1:0-3002 GCA_964588875.1 uncultured Sulfurimonas sp. | reverse complement strand
TACAACTGCTAAATACAAGAGCTAAAAAGAGAAGAGCTATTTTACTTTTCAAAAGTACACCTTATTATTAAAGTTTATCTGGGACTAAACCTACTTTTTCTAAGAAATGACGCAGTTTCGTTACATTGTCTCTAGACATCTCATTTCTATGTGAAAGAGATAGAACAAACTCTTCTGCATAGAGACTCCTTGTTTAGAACAAGTGTACTCTTATAAGTTTAAAGGTTTAGCGTTTTTTGAAGATAAGAAGAGTTTTATCTTCAGTATCATAAAGAGAGAAGGTCTGTTTTTCTATGAGTTTAAGTCCGTCGAGTTTTTGGAAAGTTTTTATTTTATGAAAGTGCTGGATAATAATATCTTGGTATTTTTTATATAAGCCATCATCTTGTTTTTCAAAAAGAGTAAATTGAGTATTGAGCTCATCATTGGCAAATTCAGCATCTACACTTAAAAACTCTGTCTGCGTCTCTTTAGACATACTTCCCTCTGCAACATCACTAAAACCGTAACGAGTATTTATATCTGCTATAAAAATCCCGTCATCATTTAGTTTTGTAGCTACCGCGTTTAGGAACTTTGTAAGAGCCTCTGTATCCATGAAGTTAAGTACATCAAAGATACTTACTATCGCATCATATTTACCCTCAACATCTGCAACATCTATGCACTCAGCATCTAGACCCTGATCTAGACACTCATCAACCATGAGAGAACTTAAATCAACTCCCTTACACTTTACTCCATCACTTATCATGCGAGTCATAAAGCCGCCACGACCACAACCAACATCTAAAAGTGTCTTTATATCTTTGTCATCAAGTTCTGAGCGATAGAGATCATAAAGAGCCTCAGTAGCTTCTTCAATACCTAGTAAATGTTCGGCTTTTGCATAAAGATCAAGATTTGTCATAAAACTATTTACTATCCGCTTTTATAACATCACTTATTTTTTCATATATATCTAAAACTTCATCTTTTTTAGAGATATAAGAGTTCTTGTTAGCTATGAGGTATGTCGAAGATGTCATGATGTCTTGAACTACTTCAAGACCATTTTGCTTCATTGTAGTACCGGTTTCAACAACATCTACTATCATATCAGCAAGACCTATAAGAGGTGCAAGTTCAACTGAACCATTAAGTTTGATAATTTCTACACTTACTGCTCGCTCTTCAAAGTAGCGTTTAGTGATGTTAACCATCTTTGAAGCTACTTTTAACTCAGGTTTGTTAAGATCAAGTTTTTCACCATTTCTCATTCCGATAGAAACCTTACATACACCGCGTTCAAGATCAAGTAGACGAACTACATCATGTCCCTGCTCTTCGAGTGTGTCAAGTCCTACTACACCAATATCTGCCGCTTGATGATAAACGTAAGTTGCAACATCTTGGTTACGAACAAGTAAAAAACGAAACTTTGGAGTTTCTAAAATTAGTTTTCTATCATCAAACTTAAAACTATCACCGAAGATAGTCTCAAAAATTTCGAGTGTCTCTTTAGCGATACGCCCTTTTGGTAATGCAACTGTTAGCATAGATCAGCCTTTTGTATAATCTTTTTCATTCCACTAAAAATCAACTCATTGTCAATTTCAGCATCTTTAAATATTTTTTTAAACTCTTGTGCATCTCCACCTGTTAAAATAACAGGCATTTCATGCGATATAACCTCAGAGTAAAAAGTTTTTAAAAAGCCATAACTTATGGCATCTTGTGAATTTTTCGGCATTATATCCAAGTCACACTCAAAGTTAAATGAATAATCCAAACGCGATGAGATATTTGCATATGTTTTTTGCATAGCCTTAACCCCAGGATAGATAAATCCACCCTCAAAAAGTCCATTTTTCACTATGTCTACGGTTATAGCACTTCCAGCATCAATAATAATACCGTCACTTATAGCCTCACATGCTACAATTCTATCTATACCCATAGTCTCATAATAGTGACTCCTATCTACATACTCAGCAAGGTTAGTCCAGTTAGAAAAACCACTTACCAAACCTATAACACGAGGGTTTACACAAATAAAGTAAATATCTTCTTTCATTTGACTTGGATTAAAAGTTTCTACACTCTCTTTATATAGTTTACCATTATCATAAAAATGAAAAGAGGTGTTTCCAACATCACAAAGAATCATTACTGAATTTTCCATCCTGCTTCTTTAAACGCGGCCGCTGCTTTTGAGCACAGAGGTGCATCAATGAAAATAATCTTATGTTTAAAGTTATGATCACAAAACACTGTAAGTTTTGCATAAATCTCTTGAAATTTATGTACATCTTTCATAAGCAATCTACTTTTTTGACTCACAGCGAAAATAGCCCAGAAATAACCTTTAGTATCTGTTGCCTTATACATTCTTATCTTGTTTCTAATTCCAAGTTCTTTTGGAGGAATTTCTAGCATTTTTTTATAAATTTTGCCCTTTTGTCTGAGGGAGTCTACTACCATTTGCATATCTATTTTATAGCCTTTGTTTTAATATTAGAATTTTATCTAAACTTATCTTAGGATAAAGAAAATGACGACTAAACTAAATATTTATCTTATTTTAACCGTCAGTATTGTATTCTGTCTTATATATCTTAAAAGGTTTACTTATGTTGAAACTATTTTTCATCTTCTCTTTTTTACTATTTTTTGCTGGATGTGGACAAGAGAAGCAAAATCTAAAGCTAGATGGTAAAAACCTTCTTAAAACAAAATGTGCTTCATGTCATGATATCAACCTTCCTCCGCTAATTTCAGATGATGAATTAGCACCACCAATGATGGCAGTTGCATTTCATATAAGTAACTTTATGAAGCCACCAGTGGAGTCTCAAAGAACAGCTATGGCTACCGCGTTTGTGATAGACTATGTAAGAGAGCCAGCATTAGAAAAATCATACTGTGATAAAGGTAGCCTAGAGAGATACGGTCTTATGCCCTCACAAAAAGAGAATGTGAATGATGATGTTATGAAAAATAATGGAATATCACAGGATAAC
>CAZPRE010000210.1:0-3009 GCA_964588875.1 uncultured Sulfurimonas sp. | reverse complement strand
CTTTTTTGATAACATCATAAGCCATAACAGAACAGTGCATTTTTTGAGGTGGAACAGCTGGTGTTTGAGGATCATCACGAAGAGCAAGCTCAACGTCAATGTTCGTAATTTTAACAGCCTCTTGTACTGTCTTACCAATACAAAGTTCAGTCATAACATCTGAAGATGCGATAGCTGTACCACAACCAAAAGATTTAAACTTAGAGTTTATAATTCTGTCTTCTTTAGAATCAATTTCCCAATATAGACGTACTGCATCGCCACAAGACTCTGCACCAAAATCAGCAACAATAAGTTTGTTACCACGTTTCTGTGCCTCTGCTTCAAAGATTTCACCTTGATGTTGAGGGTTGTTCATTAATGTCGTAACTTTATCTGAGTAAGCGTCCCATAGAGACTCGCCTAACATATCTGCTTTTGCCATAATATTCTCCTTTTTCAATAATTATTAATTTTTATTTCTTATCGCGTTAGCGATTAATGGTGATGAAGCTCACACTCTTGAACTTCTCCGCCTGCTGTTGGTGCTTGTTTAGCGAATGAACTTGAAATCATACGTAAACGCTTTACTGCATCTTTAAAATGAGCAATTGTATAATCAATTTCAGTATCTGTTGTAAAACGAGATAGTGAAAGTCTGATACCTGTATGAGCTAGCTCATTATCGGCACCAATTGCTAACATTACTGTATTTGCTTCAAGATCTGCTGATGCACATGCTGAACCAGTTGATGCTCCAATTTGACCATTGTTTAGATCCCAAAGCATACCCTCACCCTCAACACCTTTAATAGATATTAAAATAGTGTTTGGAGTACGGTTTTTTCTATCGCCAATAACAAAAGTATCACTCAATTCTATAAGTGCATCTTCTAAACGATCGCGTTTAGCTCTTATTTTTGCCATTGTATCAAGCATATTTGTAGTAGCTAATTCAACTGCCTTACCCATACCTACGATAAAAGGAACATTTAAAGTACCAGAACGACGTCCACCCATATGCTCACCACCATGTAAAAGAGGAGTAAGAGGCTGTGAATTTCTAATAAAAAGAGCACCTACACCTTTTGGTCCGTGAAACTTATGTGCTGAAAATGATAGAAAATCGACATGTGTAGCTTGTAAATCTACTGGAATTTTTCCAACAGCCTGAACAGCATCTGAGTGAAAAAGTACACCTTTGTCTTTACAAATTTGACCGATTTCATCAATTGGATTAATCATTCCTGTCTCATTTGAAGCCCACATAATTGTAACTAATGCTGTTTTTTCAGTAATAAAACTCTTAACAGTATGTGCTTCAACAACACCTTGCTCATTTACTGGAAGGTAAGTAACTTTTACGCCCTCTTCCTCTAACCATCTACAAGTAGCAAGAATTGATGGATGTTCAACTTCAGTTGTAACAATATGATTCTTATCACCGTTTACTATATGGTCTGTAAAAACTGATTTTAGTACCCAGTTGTTTGACTCTGTAGCACATGATGTAAATACGATATCATCTTTATCACTTGCATTTAAGCCTGTGTAAACTTGATCGATTGCATTGGATAGTGCTGGGTGTGCTGATGTACCAAATTTATGTAGTGAGTTAGGATTACCATACATCTCACTAAAAAATGGCATCATAGCTTCTACTACCAATGGATCTGTCATCGTAGTAGCGTTGTTGTCTAAATAAACTTGCATTTTTAGCCTTTGTGTGTAGGGGTTAAAAGTCCCTTTTTTTAAATCAGACAATTTTTGTCTTCTTTTAGTTCTGACATAATAATACCTTTGTTATTACACCATGCTTAAAGAATTCCAATGTTCCTCTTGGCTTAATAGTTATTTCAGTTATTCACTTTAAAGTTAATATGATAAAATGAGTAATGCAGATGTAGCTTATGTATAAGACAAAAGAGAGTGGGAAAACCATTTCGTTCTCTATAAAAATAATAAACAGGAAAAATAACATATGTGTAATTTTAATCAACAAAGTGAAGATACAAAAGCTTTAATTCATCTTTTTTTAACTAAAGCAGCCGAGAATGTTGGAGGGGTTAACCCTCTTTTAGTTCTTATTGAAGCTATAAAAGCTCAAAAACCACAGGCTCTAACATCTAGAGCATGTAAAGTTGATTCAGATAAGAGTCTCGTAGTCTGGAATAAAGTAATTTTTAAAGATAAACTTGATGTCTTAGAGGCTATTTTACTGAGCCATAAAAGTTCTGAAGATCCAGACTTTAACATTTTAAATAACGATAACCAGAAACAGAGAAAAAAAATACTAAACATGGTTAAGACCCTAGCACCGGTAGAGTTCATAATAACACCAAAAGATGCTAATGATGGCGGAGGTTTTAACTTTAAAATTTTTGATTCTATTGAAAATGATAATGTGAAAATCAACCCAATCTTTGTAGCGATGTTCTTTTGCTCTACAGAATTTACGAAAAAAGCTTTAAAATATACAATATAACTTTTCAAAGTTTAAAGACATCTCTATTTTGATCAAGAGTTTAGACATTAAGTAGTAAATTTAAACCTTAAATGGTATAATCGCGATAATGATTATAATTTAAGGACTTTTTTTATGGCGCAAACAATAACTGAAAAAATATTTTCTGAGCATGTCGGTCATGAAGTTTTTGCTGGTGAAATAATCCGCTCAAACATCGACATGGTTATCGGAAATGATATTACTACCCCTATCTCTATCTCTGCGTTTAACCTAAGTGGTGCAACAAAACTTGCTAATCCAGATGGATTTTCTATAGTTCTTGACCACTTTATTCCTGCAAAAGATATAGCTTCTGCCAACCAAGCAAAAATCTCTCGTGTGTTCGCAAAAAAACATAATCTTAAAAACTTTTTTGATGAAAAAGACATGGGAATTGAACATGCACTTTTACCAGAAAAAGGTCTTATAGTTCCTGGTGATGTTATTATCGGTGCAGATTCACATACTTGTACACACGGTGCACTTGGAGCATTCTCAACGGGTATGGGTTCAACTGACCTCGC
>CAZPRE010000209.1:0-3043 GCA_964588875.1 uncultured Sulfurimonas sp. | reverse complement strand
AGACAAAAAATTTCTTTCTTTCATATGTCGCCTTAAGTGGCGGCATCCTGTTTTTTCACACTTCACTTACAAAGTTTACAGACACAAGATTAATTGTATGTATTATCAATATTTATGATACAATAATCACATGAATTTCGTGACTATTATGTGATAAATAGTTGTAATAATAATATTAAGGATAACAAATGATAAAAAATCTCATTAAAGCTACGGTAGCCCTATCTATCGCGGCATCGGTTGCTTTTGGAGCTCAAGGTGTAATGTTTAACGTTGCCTCTGGAGACAAAGAAGCTCAATATGAAACTATGATTAACGAAAAAATAGAGAGTATTGGCTGGATTCTTTCTGATCCACATGAAAGAATTAATGATGCTTATGCCAAAAGATATGGTAATCCAGAAGATCCTGATTATGATAAAGAGGGTTGGACTGAAAACTTAGACAACTTGGGTTTCTTTTCAGTTGCAAATGATGAAGCACTTCGTCCACTTCTCATTAAAGCACCTGAGCTAGGTGGTTTTTCTCCATTTAATCTTCATATATATAAAAAGAAGAGTGAAAATAAAACTTATGTAGGTCATATTGTTCCAGATACAATGTTAGATATTGTAGGTGTTAAAGATGCCTCTGTAAGAAAAGAGTTTAATGCAATGTTCCCAGCATTGGATGCTATGGTTCAAAAAGAGATCGGTGGAGTAGTTGAAACTAGTACTTTTAGTAAACTTCCAGCACAACCAATGATGACATTTGAAATTAAATTTGATAGACCAGAAGAGTTAGCTGATTATATTGAAACTTTTCAAGAACAGTATGAAGAAGCATTTGAAGATAGCAAGTACATCATCGCTGGTTACAAAGATTTTAAAGAAACATACATTGACTTAGAGTTGGAGTTTGAAGAGTACGATGCATACTTTGTTTACTCTTTATGTCACTTTACATACTCTTACAACATGTTTAACAAAGGTCGTCCAGATGCTGGAGTTTTTGCCCCATGTTCTATGTATTTATACATCAAAAAAGATTCAAATACTATGGTGATTGGTATGCCTAAACTTTCTAACTGGGTTGCAGTATTAGACATGAAAGATGAAACAATGAAAAAGTCTGCTTATGATTTAGATAAAGAAATAATTTCCATTATGGAAGGCTTAGGAGCTAAAATCAAATGAAAAAAACACTATTAATTATTCTTACTGCTACGGTAGTAATGTTCTCTGGCTGTTTAAGCACAACTGCTGCTCCAGATAATAAAACAGGCTTAGAGGGTAAAACTGTTAGTACATACTTAATCGGTGAGTATGTAGATGCTACGACGGCAACAAGTAGACTCGAAGCTGCTGGCTTTGAAGTTATAGCTTCTTATTCACCTGTCAAAAAAGGAACTACATTAGTTTTTACTAATGCTGCACTAAAAGCAGAGGGTGCTAAACCTGGTAAAGCTCATGTGGCTGCTATGCGTCTTTTTATAGATGATGCACAGATGATGATAAGTTTTACAAATCCAGTATATTTTGGAAAGGCATATATGCAAGAGCAATATAATCACTCTGTATTTAATGCACAACTAGAAAAAATAAATGCCGCGTTTAGTGGACTAAAAGCTTCAAAAGATGAGATGTTATTTGATGATTTAGCTGGATACCATTTTATGGTGGGTATGCCATACTATAGTGATAACGATGAACTTAGTCTTGGAACTAATGAAGAGCTACTTGCTAAGGCGAAAGCTTATAAAAAAGGGAAACTACTTATATATGAGTTGAAGTTATCTGAGACAAGTACTCTTTTAGGATATGATTTAGGTAAACGTACAAAGAAGTTTGTGAAAAAAATTGGTCGTGCTAATGCCGCTATTCTTCCATATTCTATATCTATAGAGAATGGGAAAGCTACTTCTTTAGAAGCAAAGTATTATATTGCATTATCGTACCCACTACTTACAATGGGTGAATTTACAACAATCGCAACTGTTCCTGGAGCAATTGCTAAGGATTTAACAAAGCCTTTTAAGTAAAAGGTTTTAATCTAGGTAGAAATACCTAGATCATTACTGCTTCGCGTTTACCCTCTTTTATCTCACCAATTAAGTAACCATCAGTTTTAGCTAAAATAGTTTCTACACTAGAATCTTCAACTACAAGTATCATTCCAACACCCATGTTAAATGCTCTAAACATTTCTGCTCTATCTATATGAGGAGCCATTAATTCAAAAATAGGAAGAACTCTAATAGAATCCTCTTTTACTTCTGCCATTAAATTCTCTGGAAGAACGCGAGGAAGGTTCTCAATAATACCACCACCAGTGATATGAGCCATTGCTACAATATTATCTTTACACTCTTTAAATAGTTTTACATAGATGTTTGTAGGTTCGAGTAGAGTCTCAATAAGTGGTTTGCCATTAAAGTCATCATTAAAGTCTAATTTCATTTTTTCAAAAAGAACTTTTCTTGCAAGTGAAAAACCATTTGAGTGAAGACCAGAAGATGGCAGTGCTATAAGTTTATGTCCAGCTCGAACTAATGAAACGCGGTCCATCTCTGATTTTTCAGCCACACCAACTGCAAAGCCAGCTAAGTCATAATCATCCTCAGAGTACATTCCTGGCATTTCAGCAGTTTCTCCGCCAATTAGTGCACATTCACTGCGTTTGCAACCCTCAGCTATACCTGCAACTACATTAGTAGCATTTTTAACATCAAGCTTACCTGTCGCATAGTAATCTAAAAAGAAAGAGGGAGTTCCAAAGTTACAAAGTAAGTCATTAACACACATAGCAACTAAATCAATTCCAACAGTGTTGTGAATTCCGCTATCTATAGCAAGTTTTAGTTTTGTACCAACTCCGTCAGTTGCAGCAAGCATTACAGGTTCTTTAAAACCTTTTGGAAGTTCAAATGCCCCAGCAAAAGAACCTATTCCACCCATTACACCAGGTATTTTAGTACTTTTGACTAGTGGTTTGATATTTTCAACGAAACTATTACCTGCATCTATATCAACACCGGCATCTTTGTAACTAATTTGGCTCATTA
>CAZPRE010000208.1:0-3052 GCA_964588875.1 uncultured Sulfurimonas sp. | reverse complement strand
CATATAAGTCTGCTTGGTATTTACCAGCATCATAATTACGAGACTTTAGAACTCAGTTCCAAGTTGAACCTGAGTCAAACCATACATCTAAAATATCGCTTACTTTTTCAACTTCATCGTGCTTATACCCAGAACCTGGATAGAGTAGGGACGCGATATCCATAGAGTACCAAGCATCACTTCCTTGCATCTCAAATATCATAGCCACATAATTAAGAACTTTTTCATCAAAGATAACTTCACCCGTCGCTTTTACTCTGAAAAATGCGATTGGAACACCCCAGTCACGTTGACGAGAGATACACCAGTCAGGACGATTTCCTACCATAGATTTAAGTCTATTTCTTCCTGTTTCAGGAATGAAAAGAGTTTTTTCTATTTCGTCTAAAGCAATATTTCTAAGAGTCTTATCTTGACCCTCTGGTTTATCATCTACAGATATAAACCACTGTCTAGTCGCTCTAAAAATTAAAGGAGTATGTGAACGCCAGCAGTGTGGATAGGAGTGAGTAAACTTAGATACTTTAAGAACAGCAGAACCCATTAACTCTATTAAATCATCATTTGATTTAAAGATATGACGACCTAAAAAGTCCTCCGCGTTTGGAATAAGTTTCTCTTTAACGATAGTGTTATCAAAACAACCAGTCTCATCAACTGGCATAACAACTTCTAAATCATAAAGAAGACCAATACGGTAATCGTCTTCACCATGACCAGGAGCAGTGTGTACACAACCTGTACCACTGTCCATAAGTACATGTTCACCTAATATTAGCCGAGAATTTCTTCCATTAAGTGGGTTGACTGCGTTTAAGTTTTCAAACTCTGTCGCTTTAAAAGTTCGAACTACTTTTCCACTTATTACTTCATCTTCTATTGCTGAATTGAAAAGTTCTTTTGCCACTATGTAACCAGTATCAGTAAGTACATACTCTTCTTGGGGGTTAAAAGATATTGCTGTATTTGCTGGAATAGTCCAAGGAGTTGTAGTCCAGATAACTGGAGCCGCGTTTCCTGTGATGTTTAGTTTTGCTTTTGCATCTGCATCTAACTCAAACGCGATGAAGATAGAGTGAGACTCTTTGTCTTCGTACTCAACTTCAGCTTCAGCAAGTGCAGTTCTCTCAGCCCAAGACCAAAATACAGGTTTGCTCCTCTCAATAAGAAGACCTTTTTTAGCAACTGAACATAGAGTACGGTAGATATTTGCTTCAAATCTATAATCCATAGTCACATAAGGTTTGTCCCAATCAGCCAAGATACCAAGAGTTTTGAACTCATCTTTTTGGATGTCTACAAATTTTGCAGCATGAGCACGACAAAGTTTACGAATTTCTGCAGTTTTAAGAAGTTCTTTTTTCTTCTTACCACCAAGCTTTTTTTCAACTTGTTGCTCTATTGGTAGACCATGACAATCCCAACCCGGAGTAAAACGAACAGACTTACCGTTAAAGTAATTATGTTTTACAATGATGTCTTTAAGAACTTTGTTAAGTGCATGACCGATATGAATATGACCATTCGCATATGGAGGTCCATCATGAAGAGTAAAACTCTGGGCATCCTTACGGTTAGCTTTCATCTTGTCGTAGACTTTTGCTTCATCCCAAGCTGCATAGCGTTTAGGTTCGTTGTTGATTAAGTTTCCGCGCATTGCGAAAGCAGTAGTTGGTAAAAGTAATGTGTCTTTGTAATCCATCTGGGCCTCTAAATAATTATAAATTCTATAAAAGTTTTGCATTATATCTTTATAGTGATTAAAAGCTTCTTTAAAGTGATATAATACTCTTACTAAATTTACTTAAAAAGGCCACAAACAACATGAAACTGCATCTTCTTTTTATTGGAAATAAATTTATATATAACAAACCTTTACAAGAATATATTATTCGAAAAGTTGAAGAAAAAACTGATTTTATTAACTCGATTACATATTTTAAAGAGAATAATAACTCTCTCTTTTTATATTTAGAACAAGAGATGAACTCTGGCGATAAATATATGATTGTAACAACAAAACAAAATTTTTCAACCGTTGGTAAACTCATATGTACCGTAACTAGTGATAATCAGGTACTTCGTGAGAATATGCTTATTCCTCAAAAAAGCTCAGTTTTTGAGAATGGGAGTTATCTTTTAGAGTATAAAGAATCTATAGTAAATGTGTTGCACATAGATGAAATGCAGAAAATACCAGAAATTTTGCTAAATTTTGAAGATACAAAAGCAACTATTCATGTTTTTGAAGAGGATAGAAATAGTCTCCTTCTTATTCTAAGCCCAATTGCTCAAACATTTGAGGTTCACATCGACATTGTTACAATTGTTGATGGATGGTTACAGGTTGATATTTCAAGTAAAAAGTATGGCAATATATCTAAGTTTATTAACTCAGCTAAACAATTACTACTAACAAAGTTAATTCCAGTGGCTGATATAATAGGACATATCATAGAAGTACTCTCACATGCAGGTAAAAAAATTACATTTGCTGAGAGTTGTACAGGTGGATTACTAAGTTACTATTTTACATCGCAAAATGGTGCCTCTAAGATACTTGATGGCTCTCTTGTTACATATTCAAATGAGTTAAAAGAAAATTGGCTTGGAATACCTGCAGAAATTATTCAATACAATGGAGCAGTGAGCTCTGAAGTAGTCACTGAGATGAGTGAGGGTGCTATAAATGTTTCGCATGCCGATTACTCTTTATCTATAAGTGGCATTGCAGGTGATACTGGTGGGAGTGATGAAAAACCAGTTGGAACTGTTTATATTGGTGTTCGAAGTGCTGATAATCATAAAGAAGTTCATTATCTACTAAATGGTGATAGAAACTATGTACAGCATCAAAGTGCTTTAAATGCCATTAAAATGCTTCTATTGATAGATAAAGAGATGTTTTTTTGAGAAAGTTGATATTTGTATGAAAAACTCTTGACATATAATACCTATTTGTCTATAATTTCGGCCTCTTAAGTATAAGAGTCAAAATGTCTTGTTAGCTCAGCTGGTAGAGCACGTCACTTTTAATGATGTGGCCGATGGT
>CAZPRE010000207.1:0-3057 GCA_964588875.1 uncultured Sulfurimonas sp. | reverse complement strand
ACAGATAGTGTTACAGGTTTAGAGTCTGGTTACTTTGTAGCTATGGCTGTTCCAACTGAAGGTGTTTTACCCGGTACTCTTGCTTGTTCTCACCATGGTGGACGTTGGAAACTTGTTAACTCTATAACTATACCAAATGGTGTTACGGATGGTAAGGTTGATTCTCAACCAGTTACTCGTAATATGAATGATCCTAAATTTATGGCTCATTCACCTGAAAATGTAGGTAAAGAGGGTGCACAAATTAAAATTGAAGATTACAGCGGAACTGCTGGAATTAACAGTTTTGGTGTACCAACTGCTGAACTTCAAATGGATGGAAAAGAAGGTAAACTTACTTATGTTGAAGGGATTAAACCTTTCAAAGCTGAAAGATTTGCAGATTACAACAAAGATAGTGGAAACATCTGGTGGGATGGACTAAGTGGCTCATGGCAAAATGCTGTAGCTGCAGCTCATCCGGATCCAATTTCTGGTATGCATTGTTGGCACCAAAAAGTTATTTTAGAACCTGCACAGCAAGGTGACAAAATTGGTGATATTTATGTTAACTATGAAAATAACTTCAAAATTTACCAAGGTTGGAGAGATGATTTAACTCGTCCTCTTGATACTAACGATAAGTTACGTCGTCCTCGTCACATTAAGCGTCCATGGGTTCCTCTTTCAGGGAAAGCATACGCTGTTGAGATTAAATAGTACTTTTTTATAAATCTTACAGAGTGAGAGAGATCCTCTCTCGCTCTCTTTCTTCTTTTCATTAATATTTTTTTGATAATATTCCATAATTTAAAGGATATTATATGCAAGAAAAAATATTAAACTTCGTCGAAAAACCATTATTTAAAAATTTTATCATTGCTTTAATTATAGTAAACGCGGTTACAATGGGCTTGGAAACATCAGTAGAGATTATGTCTGTATATGGAGTATATTTGCACCTGTTTGATAGATTTGTAATCACTATATTTACTATTGAGGTTTTACTCCGAATTTACGCTCATCGCATTTCATTTTTTAAAGATGGCTGGAGTCTTTTTGATTTTTTCATAGTCTCTATCTCTTTAGTTCCATCAAGTGCAGGTTTTGAAATATTAAGAATATTAAGAGTCCTTAGACTGTTAAGACTTATTACTGTTGTTCCACAGATGAGAAAAATAGTTTTAGCTCTTGTGAGTGTTATTCCTGGAATGGCTTCAATTGCAGGATTATTAACTCTTCTTTTTTATATTTCAGCGATTATGGCTACATCTCTTTATTCTGAGAGTTTCCCTCAGTGGTTTGGAACACTTAGTGAGTCTTTCTATACTCTTTTTCAAATTATGACACTAGAATCATGGTCAATGGGTGTTGTACGACCCATAATGGAAGTACATCCTCTTGCTTGGACATTTTTTATACCATTTATATTTGTGGTTACATTTGTAATGATTAATTTAATTGTTGCGGTTGTCGTAGATGCTATGGCTGAAATAAATAGAGAAATGGATGTTGAAATAGTTGATGAACTTCATACTCATGACAGTGAGACACTAAGTGAACTAAAAATTCTTAAAAGTGAGATAGCCCAGTTAAAAGAGTTAATACTTCTTAGCTCTAAAAACTAGCCCACCACATTCTAAGCCACAAGCCCCATGTGCTTGTATAGCCAACTTCACTAAAAACCAACTCTCTATTTTTATCATAGATAAAAGTTGTAGGGTAGGCCGCTATATTAAACTCATTTGCTATACGACCTAAATTATCATTTACAACCATAAAACTTAACTCATTGTTTTTCATAAATTTTTTTATTTCTTCATTAGAACCAGATTTTACTCCAATAGTAATAACCTGATAAGAGTTTGAGATAGTGTCTATATTGCCAGCTTCAACCTTACAAGTGGGACACCAAGTAGCCCAAAAATGCACTAAAATAGGCTTTTCATTGTCAATCTTATATTTACTACCATCAAGAAGAGTAATATTTATCAGGTTAAAAGGTCTTTTGTTTAGGTCCCCACTTTTATAAAAACTAACTACATTAGCAAGAATGGTCATCACTACAAAAAATATTATTATTTCTTTTGCATAATGCAATATTTTATCTTTCATTTCACATCCAAATTTTTGTTTTAATAATTATAGTATATTTAACACTATTGAAACAAAGAAAAGGTAATATTTTACAAATAAAAAGGGAAGAGTAATGATTAAAATTTTAAGTGCTATCGTATTAGTAATATCTGTAGTTGGTTGTGGTAGTTCACAAAAACAGAGTATGACTCATAAACAATTTCAAATGGTAGATAAAAAGGATGCTATTCTCGTTCAATCAGGCTCTGAAAAAGAGTCTTGTGTTAGATGCGGAATGAACCTAATCCGTTTTTACAAAACTTCACATACTTCTGAGCATGAGGGAACACATTATCAGTACTGCTCAATCCACTGCTTAGAAGAACATTTAGGAGAGGGTGTGACACTTAAAAACCCAAAGGTAGTTGATGTGTCTTCTTTAGAACTTATTTCTGTGTCTGAAGCACACTATGTAGTTGGTAGTTCTAAACGCGGTACTATGACAAGAACTAGTAAGTATGCATTTAAAAATCTAAAAGATGCTCAAAAATTTAAAGCACAATATGGTGGTGAAATTATGAATTTTTCATCAGCTAGAAAAATTGCACAAGAGGACTTTAAACACTATAGAAATTAGATAACAGAATTTTAACCTACTATCAGCCTATTATGAATTTAAAATAGATGGTTCTCTGACTCAATCAATCTTAACGAGTTCAAAATCTAAAGTTTTAAAGAGGAAGATAAATCTTCTTCTTTAAAAAATGCTTAGAGATAGAACTTATTCTATCTCAGCATCGATAACATCTTCAGTGCTAGAGATGTAAGAGTTTTTACTCAATCTCTGCGTCTATTACATCGTCTTCTTCTTTTTTCTTTTTAGCATCAGCTTGGGCAGCTTCTGGATTTTGTTCTTTTTTGTACATCTCTTCTGCCATTTTATGAGCAGCTTCAGTAAGAGTTTTTACTTTTTCTTCGATTTGTTCTTTAGTCGCAGATTCG
>CAZPRE010000206.1:0-3065 GCA_964588875.1 uncultured Sulfurimonas sp. | reverse complement strand
CCTCCACCACATCGATCACATTATTTCTTGTACGCAACTTAAGTTCAAGATATTTTTACAATGCAAACCTTGAAGAACTGCGCCATATTTAGTAACCCAATGAAATGTAATCGTGCCTATTTTCATGACTTTCTCCACACCATTCTATTTACAATACCAGTATAACTCTGAATAATTTTTACAACCTTCACACTAACATTATCATCAATATAATTAGGCACATCAACGCCTAAGTCATTATTACTATTCATAGCTACTGCCATGTCTACTGCCTGCAGCACCTGCTCAGTTGTAATACTACCAATGACAAAGTTCCCCTTATCTAAAGCTTCCGGACGTTCTGTACTTGTTCGTATAGATACAGCTGGGAATTTGAAATAAGAAGCTTCTTCAGGTACCGTTCCACTATCAGATACTACACAAAAGGCGTTTAACTGCAGATTGTTGTAATCAGAGAATCCAAATGGCTGCAAAGGTCTTACATTTTTATGGAATGCAAAACTTCTTTGTTCTATGTATTTCTTTGAACGAGGGTGCATAGAATAAATAACAGGCATATCGTAAGTTTCTGCCATAACATTTACGGCATTCATCAAAGCCATGAAATTTTGCTCATTGTCAATATTCTCTTCTCTATGAGCAGATAACAAAATGTATTTACCTTTTTCTATGCCAAGAGTTTCTAATACTTTACTATTGTTAATCTTATCAGCATTAACATTTAGAACTTCTGCCATAGGAGAGCCCACAACATAAGTTCTTTCTTTTGGCACACCTTCGTCATTCAGATATCTTCTAGCATGCTCTGTATAACAAAGATTAACATCACTAGTGTGATCAACGATTCTTCTATTAATCTCTTCCGGCAGGTTTTCATCAAAACATCTGTTCCCTGCTTCCATATGGAAAATTGGAATTTTAAGACGTTTAGCAGATATTACACTTAAGCAAGAATTTGTATCGCCAAGAACTAAAATTGCATCCGGTTTTTGTTCGACCATTAATTCATAAGATTTTGCAATAACATTTCCCATAGTTTGTCCAAGGTTGTCGCCTACAACACCAAGATAATAATCCGGTGCCCTCAGTTCCAGTTCCTCAAAGAATATATCATTTAAAGTATCATCATAGTTTTGACCTGTATGTACTAATATATGTTTAAAGTACTTATCGCACTTTTTTATAATCTCTGATAATTTAATGATTTCGGGACGTGTGCCCACGATTGTCATTACTTTTAATTTGCGCATCTCTTAACCCTCCCTTATCTAAAATAATGTAGATAAATTTCTTTATGGTTGTCAATCCAATCTTTCATCTCCATAACCATTTGCTCATAACTTGGTACTACAAATGCGAAGTCTCCTCTATTGTTAATGAGTGATTTGTTTACTTTTATTGCATTACTTGGCAAAATGGTAATCGCATCATCTCTCATATGCTTATTGAAAAGTTTAAGCAGATCAAACTTACTGATACTCTCATTATTCACTAAATTATATAAACCTGTAAGATTTTCTTCTAAAGCCTTCTCCATTGCTTTCGCTAGTGTTAATGTCGTAACTCCTGTCCATATAGCCTTAGTAAATCCATTAATTTGCCCTTCTTGTTTCATGAACCAGTTAAAAAGACCAATACCTTTTGAATTCATATCAGGACCAATTATGGAATTTCTAAATGTTAAATCCTTATTGTTCTCAAGTTCTCCTAGTGCTTTTGATCTATCATAGAGAGTTTCTCCATCTCTGAAAGAAGTCTCAGTATACCCTCCAGTTTTCCCTGAAAAAACACAGTCAGTACTCATATGAATGATTCTTGTTTTCATATTTTTTGTAATATCACTCAAGAAAAGCGGTAAGTAACTATTTAATAGAACAGCAAGTGATTTATTATTCTCTGCATCTTTATTTAGTATTCCTATTGCATTAATAACTGCATCATAATTACCTTCCTCAATTACTTTTTTCAAGAAATCAAAATCTCTAATATCTCTAATGATGTTGTCACAGTATTTAAATTGGCGTCTGCTAAATGCAGTCACTATATGACCCGCTTCTTTAAGATAAATTGAAATAGTATGCCCGGCCATACCCGTAGCTCCAAGTACAAGAATCTTCATTTGTTTAGCCCCTAACATCCTAACTTTTCCTTTATATAATCTATCTTAAGTAGTTTTTCTTTTATCTCCTTAACACCTAATCTCTCTGTATTATGAGAGTTATACTCTTTTTCAGAAGATAATTTCTGGTCTCCTTCTATAAAGTATTTATCATAGTTAAGGTCTCTTTTATCGGCTGATACTCTAAAAAAATTACCCATGTCTTTTGCAACTATATATTCTTCTTTTGTAAGTAATGTTTCAAATAATTTTTCACCATGTCGTGTACCAATTATTTTTACTTTATTGTCTGCATTGAATAATTCCTTAATTGCTTGAGCTAAATCACCTATAGTTGATGCAGGTGCTTTTTGAACCATAATGTCTCCAGCTTCTGCATTTTCGAAAGCAAAAATAACTAATTCAACTGCATCTTCTAAACTCATCAAAAACCTAGTCATGTTTGGGTCTGTTACAGTCAAAGGTTGTCTATTTTTGATCTGTTCTACAAATAAAGGAATAACTGAACCCCTAGAAGCCATTACATTTCCATAACGTGTACCACAGATGAGTGTTCTATCCGGATCTACAGTTTTTGATTTAGCTATAAAAACCTTCTCCATCATGGCTTTAGATATTCCCATTGCATTGATAGGATAAACTGCTTTATCAGTAGAAAGGCAAATAACTTTCTTTACCCCACTTTCAATGGCGGCTGTAAGAACATTGTCAGTCCCTATCACATTTGTTTTAACAGCCTCCATTGGAAAAAATTCACATGATGGAACTTGCTTTAAAGCGGCTGCATGGAAAATATAATCTACACCATGCATAGTATTCTTAACACTCCCTAAATCTCTTACATCACCTATGTAAAACTTGAGTTTGTCATTCTTATATAGCTTTCGCATATCGTCTTGCTTTTTCTCATCTCGAGAGAATATACGAATTTCTTTAACATCTGTAT
>CAZPRE010000205.1:0-3084 GCA_964588875.1 uncultured Sulfurimonas sp. | reverse complement strand
TAAAGACTTGAGCGTTGAAGACAACTTAATGGTCGCAGCTCAAGTTGGTATAAAAGACAAGGCTAAACAAGAAGCAAGAATTTTAGAACTACTAGATATGTTTAATATTGAACCGATTCGTTATCGTAAAGGTATCTCACTCTCAGGTGGTGAACGTCGTCGTGTTGAGATAGCTAGAGCACTTGTAAACGAACCTAAATTCTTACTTCTTGATGAACCTTTTGCAGGGGTTGACCCTATAGCGGTTAAAGATATTCAGACTGTTATAAAGCAACTTGTATCTTATAACATAGGTGTTTTAATAACTGACCACAATGTTCGTGAAACACTAGATGTGTGTGATAGAGCTTATGTTATTAAGGCTGGATCTTTACTTGCAAGTGGTACAAGTAAAGAGATAGGCGAAAATGAAGACGTAAGAACTCACTATCTTGGTGAAGGTTTTAAACTTTAAAATATGCCAGCATTAAGACAGACTCAGGGAGTAGAGAACAAACATAAACTCTCTAACACCCTACGTAATTGGCTTCCAATACTACACTCTAGTCTAAGCGACTTAGGCGAGGCGATGGCCCCATTTGTTGATGCTAATCCTGTAGTTGAAGTTGAGTCTGGATATGAGGAAGATTTTGAAAAAAAGATTCCAAGAAAAGTCATCTCTCGTGGTGTAAGTAACTCAAGAACTGAACAAATAGAAGCTCTTACAATTCAGAAAAAAACTTTACATGATATCTTATATGAACATCTTGATGCTCCACTATTTCCAACACCAATATCTCAAGATGTAGCACAGTTTGTAGTTGAAAATCTTGATGAAAATGGCTACTACGAGGGTAATACGGAAGGATTTTGTGAAAAAAACTCCATTGCAGAGGAGAGTTTTGAGAAAATTAGACTCCGCTTTGCACATATTGACCCTGTAGGAATAGCAGCTAAAAACCTTTCTGAGTCTTTTCTTTTTCAACTAGACAATTCAGAAATTAGCGATTCTGCCTACTCTTTAGCAATCGAAGTGATAAGTAACTTAGATGAGATTCATTCCTACTCTAGTAGAGATGGTTTTAGTGAAGTGATGAAAACAGTATCTACCTTTAGAAATCCACCTGCTATTGATTATATGGAAGAATCAGCTCAAATAGTACCTGACTTAATGATATTTTTTGATGATGATCATAACATAGAAGTTAAACTTAATGACGCTTACTACCCGACTATAAACATAGACACAAACTACGCTGTGAAACATGAGTTTGTCACCCAAAAAATTAAAGAGGCTAAGTCTCTTGTGGATGCTCTTGATATGCGAAAAGCTACGCTCTACAAAGTAGGACTTATGATAGTTGAGTATCAGTATGCATTTTTTACCGGTGGACAGATCATGCCACTTACGCTTAAGACTTTAGCTGATGAGTTTGGACATAATCCCTCTACAATCTCTCGTGCCATAGCAAACAAATACATATCTTGTGACCGTGGCGTTTTAGCTATGAAAGAGTTCTTTACTACTGCTATAGATGAAGACGTATCAAACGCGGCTATCAAAGAGTTTCTTATAGGACTTGCCAAACAAGAGAACCGTGAAAAACCACTTAGTGATATGAAGCTTCTTGACCTCATTCAAGACAAGTTCAAAGTTAAAATGGTTCGTCGTACCATCGCTAAGTATAGAAAACAGCTCAACATTGCTGGTTCAAGTGAGAGAAAAAAACTCTACCAACTAGGTGTGTAGATGACCATCAAAGATCGACTCGATGAAGAGGTTGCTAAACGCAATAATTCTGAGGAAATTAGCGAAGAGCGACTTGATCCAATCCTAGTGGCTAAACGCCATAATGACCCGACAATCTCTCTTTTATGTGCTCTTTTTGCTTATGGTAATGTCAAACAGATAGTAAAGTTTTTGGACTCACTTGATTTTGAACTGCTGAGTAAAAGTGATGAAGAGATAAACGCGAGTCTCAAAAACCACTACTATAGATTTCAAAAAGGTGAGGATATTGTGGCTATCTTCATAGCACTTAAAAGACTAAACGCGGTGAGTTCGCTTGAAGAGGTTTTTATGAGTGGATATGAGTCTAAAAATAGTGTAATAGATGGCATAAACGCGACTATACAAAAGATACACTCACTTTATTCTCATAGCTCACGAGGTTATAGCTTTTTAGTAGGTAAAGTAACAACAAAAACTAAAGGCGCTGGAGCACTTAAACGCTGGATGATGTTCCTGCGTTGGATGGTAAGAGAAGACAATATAGACATGGGCCTATGGATAGATATAAGCAGAGCCAATCTTATAATGCCACTAGATACCCACACCTACAATGTAGGTCTGCGTTTAGGCCTACTAAAACGCAAGACTTACGACCTAGAAGCAGCCATAGAACTAACACAAACTCTCAAAGATTTTGATGAGAATGATCCGTTGAAGTACGACTTTGCTCTTTATAGATTAGGACAGGAGAAGATATTATAGTATCTATTTAGATTAGCAAATATATATTTGATATACTGTCCCCATGAAAAACTATAAATTTATAATAAGTGGAAAAGTACAAGGTGTTTATTACAGGGTTACAGTGAAAAACAATGCTTTAAAATATAAAGGTTATGTTAAAAACTTATCCGATGGGAATGTGGAAGCTGGAATAACTTGTGATGAAAAACAACTAAAGGATTTTATTAAGATACTTAATAATGGATCTAAAGAGAGTAGTGTTGCAAATATTCAACAGTTTGAAATTAGTGAAGTATTTACGAATAATTTTGAGGTTAGATAAATAATCATAACCTCTCGTATAGTTTACTTATGCGAAATACTCTTGTTTAAAAGCTTACCATCAACACCCATTTTATAAGCTGCTCCAAAACCTAGAACTAGGCTTTTTTCTTTTGGTGTTATTTTTATGATTTTGAAGTCTTTCATAGTTCTCAAAAAAGAGAGTTTGTCACCGTATCTTTCATCAAAGAGTTTAAATACTTTCTCCATATCTTCTTCTAACTCACAAGTAGCACCAAAGTAGAGTCTTTTTCTTGCATAGATATGGTCTGCGCTTGACTCATCTTCTATGATAAGTATATGTGCTT
>CAZPRE010000204.1:0-3162 GCA_964588875.1 uncultured Sulfurimonas sp. | reverse complement strand
TTGTTCCAGGTATGGTTATGGGTGCACTGAGAGTTAATGTTCCTACTATTTTTGTTTCAGGTGGTCCTATGGCTGCTGGGCATAAAAAAGATGGTACACCCATAGATCTTGCTACCGCGTTTGAAGCAGTTGGTCAACATGCCGAAGGTAAAATGACAGATGAAGAGCTATATGAGATAGAGTGTGAAGCTTGTCCTTCTGGTGGTTCATGTTCAGGTATGTTTACTGCAAACTCGATGAATACACTTTGTGAAGCTATGGGTATTGCTCTTCCAGGAAATGGAACGATTTTAGCGATGACTCCTGAGCGTATTGAGCTTGTTAAAAAAGCGGCTCGTCGTATAGTTGAACTTGCAAAAATGGAAGATAACGAAAAATTTAGAATGAAAAATATTTTAAATGAGAAAGCTATCCATAATGCATTTGTTGTAGATATGGCAATGGGTGGAAGCTCAAACACTGTTTTACACCTTTTAGCGATAGCTAGAGAGTCAGATATAGAGTATAAGATAGAAAATATCAATAAAATTGCTGATAAAGTAGCACATATCTCTAAAATTTCTCCATCAAGATATGATGTTCATATGGACGATGTAAACAAAGCCGGTGGTGTAAACGCGGTAATGTGTGAAGTTTCTAAACGCGGTAATAATTTAAACCTAGATGCTCTTATGATTTCAGGTGAGACTTTAGCTGAGCGTATTGAGGGTTGTGAGATTCGTGATGAAGATATTATTCATACAAACGAAAATGCTTACTCTCAAGTTGGTGGTCTTTCTATTCTTTTTGGTAACCTCGCAACAGAGGGTGCAGTTGTAAAAACTGCTGGTATTACTGGAAATATGAAACAGTTTAAAGGTACGGCAATCTGTTTTAACTCTCAGCCTGCTGCAATTGCTGGCATAATGGGTAAGAAAGTGAAATCTGGTGATGTTGTAGTTATACGTTACGAGGGCCCAAAAGGTGGTCCTGGTATGCAAGAGATGCTTGCTCCTACATCGCTTATTATGGGTATGGGTCTTGGCGAGTCTGTTGCACTTATAACTGACGGACGTTTTTCAGGTGCAACTCGTGGTGCTTCTATAGGTCATGTCTCTCCTGAAGCTGCAGAGGGTGGTTTAATCGCTCTTATAGAAGATGGGGATGAGATAGAGCTAGATACTGATGCTCACCTTTTACAGTTAAATGTAAGTGAAGACATTCTTGCAGAGCGTCGTGCCAAATGGGTTCCACATGTAAATCATGTAAAATCAAAATGGTTAAAACGCTACGCACTTTTAGTTTCAAATGCATCAAATGGTGCTGTTTTAAAAACTGAATTATAATAAAAGATAGGAATAAATATTGAGCGCAATAGCAATAAAATATAATGACGAAATAGTAGACTTAGTAACTGCTGAGCAACGTGGAATAGAGGGTGAAGAAATAGAGTTAGATAATTCGCACGAATCTTTAGATGTTCTTCGTCACTCTACAGCTCACCTTATGGCACAAGCGATTAAATCGCTTTATCCAGATGCAAAGTTTTATGTAGGTCCAACAGTAAAAGAAGGTTTTTATTATGATTTTAAAACGGAATCTGAAATAGGTGAGGGTGATTTAAAGAAAATTGAGAAGCAGATGCTTTCATTCGCTAAGAAAAAGTACAAGATAGAAAAGTATGAGATTTCTATGGATGAAGCAAAAGTGAAATTTGCTGATGACCATTTAAAACTTGCAGTTCTGCAAAGAATTCCTGAGGATACAGTTTCTATCTATAAACAAGGTGAGTTTGAAGACCTATGTCGTGGTCCTCACTTACCATCTATCGGACTTATTCGTTATTTTAAACTAACAAAAATAGCTGGTGCTTACCTTGGTGGAGACTCTAAGAACGAAATGCTTACTCGTATTTACGGTATCGCGTTTGCAGATAAAGAATCGCTGAAAGCTCATATGGATATGTTAATCCAAGCAGCTAAACGCGACCATCGTAAACTTGGTAATGAGATGAAACTTTTCACTTTTCGTGAAGAAGTTGGAGCAGGTTTTCCTATCTGGTTACCAGCTGGTGCACGTTTACGCGCACGTTTAGAATCACTTTTACATAAAGCACACCGTAAACGCGGATACCAACCAGTTCGTGGTCCAGAGATGCTACGTTCAGACCTCTGGAAAACATCAGGGCATTACGAAAACTATGGCGAGAATATGTATTTTACTAACATAGACGAATTAGAGTTTGGTGTAAAACCTATGAACTGTGTTGGGCATATCAAGGTTTATGAAGATGAGTTACATTCATACCGTGATTTACCGATTAAGTACTATGAATATGGTGTTGTTCACCGTCATGAGTTAACTGGAGCACTTCATGGACTTTTCCGTGTTCGTGAGTTTACTCAAGATGATGCACATATATTTTGTACTGTTGATCAGATAGAAGAGCAAATCATCGAAGTTGTAGATTTTGTTGATAAAATCATGAGTTCATTTGATTTTGAATACAAAATGATGATTTCTACTAAACCTGAAAAAGCCGTTGGTGATGCAGAAGTTTGGGAAAAATCAGAAGCTGCATTAATCGCTGCGATGGAAGCTCATAACCTTCCTTATGAAATAGATGAGGGCGGTGGAGCTTTTTACGGTCCAAAAATTGACATCAAAATTCTTGATGCAATTGGTCGTGAGTGGCAGTGTGGAACGATTCAACTAGACAATAACCTTCCTGCACGTTTTGAGCTTGAATACAATGGTGAGAATAATGAAAAAATTCAACCTGTTATGATTCATAGAGCAATTCTTGGTTCATTTGAGCGTTTTATTGGGATTTTAACTGAGCACTATGCTGGTGAGTTCCCAATGTTTATTGCTCCTACACAAGTTGCAATTGTTCCTGTAGCTTCTGCACATAAAGAGTATGCTAAGCTTTTATCAGATAAACTTATCGATATTAATGCAGATAGTGAGATATATGCTAAGAACGATTCGTTAAATAAACGTATTCGTGTTGCAGAAAAAACTCGTGTTCCTATGATAGTTGTTATTGGCGATGAAGAGATAGAGAACAAAACTATAGCGATTCGTGATAGAAGAACTAGAGAACAATACAATCTAAGTGAAGAGGACTTCCTTAAGCTTATACAAACTAAAGTAAATGAGGTAAATTTTTGAACCAAAAGA
>CAZPRE010000203.1:0-3186 GCA_964588875.1 uncultured Sulfurimonas sp. | reverse complement strand
GTCCGGATACTCCGTTATATGCACCCGTATAAAAGAGTCATCTTAAAAAGTGTATTTTGCTCATTGTATTGTACAATATCACATGCTATGATTAAAACATCTCCAATCTCTCTTGTGTCGTTATCTATAAAAATTGGTCTAAAAAAAGATGTGATATTTTCACTAGTTGTTAAGTGTGGCTTAAAATAAAAATCAAGATGCAAGTCACTTAAAATATCAATTGTCATTTATATTTACTTTTGCTAATTTAGTAAAACAGATATAGGCAATACTAAAAACTTATATCCATCTTTTTGCATTGGCACAATATGTTCACCCATATAAAAAATAAACCCACCCTTAAATAGTTCTCCGCTATTTTGAGCAAGTTTAACGAGTCCTCTTAGCTCTGAGCTTTTTATGTTTGTGGAAGACTTTACTTCTACCCCTATTATATTTGTATTACTCTGTTCTAGCACAAAGTCTACCTCATAATCAGCATCTCTGTAGTGATAAATCTTTGTAGTTTTTTGAGAATATGTTGTATGTTTTAAAAGTTCTGTATATATGAAGTTCTCAACTAGATTTCCTAGCTGTTCTCGTTGCTTTATAAGAAGTGCTTCTTTATCTATGCCCAAAAGATGTGAAGCTAAACCTGTATCAGTAAAATGAATTTTAGGAGTTTTAACTTCTCTTTTACCTCTATTGGTAAAATATGGATTTACTCTTTTAACTAGGTAGAGAGCTTCAAGTATCTCTATGTCTGATTTAACGGTCATATCTTTTATGCACAAGTGTTGAGATAATGAGTTGTACTTTAATAGATTCGCATTAGTATGTGCAAGGAGTGTGAGCAGTTTAAATATTTCAGATTTATTCTCTTGGCTCACTCGCTTTATAAGACTTAAATCTTTTTCTATACGAGCTTTTATATAACTCTCAAACCAAGCATTAGATACTCTCTCAGACTTGTTGTATACATCTGCAAAGCCACCTTTAACGATAACTTCAACTTGATTTTCAACACTTACCGCTTTAAAGGCTGTATCTTCAATGGTTCCACTAAATAACATATCTATCAAGTTATCGCTTTTATGCTGTAATTCATATTGGGAAAATGGGAACAGATTAACACTGACCATTCTACCTGCAAGTGATTCATTTATAGCACTCATTTTAAACAAATCGGCTGAACCTGTTAAAAGAAACATCCCATTTCTATTTTCTTCATCTACAACCATTTTTAATGCTTTTACTAACTCTATTGCCATCTGTATTTCATCTATGACACAAGGGGTCTTTGATAGTTGTTTTGCAAATGTTATGGGATCATCTTTTGCAGCTTTTAGAATTGTTTCATCATCCATTGTGTAATATGAAAAACCAAGTTCTTTAGCTATTTCTTTACTAAGAGTAGTTTTACCAGATTGTCTTGGTCCAGCAATGGTAACAATTTTAAATGATTCTAGTAGTTCTAAAATAAAGGGTTTAATATTTCTTTGTATAAACATAGTTTCTCCATAATTATGACTTATTATATCATAGATTATGAGTTATCATAAATATTATTATGATTTATCTTAATCTAATCATCTTAATCAGTCCACTGTTAAGCAGGATACTACTCTAACCCCTAGGTCTACCAATATTCCCTTTCTTCTTAGGAGCAACACCACGAGTAAAAGCTCTACTGTTTTTGTTCTCTGCTACTTGTTTTATATTTTGCTCATCTTTATATAGATAGTCTAAAACCACTTCATCTAGTATTTTTCTCTTATCACTGTCCTTATGTTTAATCATACCTACACCTCGTTCTTCATACTCATTACGATTACAATTATGATAACTGCCTTTCTCCTCTGTAATCTGATGTGAAAGTTTCATAAGGTAACGGTATTGAAAGGGAATAAGGATTTCTGAAAAGTTGTCTTGACTTTTTGGGGTAGTATAACTTGGTCAAGAGCCGTCAATCCAAAAGTACTCATCCATACAGCTGTCACAAAAGTAGGCACTAATAAAACAGCGATAATAAATTCTCGTACTGTTCGTCCTTTAGAAATTCTAGCTATGAACATTCCTACAAAAGGAGACCATGCAATCCACCAAGCCCAGTAAAATATAGTCCATCCATGATACCATTCACTGTCTTCTCGTCCTACAAAATTACTTAAAGGAATAATGTTAGTTGCATAATCACCAAGTGTTGTTCCTACACCTGTTAAAATTGATAATGTTGGTCCAACAATGATTATAAATAAGACAAGAAATAATGCAATTATAATATTAAACTTACTTAGTACTTTAACTCCACCTTCTAAACCTCTAACAACAGAAACTACAGCCATAAGTGTGATTACTGAAATAATTGCTATTTCTGTATTTACACCTTTTGAGATTCCAAACAAAAAATTTAATCCAGATGAAACTTGTTGTGCTCCTAGTCCTAAAGAAGTAGCTAATCCAAAAATAGTTGCAAATACAGCTAATAAATCAATAATATGCCCAGGCCAACCCCAAATTCTTTCTTTAAGAATTGGATAAAATACTGACCTCATAGTGAGTGGAAGTTTTTTGTTATATGAGAAAAATGCCAAAGATAAACCAACAACTGCATATATAGCCCAAGGGTGTAGTCCCCAGTGATACATCGTAGCACCCATCGCTAACTCTTTTGCCTCAGGTGTAAAAGCCGTAACATTTAAAGGAGTGTGCCACCACCCTGTATAATAAGCAACTGGCTCAGCTACAGACCAATACATGAGCCCTATTCCCATACCAGCAGCAAACAACATTGAAAACCATGAAAAGGTCGTAAATTCAGGCTTAGCGCCGTCTCCACCGATTCTTATTTTTCCAACAGGTAGAAAAACTAAAGCGATACAAAATATCACAAAGATATTTCCAGACAACATAAATAACCAGTCAAAATTATTGATTGACCACCATTTTGCTCCATCCAATATCTCTTTAGCTTCTTTAGGTGCAGATACAGTACCTATCACAAATATTAAAATCAGTATCGCACTGATAATAAATACCGGATTATGCATATCAAGGCCAAACTTTTGCAAGTTGTCTTGTCCGATTCTATATTTTATTGGTTCTTTTTCAGATGACATTTATATATTCCTTTTAAATTTAGTTTTTTTAAACTTTATTTCCATCGATTTTGTTTGTAAACAGTGTTCCCTTATTATGTGCACCATC
>CAZPRE010000202.1:0-3191 GCA_964588875.1 uncultured Sulfurimonas sp. | reverse complement strand
GGAATTATAGCAATTTAAACTTATATAATTATAAAATGGACTAAATTAATCCATTTCACCTAATAATCTTTTTATTTCTTTCTCTTGTGTAAACAGTTCGTGATTTTTTCTCACATATGCTTGGAGAAGTAATTTTAGGTCATTGTTTCCATCTATGTTAAAATCTTTTGACATCTGCTCTTTTATAAAAACAGCAAATTCATCTTCAACATCAACATCAAAACGGCGACCACCTATATGTAAACCTATTTTTTTACTCATCTATGCTCTAGCCTAAGATACTTTCTATTTTATTTACTATCTCTTCTATCTCTAAGTCTTTCATAGCATTTTGATCAGCTAGTTTTTCTATCTCTTGATCTTTCATCTGAGTTTCTGCCTTTAAGGTAACAATCTCATTTCTTAACATTTCAGTTTCACCCTTAAGTGAATGATAATTTTGTAGTATTTGTGAAACCTTTTCTGAAAGTGTTTCTAAAGCTGTTTGATTTTCCATCTATTTTCCTACCTAATTTATATATTTCTTATTTTATCACAAAAATCACAACTCCAAGAGAAAAGTTTGTAACTTATCATCTTAAGCAAGATTTTACATGTAGTCGATATAATTTTAGTAATTATATAAGGAAAAACTATGTTACTAAAAAAAATTGTTACTTTTGCTTCACTACTTCTCATAAGTAGTTCACTATATGGAGGGCATGAAGATGGAGAAGAACTTTTCAACGATTCTAAATGTATGGAGTGCCATGAACTTGATCACTTTAAGCATGATGAGAAAAGTGTAAATAACTTCAAAAAACTACATAGTAAAGTCGAGGCATGTGCTACAGGCAACAATGCAGAGTGGTTTGATGATGAGATTAAAGATGTAAGTTACTACTTAAATCATAAATACTACAAGTATAAACTCAAAGAGGGTGAATAATCACCCTTTCTTGTGTATGATAAAAAGATGCAAATACCCATAGTACTTGATTAGTTTGAGATTCTTCTCAACATCCATACTCTCTTGAAGTGATGAAAAAAAGCTTCTAACTTCATCATCATTCAAGTCACCTAAATATTTATAGTCACTATGTTCTTCACAATGTAACCTGACAAGACGATGGCTTGGTGTTTGTGTATCTGATATCCATATTTTCATAATGACATTATATACTTTTTATTGACTATGGTGTTTAATATCGTAATATAAATTTTATTCATCTAGTCGTAAACAGAATCCATATCAAAATCATCTTGGATCTCAATATCCGGCACCGATTCAACAGAGTTCGGATTCACTTCAGCACCTTTAAAATCATAGTTATGGCTTTGGTAAAAAGTCTGTTCTTTAGAATACTTTTTCTCTTTCTCCATCTCTATTTTGAGCTGTTTTTCAACTCTCTTTTTTCTTTCACTCTCACTACTAGAACTCTCTGCTGCCATTAAAAAGGTATTAAAAAGAAGTATACATGTTAAAAATAATCTCATAAGCTCTTTCCTATTATATTTATATATAAGATGATACTAGTTTATCCTTTACATTAGTCTTAATTATAATTTTTATAAATTATTCTAAGTTTTACTATTTTAGAGTTAAGCCACAACTTTACAAAATAATGTTTTATCACTCTCTTCGTATCTCTTAACTACATTTATAACCATTCAGAACCCAACCCAAGCAGGAGCATAAGTTTTTCGGCTAAAGCATCGCTAAGCTCTTTAAAGACTGAAATGTTGTTCTTTTTAAGAGTAGTGTGAGGATTTACTCTATTTTGCATACTTTACTTTATGATAGAGAGAACCTGTGTTCTCTGTTCATCATTGAAATTAATCATGTTTAAACTTATGTTCAGTCGGATGTTAACGAAACCCTACTTATCCCTTCATCTACTATAAGTTCAACAATCTCTTCATAGTTAAGACCATGTTCCATCTCAAAAGCTTTAGGAAAATAACTTGAACCATTTGTCATTTGGGGAACTAGATCTACTCCAATAAAAAAACACTGTCCATTTTTGTTACTCTTAATATCTACTCTTCCATAGTCTCTTATTTCTAAATCCAAGAAAACATCAATTGCAAGTCTTTTTACACTGTCTAGCATAATATTATCTTCAATAATTTTTATTTTTTCTATATTGTCTTTTTTTATTTTTTGTCCTAGACCCATACTTTCATTTTTTACTACAAGTGGTACAATTTCAAGAGCAGAAACTAATAGCTCTCCATTTCTTTTTTTTATCATGGCAACACTAAATGCTTGCCCTTCTAAATGTTCTTCAATTAAAACAGGAACTTTATACATACTATATAGGGATAAAACCTTACTTTCAAATTCAGAAAAATTATTTACAAGTGATGACTCATCAAGCCCATGTCCATTTACTGTATCTGATGGTTTTAAAAATAAAGGATAGTTAATAGGTATATCAAAGTCTCGTTTATACTCTCCAGGAATCGCAGTGAAATACCTTGGAGTAGAGATACTTTTATCTTTTAAAAATGATTTTGCAAGGACTTTATCCGAATCATACATCAATGTACTTCTTGATGAGCCTGAAAAATTAATACTATTTTCTGCGAAAAACTCAGATAGCCAAATAGTTTCTTCATTACTTGTAAGAATATATTTCACTGCTAATATAACTAAGTCAGGCTTTCTTTTTACAACATCATCTAACTCTTCTAATGTTTGACATACAGTAATTATCGCACTGTGACCTATTGCATTGATTGAGTCTAAAATACTGTTACAGACTTGAAGTGTTCCAAATCCAGGTTCTTTTAAAGATTCATTTTTGGTTGTAATTATTTCTATATTCAATACAATTGTCCTTAGTGTGAGTACATCGGTTGTATGTAAGATGCACCATGAAAAAGCCTAACAAAAATCTGTTACTGTTAATTCGAGTAGATCTAAGCTTTATGTGTAGTTATTGTGTTTTTAAAGGATTATTAAAAACGAAGTCAAATACAGATCAAGTATTATGAGATTACATTCATTTTATCATAATAATAAGTACTAATTAAGGAAGATGTATAATTTGTATAAATTAATGCCGTAAGTCTCATTAATACGTCAATAGGGGATAACAAGTTAATGGGTTCTAAAAAAAGTTTTGCTATAAAACCTATAATAAAGGATTTGAATTGGTTGCGGAAGCAAGATTTGAACTTGCGACCTTCGGGTTATGAGCCCGACG
>CAZPRE010000201.1:0-3221 GCA_964588875.1 uncultured Sulfurimonas sp. | reverse complement strand
TACATCAGCACTTGATAATGTAATTCAGTTAGAAGTTATGAGTCGCTTAATGAAAAGCCTTGATAGTATGGGAATGTTACTTATAACTCATGATATGGAGTTAGCACAGTGGTGTGCAGATGAAATTATAATTATTTAAGAAAAATAAATTTTGATAGATAGAAACCACCACCAGCCATTACAATAGTACCAATCGCGTTTAGCGAGACATTAGCTATTGCTAGAAGAATGTGCCCACCCTCAAGAAGTAAAAAGCTCTCAATCGCAAATGTTGAGTAGGTTGTAAGCGCTCCGAGTATTCCAGTAGAGAGAAAAGATTTTGCATGTATTGAAAAAACAGTTGTATACATAAAGTATGCCACTAAAAGACCCATGATAAAGCTACCAATAAGATTAACTCCAAGTGTTCCATATGGGAGTTCATGAGGGAATCTATGGGAAATTAGTCCATTAAAATATGCACGTAAAACGGCACCAATAAAACCGCCACTACCTATAGCTAGAAGTGTTTGCCAGCTCATCATCATATACCTTTTGCATTTTAACTCTTAACTCTTTTAACCAATCTTTGTCATCCTTACTTGCAATAAAAGGTTCCATGAAAACTATGGTTACAGTTTTAGGTCTGAAGTAAAATCTTTTGATGTCATAGCAAGCACTAGTATTTACAAGAACAACAGGTTGAACTTTCAAAGAGTATTTATCAGCAACAAATTTAGCCCCAGTTTTAAATGGTAACATACGACAATTTTTTGTTCTTGTCCCTTCTGGAAACATGGTTACAACTCTTTTTTTGTCAACTCTATCTTTAACTGCTCGAAGGAGTTTAACTAGAGATGTTTTACTCTCTCTTTCTATTTCTATATCTTCAGGCAGACTCATTGCTAGACCAAAGAATGGAACATCAAAGAGAGCTTTTTTAGCAACCCATGCTAAGTCTCTTGAAGTGCTTGTTTCCATAACACCAATATCCATATCACTTTCGTGATTGAGAAGATACATCTGTGCAGACATATCCTCTTCCCCTTTTATCTCTGTTGTGAAAAATGTTGTTAAACGAATAAACCAAGTGGAGATTTTTCTTGGGATTGGACGAGGGAGGAGAGGAAATAAAACTATAGATAGGGCTATCGCCATAAAGATAATTATAGTTGCTATTAACCAACTAACGTGTGCAAATATCTTCATTTTTAACCCATCCTATTTTTTCATTTTGTAGTTTTACTTTAATAAATTTTTCTACATTACCCTCTTGGAGTAAGTAATAATCACTTGTTGTAGTCTCAAAAATAGTACCATTATCTACAGGTAGTAGATGTATTTGGGATCCAGCCTTAATACAGATCTCTTTAGAGGGAATTGTAATATATATAATATATGCAATAGGCACTAAAATAAAGACAAGATAAACATATTTTTTTCTTATCACAATAAATATAAACGCGACGAGTGCAATAACTGCTGCAATGATTGCTTTTATTCTATCGTGTGATTGGTCCTTAGGTTTAAGATCACTCTGCGTTGTAACACTATCATCATCAACGACAATAGGTATGTTTACAAGCAAAAACCTATTTTTAATAAGGTTAAAGTAGGAAAATGAGAAGTTCTCTACTTTTTTATCAACTATAACAAAATAAGTAATTCTCGAATCTAGATAAGAGTCTGTGCTAGATTCAATTCCCTGTTTTGAGACATTTTTAAACTTCATACTTCCTATAGTTGTATTTGTAGCCTTAGCAACAAATACAATTATATTATTTTTCTTATCAAATGCAGTCGTTTTATACTCTACAAGTTCAAAAGAGTTTGCAATAATATTGGAGTAATTTCGTTTTGGATTTAAACTAATAACATTTAATTTTTCACCGATGATAGAAGTGGCTTCATACTCTTGATCAGCGATTAAAGAAATTTCTACATTTGGTAGCTTTACATTAGCTCTGGTTGTGAGAAAGTAGAACTTATCAAGAATATATTTTCCAACATACTCTCTATGTGGAATTTCATTAAGACGTTTTAGTCCTTGATGGTTTGTGAATTTGTATTTTATATCATCGAAGTTTTTAACTGTAGAGAGTGTTTTAAGGGTTACATTAAATATTTCGCCCTTTACTACCCTTTGAGGTATCTCATCATATTTGGAGTATAAAACTTTATTCGCAAATAAAGATGAAAGAAGAAGTAGCGATAGTAAAAATAGTTTCATTATAGGCTTAAGAACCCTTGTAGCATTTTTACACCATCGTCTGAACCTAAAATAGATTCCATTGCACGTTCGGGGTGAGGCATAAGACCAAATACATTTTTCTCTTTGTTACAGATACCAGCAATAGAGTCAACACTACCATTAGGGTTTTTTGCTGTACCATCTTCATCTGAGTAAGTTAAAAGAACTTGATTGTTTGCATATAGGTCTTTAAGACCATCAGAGTCAATGAAAAAGTTTCCATCATGATGAGCAATAGGAATATTTACAACATCACCATTATTTAGTTTTTCTAAAAAGATATTGTCGTTATTTTGGACTTTAAGAGTGTGGTGCTTAGAGATAAAATGGAGTCCATTATTACGTTTAAGAGCACCTGGAAGTAATCCAGCTTCTGTTAAAACTTGAAAACCATTACAGATTCCAAGAACTTTTCCACCGTTATTTGCATACTCAGTCACAGCTTTCATAACCGGAGAAAATCTTGCAATAGCACCGCTTCTTAGATAATCTCCATAAGAGAAACCACCAGCAACAACAAGTAAATTTGTATCTGCTGGAATCGTTTGAGACTTATGCCAAACTATTTCAGTTGTAGCCCCAAGTCCTTCAAAAGCATGCTGTGTATCATACTCACAGTTAGTTCCAGGAAACTGTAAAATTGTTACTTTCATTAGATTAGCTCTATCTTGTAGTCTTCGATTACTGTGTTTGCTAAAATCTCTTCACACATTTTCTCAACTTCAGCCATTGCTGTAGTCTTGTTGTCTGTATCTAGTTTAATAACTATCTGCTTCCCAACACGAACATCACTTACACTTTTAAAGTGAAGAGAATCAAGAGCATGGTGAACTGCCTTACCTTGAGAATCAAGTACTCCGGCTTTTAAAGATACATTTATTATTGCTGTTGTCATTGCTATTTTCCTAAAATTCTATTTAATACTTCTTCGTAAGCTACTTTTAGCCCACCTAAACCTTGACGGAATCTATCTTTATCCATTTTTTCACCA
>CAZPRE010000200.1:0-3262 GCA_964588875.1 uncultured Sulfurimonas sp. | reverse complement strand
GAGCAAAACTCTTTAGGCGAATTTGTATATAGAAAACTAAATGAATCTGGTGTTTAATTGATGGTTGATGATAGAAAAGATAGATTTGGTTTTAAGATGAAAGATGCCGAACTTATTGGTTTTCCATATACGATTATTATTGGTAAAGAGCTTGCAAATGGCAATGTTCAGATTTTTGATAGAGCTACAAAAGAAAAAACTACAGTTGCAAGTTCAGAAATTATTTCAAAAATTATGGAACTAATATAAAATGCTTTACTTTGTAGTCTATCTATTTTTAGAGGTTTTAATCTCTGTTAATATCTCATCAAGCATAGGTGGCTTGATGACATTTCTCGAAATAATAATGACTGCGTTTATTGGTATATCAATACTTTTAAACTTTAGAAAAACACTTGTTGAAAATTTAACAGCAGTCTCTTACAACTGTATTGACTTAGAACAGTTTCAAAAGTTAAATCTTTTTACACTCATAGGTGCAATTTTTTTAATTATGCCTGGTTTTCTAACAGATATAATAGGAATACTGATGCAGTTCAGTGTCATAACGAGTATGCTTGTTAACCGTTATAATGTAAAATCTGGTAGCTGTAATACAAGTAAAAATTATGAAAATATAAATACTCAAAAGGATCCAAATGTTATCGATGTTGAAATTATTAACGACAACACTTCTATTAAGTAGCGTTCTTCTCGCCTCAAGTCAAAATAAAAAAGTTGAAGATTTTTTAGAGGACTCTTTTAGCAATAACCCAAATATAGTGGCAATAGAAGTTCAAATTATTGAAAAAATACCAGTTGAAAAACTTAAAGGTTGGGATGCCCTGATCGTTACTCTAGATGCTACTGTTAAAGAAAAAAAAGGAACTCGTAAGTTAAAACAGAAGATGATATGGTTTACAAATGGTAGAATTATTACAAAAGAGCTTACTGATATGCAAAGCGGAGAGAACTTAGCTGATGAAGTTTCGCCAAAATTTAAAGAGAGTTACTATAAAAAAGAGAATCTTATTTATGGAAATGCAAATGCGAAACATAAGGTAGTGATTTTCTCTGATCCACTATGCCCTTTTTGTAGAGGTTTTGTACCAGAAGCGATAGACTTTATGAAAAAGAGTCCTAATAAATTTGCAATCTATTACTATCACTTCCCATTAGAACGTATACATCCGGCGGCAATTGAATTATCTCAAGCAGCAATAGCAGCAGAAATTAAAGGTGAAAAAGACGTAGTTCTTAAACTTTATAAAGTAGAAGTAAACGCTAAAGAAAGAGATGTGAAAAAAATTCTTAAAGCATTTAATAAGGGATTAGGAACAAATATTACACCAGCTGATTTAAAATCTGCTAAAGTACAAAAGCATATGAAAAGTGATTTAAAAATTGCTGAGAATGTTATGGTTGGTGGTACTCCAACAATGTTCTTTGATGGAAAAATTGATAAAACGAAACGCAAATATATGAAAGTGAAATAATGCAAACATTAACAATAGCAACAAGAGTTTCAGATTTAGCACTTTGGCAGGCATATCATATTAAAGATAGAATTGAAGCTTCATACCCAGAGATAAAAGTAGAGTTAAACAAGATAGTAAGTAATGGAGACAAGATTTTAGATAAACCATTGGCACTTATCGGTGGTAAAGGTCACTTTACTAAAGAACTTGAGGATGAAATGTTAGCTGGAAATGCAGATATTGCGGTTCACTCTCTTAAAGATGTGCCTACTTATATACCTGAGGGTTTAGAGTTAGTTGCTGTTACACAAAGACAAGACCAAAGCGATGTGTTTTTATCTCATAAGTATGCAACTCTTGATGACCTACCGCAGGGTGCAGTTGTTGGTACAACAAGTCTTAGAAGAAGAATGCAACTTCTTCAAAAAAGACCAGACCTAAAAGTAAAAGATCTTCGTGGAAATGTAAATACAAGACTTAGAAAACTTAGTGAAGGGCAGTATGATGCTATTATCCTTGCTTGGATAGGACTTCATAGATTAGATTTACTTAAAGATGTTCCATTTACAGATAAGTTATCTCTTGATATGATGATACCACCGATGGGTCAGGCAGCATTAGGAATAGAAATAGTAAGTGGAAACCCTCAAATATTAGAGATTGCAGAGTCTCTTAAAGATGAAAATACTTTTATATGTACACAAATTGAGCGTGATTTTATTTCTAAAATAGGAGCTGGTTGTTCAGCTCCAGTTGCTTGTAACGCTGTAATAAATGCGGGTGAAGTGACTTTTAGAGTTATGCTTGGTTTTCCTGATGGTACCAATATTATGCATGAAAAGATTGTCCTAAGTGTTGAAAACTCTCATAATATTGGCTTAGAATTAGCTGAGAAGATGATAAAAACAGGTGCATTAGAGTTGTTAAAGAATGCAGAAAAAATAGCGTTTAAAGATGAGATGCCACAGAGACTATAAGAGAAGATAAACTATGAAAAAAACTATACAGCTATTAAAAAAAAACGATGAATTAAAAGTTATTGATGCAGAGCTAGATATATATTTAGAAATTCCACATTTGGCATATGCGGAGATAAAGAAAAAAGATGGTGGTAAAGCTCTTCTTTTTACAAATGTTATAGATAAAAAAAGTGATACAAAGTTTGAAGAACCAGTACTTATGAATGTATTTGGTTCTTACTCTCGTTGTGAACTTCTTTTTGGTCGAACAATCGAGTCTATCGCAGATGAAATAACAAAACTTCTTCATATGAAACCACCTTCAGGATTAATGAATAAAATCTCTTTAGCGGGTGAACTGTTCCAACTTAAAAATATTTTTCCAAAAAAGTTAAAAGGCGAGGGTGCTTGTCAGGCTATAAAATATCTTAATGATGATATAGACCTTTACAAACTTCCTGTACTTACAACTTGGGAACAAGATGGTGGACCATTTATAACAATGGGTCAGGTTTATACACAATCACTTGATGGTGAGATGGTGAACCTTGGAATGTATAGACTTCAAGTTTATGATAAAAACCGTCTTGGAATGCATTGGCAAATTCACAAGGACTCTTCACACTTTTTTGATCAGTATCAAAAAGCTGGAAAAAAGATGCCAGTTAGTATTGCAATAGGTGGTGACCCACTCTATACATGGTGTGCAACTGCACCACTTCCTTATGGTGTAAATGAACTTTTAATGTATGGTTTAATTACTAAAACACCTGCTAAACTAGTAAAGTCTCTTACAACACCACTCTATATTCCCAGGGATGTTGATTATGTCATAGAGGGTTGGGT
>CAZPRE010000199.1:0-3278 GCA_964588875.1 uncultured Sulfurimonas sp. | reverse complement strand
GCTAATCAACGTTAAAAAAATTTCAATTTCTTGAGATTTTTAGTTGATTAGGGGTCTTCGATGTTTTCGTTAGAAAACTGGATACCCTTGAACTGCTTAAATACCCTCAAAGGCTTTAACTCTTTAAGAGTTAAAGCCTTTTTTCTTTTTTATACAATGCGATCGTGGTGGAACGGTAGACACGCGGGCTTGAGGGGCTCGTGCCTAACGGTGTGAGGGTTCAAATCCCTCCGATCGCACCATTTAACTAATTTTAACAAAAACAGTGCATTGTCATCTTCAGCTCTTTTATCACTCGATAGAACTCTGATTGAATCAACAGTGTCGTTTATTTGTGGAATATCATCATACTCAACATTCATTAATTTTTTCCCATCGCTTATATAGTTCGCTATGTTTACCTCATTTGTAGTAAAATCATTTTAATAAAAGGAATTATATATGAATATAGCAAGTAATATTACAGATTTAATTGGCAATACTCCCTTAGTAAGATTAAATACACCCTCAAAACTCACTGGAGCTACAATATTAGGCAAATGTGAATTTATGAACCCTACATCATCCGTAAAGGATAGAATAGGTTTTAACATGATTAGACGTGCACAAGAGCAAGGTCTTATAAAAGAGGGAACGACAATTATCGAGCCAACGAGTGGAAACACTGGTATAGCATTAGCAGCAAACTGTGCAGCTCAAAAGATTAAACTCATTTTAACTATGCCAGAGTCTATGAGCATAGAGAGACGTAATCTTTTAAAAGCTCTTGGGGCAGAGCTAGTTTTAACTCCTGCAGCAAAAGGGATGAATGGAGCGATCGCTAAGGCTGAGGAGCTAAACGCGAAGATAGAAAACTCTATAGTGCTTCAGCAATTTCAAAATCCTTCAAATCCAGAAATTCATATGCTTACTACTGCAAAAGAGATACTTCGTGATACAGACAAAGAGTTAGATGCTTTTGTCGCAGCGGTTGGAACAGGTGGCACAATTACAGGAACCTCAAAAGTGTTAAGAGAAGAGATTTTAAATATCGCTATTTTTGCAGTTGAACCTGAGGCTTCTGCAGTTCTATCGGGTGAGAGTGGTGGACCACATATGATTCAAGGTATTGGAGCGGGATTTGTTCCTGATATCTTAGATACAACTGTTTATTCAGAAGTTATAAAAGTATCTAACGAAGATGCCATTAAAACCGCTAAGATGTTAGCAAAAGAGGAGGGCCTACTTGTAGGAATCTCAGCTGGCGCAAATGTATGGGCAACAATGCAGGTCGCCGCTCGTAAAGAGTTTGCAGGTAAAACACTTGTAACAATCCTTTGTGATACGGGTGAAAGATATTTAAGTACAGCGCTTTTTAGTGAAGAGTAACTCCTACTTAGAAACTATCAAGATTGAAGATGGTGAAGTTTTTAATCTTGAATATCATCAAAAACGTTATGAAAGTGTCTTAGCATCTCTTGGGATAAGTACATATAAAACTCTCTCAAAATTTATAACTCCTCCTAAATCTGGTCTTTATAGATGTAGGTTGATTTATACTACTGATAAGATAGAAGTGACATATCATGAGTATATTAAACGCAGTGTTTCTCGTCTAAAAATAATTTTTGATGATGAGATTGAGTACAGTATTAAGTCAGCAGATAGAGAGGAAATAAATGCTCTTTTTGCAAGAAGAGGAAGATACGATGAAATTCTCATTGTTAAAAACTCTCTACTCACTGATACTAGTATTGCAAATATTGCACTTTTAAAAGATGATATTTGGTACACACCGAGAAAACCACTTTTAAAAGGTACGACAAGAGCAAGGCTTTTAGAAAATGGTGAAATTATTGAAAAAGATATACATATAGATGAGATATATGAGTATAAAGAAGTGGCACTCTTAAATGCGATGGTAGATTTTGATATAATAGCACAAGAGAATATAAGGGAACTATTTTGTTAGAAAACGTAATAGAAGATAGAGAATTTGCACTTATCATGCAAAAAAGCATTCAGGATTTGATTATTCATTTTTTTGCCAAAGAACAAAATTTTGGTATTCTTTGTAAGATTGAAGAGAGTTCTTTTGAACCAGAACTTCCAGAGAGTATAAACTCTGAGTTTCGTCCATTAACACTTTTCTTTTTAGCTGGTTATACATTTGAAACAGCACGTATTGAAGGTGATTATCTGATTTTTGAAGCTGGTTTTGGAGCTGATAACTTTGGAAGCATTGTAAGTGTTCCACTACTTAGTGTTATGCAGGTTATCATAGATGAATCACCTGTTTTTATTAATCTATCAGTATATAAAAAAGTTAAAGAAGTAGAAGAAAAACCAAGTGGTGAGGGCGTTGAAAACTCAATGGCATCTTTTTTAGCCAATCCAGAAAATTCAAAATTTATTAAATAAAAGTGTTTTGATTATTCCCCTTAAAAGGGGAAAGTTGAAAGTTTATATTTTATTGAGTGAAAGTAGATAGTTTACAACATTGTCTACAAAAGCATCATGTTTTCGCTCTTTTGAGTAAGCGATGTAAAATTTTCTCTCTATTTTATAGTTTTTAAGTCTTGCTTCAAAGAGTGTACCATTATTAAGCTCTGACTTTATTACATGTCTTGACATGATAGAAACAAGAGGTCTCTCAGAGTTTTTATCAGCATGTGTAATTGTCTCTTTGATAGCAGTTGGACTAGCAAGGACTGCAATAACATTAAAGTTATTACACTGAACGCCAATCTCTTCAAAAACTTCAGCAGTCAGTCTTCTCGTATGAGATCCTTCATCACGACAGATCCAATCACACTCTAGTAAGTCTTCAGCGGAGAGGTGCTTTTTAAGTGGTTGATTTGAAAATACAACAAGTTCATCTTCTACCCATTCTCTATAGATAATTCCATCTCTAAACACAGGAGATTCAATAAGTGCTAGATCGATTTTTTTATCTTCAAGTTGATCAATAATCTCAGATGAGAGAGCAACATTCATAAAGACTTCGTTATCAATTCTTTTTTTAATCTCGCCCAGGTAGTTTGGAAGTATATAATTTCCAATGGCAAATGATGAACCCATAACAAAAGTGAACTCTTTATTTATAATTTTGAGTAGTTCTTTTTCACTGCTTGATATAGATTTTTCAAGTCTTTGTGCAATTCGATAAAGGTCTTCACCCTCTTTAGTAAGTAAAATACCATTCTTTTTACGTTCAACTATCTTAGTGTCTAAGTATTCTTCTATAAACTTGATTTGTTGAGTAACAGCAGGCTGAGAGATACCTAATCTTGCAGATG
>CAZPRE010000198.1:0-3301 GCA_964588875.1 uncultured Sulfurimonas sp. | reverse complement strand
TATGAGGTTTTAGAAGAAAAAGCAGCAAAGGTTCCAGTTGGTTCTTATGGAATTATGCCGATATTTTCAGACTCTATGAAGTATGGGAAGTGGTATCATGCGGCACCTAGTTTTTTAAATCTTTCTATAGACCCAGAGATCTGTAATAGGGCTTCAATGTTTAGAAGTCTACAAGAAAACGCGGCTATAGTTTCAAGTATAAACTTAGATAAAATCAAAGAATTTTCTCAGACAACAATAGAAGAGATAGTATTTGCTGGTGGTGCTTCTAAAGGTACTTTATGGTCGCAAATACTCTCAGATGTTACTGGATGCAAGGTTAAAATTCCAAAGGTAACTGAGGCTACAGCGCTTGGAGCGGCAATGGCTGCTGGAGTAGGGTGTGACGTTTATAAAAACTTGAGTGAAGCAGCAAAAGAGTTGGTCGTTTGGGACAAAACTTATGAACCAAATATGGATAATCATAAACTTTATGATGAGATTAAAATCAAATGGCAGAGAGCTTATGAAGCGCAACTAAAGTTAGTAGATGATAATATCACGACTTCAATGTGGAAAGCGCCAGGACTATAAAGAGTGTTTTTAAAGGTAACTAAATAGATATGAATAATAGAATAGATTTTCAAGAAGCACTAAAACTTTACGATATGGACTTTTTCGAGCTTGGTGACTTAGCAGATAAACGCCGTCAAGAACTTCATGGTAAAAAAACTTACTTTAATATTAATCGCCATATTAATCCTACAAATGTATGTGCAGATATTTGTCTTTTTTGTGCATACTCTGCAAATAGAAAGAACCCAAATGAATACACTATGAGTCATGAAGAAATTTTAAAGATTGTAGATGAGATAGATAAACATGATGCTAAAGAGGTTCATATAGTTTCGGCTCATAACCCTAATGTTACTCTTGATTGGTACTTAGGTATTTTTAAAAAGATTAAGACGCAGTACCCTCATCTGCATGTAAAAGCACTCACTGCAGCAGAAGTTGATTTTTTATCTCGTCATCATGGACTCACTTATGACGAGGTTTTAGACCTTATGGTGGAAAATGGTGTAGACTCTATGCCTGGAGGCGGTGCTGAAATTTTTGACGAAAAAGTTAGGGATAAAATTTGTAAAGGTAAAGTGACTTCTGATCAATGGTTAGAGATTCATAGAAAATGGCATGAACGCGGTAAGAAATCAAATGTAACTATGCTTTTTGGTCATGTAGAATCTCGTGAAAACCGAATAGACCATATGATGAGAATTCGTGACTTGCAAGATATTACAGGTGGGTTTAACTGTTTTATTCCTCTTGTCTATCAAACTGAAAATAATTACCTTAATATAGAAGCTCCAATAACGGCAAACGAGATTCTTAAAACTATGGCAGTCTCGCGTTTAGTACTAGACAATGTTCCTCACTTAAAAGCCTACTGGGTTACTTCAACTGTAAACCTTGCTCTTGTAGCTCAAGAGTTTGGGGCGAATGACTTAGATGGTACAATCGAGAAAGAGTCTATAAACTCAGCTGCTGGTGCGAAGAGTGCTAATGGTGTTAATGTAGAAGAATTCACAGCACTTATAAAAAACAGTGGCTTTACTCCAGTTGAGAGAGACAGCGTTTATAACGAAATAAAAGAGTGGTAAGTGTTTCGGTTGTAATCCCAACTTATAACCGTTACCACATTTTAAAACGGGCTTTAGAATCCGTTTATGCTCAAAGTTACCCCGCGTTTGAAGTCATAGTTATAGATGATGGCTCAAGTGATAACACTGCGCAAATTCAAGAAGATTTCCCTAACATAAAATATTTTTACCAAAATAATAGTGGCGTTTCATCTGCTAGAAATTTAGGTATAAAAAAAGCTGTAAACAAGTGGATAGCATTTTTAGACTCTGATGATGAGTGGCATGAAAATAAACTTCAAGAGCAAGTGACTTTTCATAAAAATAACCCTAAAACTCTTATGAGTTATACAAATGAGAAATGGATTCGTGATGGCGTTGCAGTAAAAGTTCCTAAAAAGTTTCGTAAATTTGGTGGGGAAATATTTACAGAGTGTTTGTCTCACTGTATAATCGCTCCATCAGCTACTATGATTCACAAAACCCTCCTAGAAAGAGTTGGAGTTTTTGACGAAAACCTAGAGGTATGTGAAGATTATGATTTATGGCTAAGAGTGGCACTAGAGAATGAAATAGGACTAGTAGATAAAAAACTTATCGCTAAATATGGTGGAGATGAAGATCAGCTAAGTGTGAAGCATTGGGGAATGGATAGGTTTAGAGTCCAGTCTTTAGAGAAGATTTATACATTTTCTGGCGCAAAGAGAGATTTGATAGCACAAACATTAGTAAAAAAATACACTTTACTCCTCAAAGGTGCACTTAAATATGATAAAATATCAGATATTAATAGTTATAACAAGAAATTAGATTTTTACAAACAAGGTGCCACATTTGAATAGTCTTACAAAAGAAACAAAACTTACACTGCTTTACATTTTAATCGCTTTCTCTTTTTCAGTCCTAATGCGTCTTATTTGGGTTTATCAGTTTGGAGACTATGAAGCTTTTAAGTTTAATGGTCAGTTTATGATAAATACTAATGATGGGTATTTTTGGGCTGAGGGTGCTAGAGATATACTAGGTGGGGTCTCTCAAGCCAATGATCTTTCACCTATTGAAAGTGCAGGGTCAATACTAACAGCCTTTTTTGCCAAGATATTACCACTCTCTTTTGAGAGTGTTATACTTTATCTACCAGTCTTTCTCGGCTCTTTAGTTGTTATCCCAATTATTTTAATTGCAAAACGTTTACAAAACCTTGAGATGGGTCTTATAGCCGCTCTTTTAGCTTCAATAGCTTGGAGTTATTATAACCGCACAATGGTGGGTTACTTTGATACTGATATGCTAAATATTGTTCTTCCGATGTTTTTACTTTGGTCTATTATCTGGGCTATAGATACAAAAGAGGAAAAATATCTTCTTATCGCAGCACTTGATATACTAGTTTATAGATGGTGGTATCCTCAAAGCTACTCTTTAGAATTCTCATTTTTTGGATTGATTTTACTATATACACTTGTATTTGATAGAAAAAATATTTTTAACTATAAACTCTTAGCAATTATGATGTTTGCGATGATTAATGTTGATGGAATATTTAGATTGGCATTGGTTTTGGGCGCGTATTTTGTTTTTAAAAAGGAGAGTCTTAATAAATATGTCTACTATATTTTAGGGGCAGCAGTTATTTCTTTTCTTGCTACTGGTGGGTTTGGTCCAATATGGGGACAATTAAA
>CAZPRE010000197.1:0-3321 GCA_964588875.1 uncultured Sulfurimonas sp. | reverse complement strand
GGTTATGTAATGGCTAGACTGTTTGCAGGAACTCGTGAGGGTGATGTAATGGAAAAAGTTATTAAAGATATGGAAAATATTTTAGGCTTTTTACATTTTAGATATACAATCTTTTAATAAGATTTATAAATGTTGATGCAGAGTATAGGCAAAAATTTAAAACACTTCATTTATATTTATATAGATGGTTTTAGAAACATGACTACAGGTAAATTATTATGGAAGATAATAGCTTTTAAATTTATAGTTTTTATATTGATTATGAAGATATTTTTCTTTCCAAACTTTTTAAAAACAAACTTTAGTACAGATAGTGAGCGTTCACATCATGTGCTTGAAAACTTAACACAAGGAAATAGATAACTATGGAAGACACACTTTTAGTAGACTGGTCACGTGCACAGTTCGCACTTACAGCTTTATATCACTGGCTATTTGTACCATTAACATTGGGACTCTCATTTATAATAGCAATTATGGAGACTATATATGTTAAGACTGGTAATGTCGTCTGGAAAGAGATAACAAAGTTTTGGATGACACTTTTTGCGATTAACTTCGCTATCGGTTTAGCAACTGGAATTATCATGGAGTTTGAGTTTGGTACTAACTGGTCAAATTACTCATGGATTGTTGGAGATATATTTGGTGCTCCATTAGCTATTGAAGGTCTTATGGCCTTTTTTATGGAATCTACTTTCTTTGCAATCATGTTTTTTGGTTGGGATAAAGTAAGTAAAAGAATGCACCTTGTTTCTACTTGGTTAGTTGCGATTGGTTCTAACCTTTCTGCTCTATGGATTCTAGTAGCAAACGGCTGGATGCAACATCCTGTTGGAATGACTTTCAATCCTGATAGTGCAAGATTTGAAATGAGTAGTTTTTGGGATGTTATTTTTAACCCTACTGCTTACTCGAAGTTTTTACATACCATAGCAAGTGGTTATGTTATGGGATCACTCTTTGTTGTAGGAATTAGTGCTTACTTTATTCTTAAAAACAAAGATGTAATCAAAGCGAAGAAAAGTATCGTTGTTGGTGCTACTTTTGGACTATTAACATCGATGTTCTTAGTTCTTTCAGGTGATGAGTCAGCACATCAAGTAGCTCAGTATCAACCAGCAAAACTTGCAGCGATGGAAGGGCTATATGATGGTCATGAACGTGCAAGTATCGTAGCTATCGGTCAGTTGACTCCAGATAAAGAGATAGGAGATGATAAACCAGAGTTTGTATGGAGTATAGAAGTTCCATATGCACTCTCACTTTTAGGTTTTCATAATATAGATGCTTATGTTCCCGGAATCAATGAGTTAGTATATGGAGATGTTCACGAAGAGCATAAGCTAGAACCTGCTAAAGATAAGATAGCCAAGGGTAAGATAGCAATAACTGCTCTTAAACACTATAAAGAAGCTAAAAAGCTTAAAGATGATGTTAAAGCACAAGAGTATTTAAATGTCTTTAGAGCAAATGAAAAATATTTTGGTTATGGATACCTAAAAGATGAGAAAGATATCATCCCAAATGTGGCAATAACTTTTTATAGTTTCCATTTAATGGTTGGATTAGGATCTTGGTTCTTAGCTCTTTTCTTCTTTGTTTTATACTTCTCTATGGTAAACAAACTAGAAAAACAGAAGCTTCTTTTATGGTCGGCTCTCTGGTCTATTCCATTAGGATATACAGCTGGAGAGATGGGTTGGATAGTTGCAGAAGTAGGTCGTCAACCATGGGCGATTCAAGATATGCTTCCTGTAGGAATGGCAACTTCACAGTTGGCAACAGGAGCTGTACAAATTACATTTTTTATGTTTGCTGCGATATTTACTTTTTTACTTATAGCAGAGATCAAGATTATGTTTACACAGATTAAAAAAGGGATGGAGCAACATTAATGTTTGAATTACTTACATATCAGCAGTACTGGTGGTTTTTAGTCGCACTTCTTGGTGGATTGTTCGCGTTTATGGCATTTGTTCAAGGTGGTCAAACACTTTTAACTACACTCGCTAAAAATGAAGATGAGAAAAGTATCATTATCGGCTCACTCGGTCGTAAATGGGAGCTTACCTTTACAACATTAGTTATGTTTGGAGGAGCACTTTTTGCAGCGTTTCCTCTTTTATATGCAGTGAGTTTTGGTGGTGCATACTTTGTTTGGATGATTATACTTTTTTGTTTTATTATTCAAGCGGTGTCATATGAGTATAGACTCAAACCAAACAACTTTTTAGGTCAAAAAACTTATGAAATATTCTTATATATAAACGGTTCACTTGGAATCATTTTAATAGGTGTAGCTTTAGGAACATTCTTTACAGGTGGTAACTTTATTAAAAGTGATATGAACTTATCATCTTGGGTAGAACCTACTTATGGACTAGAAGCAGTTTTAAATCCTTTCAATGTAGCACTTGGTTTTACTCTATTTTTTCTTGCACGTATGCAAGCAAGTTTCTATTTTTTAAATAACATTGATCATGAAGCTATTATCGCTCGTGCAAAAAAACAACTTATAGTTGATGCAGCTCTTTTTGTTGGATTTTTTCTTATTGTTGCTGTTATGCTTTTACTCCTAAGTGGTGTTGAGTATAAAGACGGTATTTTTAAAGTAGTTGAGTATAAGTTCTTAACAAATCTTTTAGAGACACCTCTTTTAGTCGTAACACTTCTTCTTGGGGTTGTTTTGATTTTTTACGCACTGTTTATTACTCTGTTAAAAAACTCAGATAAAGGTATCTGGTTTAGTGGTCTAGGAACTGTTATAGCAATCACGACTATACTAAGTCTTTTAGGTTTTAATAACACGGCAATTTATCCATCTTTAGTAGACCTACAGAGCTCTTTAAATATACAAAATAGTTCAGGAAGTCTTTACACTTTAGAAGTGATGAGTTATGTATCTTTAATGGTTCCGATGATACTTGCATATGTTTACTTTGTATGGAAATCAATGGATAGAGATAAGATTACAGCTGATGAGATTTTGTCAGACTCACATAGATACTAGGAGATAAAATGGAAGATATTAGTTATATTAATGGACTACTTTGGTATGCACTTTGGCCCTTTGTTATATATGTAAGTTATAAATTTACAAGAATGAATATAGAACATTTAGAAAACAATTTAGAAGACAAGGAAAAATAATGAAAATAGTAATAGCAGTAGATGAAGATAAAAAAACAGTAGTAAAAAGAACAGGACAAGCAGCTTTTTTTGCAATATATGAAGATGGTAAAGTTATAGACTTTATAGCAAATGGACATGGACATGGTGGAGGAACTCATCATGATCATGATAATCTCGAAGAGGAAG
>CAZPRE010000196.1:0-3389 GCA_964588875.1 uncultured Sulfurimonas sp. | reverse complement strand
TTGATACTGTTTAAAAATTTCATTAACTTTTCTTGAAAGTAGTAAAGAAAGGATAGCTACAAAAAATACTATTGTTGCGGAAGCTTTTAGAATAAATTCAAACTCGGTATCAAGAACCTCGTTTAATGCTTTTTGCTTGTGCCTTTCTTTTACACTCATATTAGCAGTATCAAAACCGTATATAAGATGCCAGTTCATAGGTTTGTAATATGTATCATAGTAGTAATACCCCTCTACTATATTTTTATTCCAGCCTTGAGATTTTGACAGAGAAGAAGAGAGTGCATTTAAATCTTGAGCATCAAATTCATCATTAATTTTAGGTGAGAGGTATATCTCTTTTTTATCATCATAAAGAGCTATGAAATCGGAACTCTCCATAGGTATACGTCTAACCATATCAAGCAGTGTCGATTTTATCTGAGCCTCTTTTGCATCTAGCTTCATAACACTTCCAATAAACCAGTCGTAAGCACCTAGACTTTTTACTAATATAATCTCTTCTTTACTATCTATAGAACTTGTTGAATATAAAAAGCCTTCACTGTTTTTTCGTACCATCTGAATCTCTTCAAGTATGATTGATCTTATATCTCCGTCCAAATAGCTTGTTAAATTTTTCTTATCTATATCTTGATTTCCAAGAAGTATGGAGTTTCCACTATAGTCAGTTATAAAAATATAATTTTCATTATCCCCATAGTTCATATGACTCAAAGCATCGATAATTCTCTCTTTTACATTAGCTTTTGATTTATTCCCTTTATATTTATCATAGATATACCTAGAACTCTTATGTGCTATATCTATTCTTGCTTTTAACTCCTGCTCTACACTTGATTCAACTCTAGAGTATTTATAATCAAAAAGAAGGTTTAACTGTTTGCTCCACATCTCGCTCTTCTCTTTTTTAGAGTCAATATGTTCTTTAAACGAACGCTCTTTTGCTGAATTAAAATAGGTAGCTACTTTTTCAAGATAAAAAGTGGTTATAAAGAAACTAGCCGTTAATACTAAGGCAAGTGGAACGATTACGATAAGATAGGGTATAAGCTTTTTAATATTTATTTTCATTCATCATCCTTACTTTCTAGGGTTAACTCTTTTTTAGGTTTAAGTCCTAATGCTTTCATATTACTAGCACGTTTGATGACATTTCCACGACCTGTACTTAACTTGTTCATAGCCCTGTCATAGGTCTCACCCGTTTTTTGAATCTGTGCACCAATACTTTTCATATCCTCAACAAAGCCAACAAGTTTATCATACATATCCTCAGCTTCTTGAGCTATTTTTTTAGCATTTTCCTCTTGCTTTTGTGTTCTCCATATATGCTCAATCGTCTTCAGTGTTACCATCAGAGTTGAAGGGGAAACTACTAAAATATTATTATCATAAGCATTTTTAAAAAATTCACCATCTGCACTCAATGCTAAAAGAAATGAACCTTCAATAGGCATAAACAGAAGTACATAATCAAGAGTATTAACTCCTTCTAGCTTCTCATACTGCTTTATACTCAACTCTTTTATATGATTTTTTATACTAAGTAAATGCTCATGGAGGAATTGTTTTTTAAGTGCTTCATTTTCTGTAGACATAAATCTTTCATAAGCAACAAGTGAGACTTTTGAATCAACAATGATATCGCGTTTGTCTGGCATATGAATAATCACATCAGGGCGATATATTCTACCCTCTTGGGATTTAAGTGTAGCCTGTGTTTCATACTCTACACCTTTTCTAAGTCCTGAGTCTTCTAAGATTCTCTCTAAAACAATTTCACCCCAATTACCTTGAGTCTTATTTTCACCCTTTAGGGCATTTGTTAAATTTATTGCATCATTAGAGAGCTGTTCATTCATCTCTTTTAAACGCAGTAGTTCATCTTTTAGTAGGTGTCTATCTTTGGCTTCTACATTAAACTGTTCGCGAGACTCTTTAGTAAAGAGGCTAATCTGCTCACGAAATGGCTTTAACATAAGTTCAAGTTGTTCTTTTGATGTGGATGTAAACTGTTTTGATTTATCATCAAAAATCTGATTTGAAAGGAGTTTAAACTCACGGGAGAGTTCATTTTTTGCATCTTGAAGTACTATAAGTTTTTCGCTTGAAGATTTTATCTCCTCTTCATATCTTGTATTTAAAACTGCATAGCTCAAAGTAAGAGAATTTTTTTCTTCATTTAAAGCTAAAAGTTCTTCGTTTAATTCACTATTTATAGCTGCATAATTACGATTAATATCCTTTTGTTTGAGATATAAATAAAGTATGACTAATAAAAAAATAAAAGAGATAATTGAGAGTATTAGATATAAATCTAACTGCATATAATAAAGTCCTAAAAATAAATTACAATAATTATACAGTTTTTAAACAAACTCTCTAAAAAAATGACAATATGACAAATTTTACCAATTTAGCACGCTCTTTTTGTAGCACTATAAACTTAACTAATCTTAAATATAGTTTACTTAAATGTAATTTTAATATTTTTTAGATATAATTCGCGAAATACTTTAAGGGGAAGATACCCTGTGTTGCAAAAGTGCAATCACAACTTGTGTCATCTCCTATTAGTATATCAAAAGGATAATGATGCAAGAAAACGCACAAAACGACGTTAAAGAAGTAAAAGAAGATTTACAAAAACAAGACTCAATCACATTTGATGATTTAAACCTAAAAAGAGAAGTACTACAAGCTGTTAAATATGCTGGTTTTACAATTCCAAGCCCTATTCAAGCGGACGCTATACCATTTGTACTAGCTGGTCGAGACATGGTTGCACAAGCACACACAGGTACTGGTAAAACAGCCGCGTTTGGTCTTCCAGCAATCTCAATGATGAAACTAAATGATGGTGTTCAGATGTTAGTTATCACACCAACACGTGAACTTGCTACTCAAGTTTCAGATGAACTTTTCAAATATGGTAGAAACTTAGGTGTTAAAACTGTAACTGTTTATGGTGGTAGTTCATACAAGCGTCAACTTGATTTAATTGAGCGTGGTGCACACATAGTTGTTGCAACTCCAGGTCGTCTTTTAGATATCTTAAAAAGAAACATGCTAAGTAACTTCTCTCCATCAATGGTTGTACTTGATGAAGCTGATGAGATGCTTGATATGGGATTTTTAGATGATATTAATGAAATCTTTTCATTTTTACCAACAAACCGTCAAACACTACTTTTCTCAGCTACTATGCCTCAGCCTATCAAGACTCTTGCAAGTAGAATTTTAGATAATCCTGAGTTTATCTCTATCACTAAGGGTGAGACTACAAACGCTGACATTGAACAACTTTACTATGTAATCGAAGAGTCTGAGCGTGATGATGCAATCATCCGTCTTATGGATTCAGAAGATACAAACAAATGTATTGT
>CAZPRE010000195.1:0-3404 GCA_964588875.1 uncultured Sulfurimonas sp. | reverse complement strand
AGTGTCTACTCCGATGCCTTTAATATTAGACTTCCTCGTACTACAAAAGAACAGGTTAAAAAAGGTCACTTTATCAAAAAAGTCTCTTTAAAAGAGGGTGATTTAATCTTTTTCAAGACATCATATAATGTAAGACATGTAGGTATTTTAATCGAAAAAGATAAATTTATACATGCTAGTACAAAACATGGGGTAAGTGTATCATCAATACATAATCCCTATTGGAAAAACAAATATTGGCAGTCTAGAAGATTATTATTAGAATAAAATATAAGTGTAAAATTGCCATTGATGATTTTGGCAGTAGTTATTCTAATTTTGCCTCAAGTTTAGGTCTTAAACTATAGAGCGCTTAATCTCTGGCTTTAAAGATGTTAAAACCTCATACGATATAGTGTTGGCAAACTTTGCCGCTACTCTAGCATCATTAAAAATGAGTAGCTCATCTGCATCACTTAAAAATGAACTATTATCCATTGAAATTCTTCCAGCTAACTCTGAACCATCTACTGAAACATAAGAGGGAGAAGATGAACGTAAAAATCCTGATCCATATCCAAAGTCATAGTTTGAAACCTTGGTTAGCCCTGTAGCCTCATAAGTAGCACCATAACCAACACGGCCACCCTCTTTTAAGTAGCGTGTTGATATCTTTTGTGCATAGAGAGAAAGTACTGGCTTCAAGCCATCTTCCTCCATGGTAGGAAGTTCCATACAACCATAAGCAGCTATACCAACTCTTGCCATATCTTCGCTAAATGCGGTACCTCTAAAAAGAGCCGCTGAGTTACAAGAGTGAAACCTTAAAGGGCCAAAACCAAACTCTTGGGCTAACTCAAGGGAGTGTTTTTTTATCTTTTTAAAAACATCATTTTGCCAAAACCACTCACTTGTTAGCTCATCTGCACTTCTATGATGTGTAAAAATAGCCTCAAGTTCTAACCCATGCTCTTTTATACGAGCAAATGCGGTGTAGAGTTCATCTATAACTATACCGTTTCTATGCATTCCGGTATCTACTTTAAGCTCGACTTTTGTGCCCTTTGCAAAGTTTGAAAGAGTACTTATATCATTAATCGTATATCTAGTCTTAGGACATTTCTCTTGTGAATAATCCGCTAAAACAAGAATATAATCAAAATAAGGAGCTACTTTTTTCGCTTCTTCGTAGTTTTGGACAACAGCTCTTTTTATTCCATACTCTTGTGCCATCACGGCAATCTCAAGTATTCCATGACCATAAGCGTTATCTTTTAAGACAAGAGCTACTTTATCTATATCTTGGCTTTTTTTAGTGATAATATCGAGGTTGTTAAAAAAATTATTTTTATTTAAAGTTATGTAAGGCATGAAGGAATTATACACTATGAAGCGTTTAATCAGTGAATTTGAAGTACAAAGTTTTACACAAATTATTTTTCCACATGAGTATAGTGACTGGAAACCTTACCTTAAAGAGGCACAAATAAATTTTATAAACATTATAAACACCATTATAAAATATCAGAAATGTTTAGTTATCTGTTATGATTTAGAAGATGTAAAGTCTCTTTTTAACACAAACACAAATCTCTTTTTTATAGAGTATAAAACTGATGATACATGGGCAAGGGATTCTTCTACCCTTTGTATAGAAGAAGATAACGAAATAAAACTTCTTGACTTTACATTTAGTGCTTGGGGAGATAAGTTTGAAGCCTCAAAAGACAACTTAATGAGCCCTACTATTGCTAAACATTACTCCAAAGAGATGCAAACTGTCAACTTTATTTTAGAGGGCGGTGGTGTTGAGTCTAATGGCAAAGATATTCTTCTTACAACCTCAGCATGTATGTTAAACAAAAATAGAAACAAAAATCTTAATTCTTTGCAAATTACTCAAAAGCTAAACGCGGTGTTTGGAGCAACTAAAATACTTTATTTGGATCATGGCTACTTAAGTGGTGACGATACAGACTCACATATTGACACTTTGGTAAGATTTGTAAATGAAGATACATTGATGTATGTTAAGTGTGAAGATGAAAAAGATGAGCACTTCAAAGAGTTACAACTTATGGAAAAAGAACTTCTTCTCATAGCTCAAAAGTACAATTTAAAACTAATAGCTCTACCAATGTCAAACGCGGTCTATTTTGAGGGTGAACGACTCCCTGCTACTTATGCTAACTTTCTTTTTGTAAATGGTGCTGTTTTAGTTCCTACTTATGGTGTAGCCACAGATAAAGAAGCTCTTGAGATTTTTCAAACCACCTTTAAAGATAGAGAGGTTTTACCTATTGATTGCAGCATTCTCGTCCGTCAACACGGTTCCCTGCATTGTGTTACTATGAACTTCGCTAGTGGCGTTGACATCCTTGTTTAAAAGAGCCACTCCACTATACATAAAATAAGCCGAGAGGCTTAAACCTAAAACAATTAATATTTTTCTTTTTACTCTGTCTGTTTTACTCATAAGAGAATTTTAGCAAACAATTAGCAAACAATTAACGTTTCTGTAACATAAAACTTATATTATTTTGTAATATTAATAATTAAGGTAAGATTTATGAATAGAATAATCCCATTATCGCTAATTGCTATAGCTAGCTTAAGTGTAGCAGAAGTACATTTAGCTCCAATTAGTGTAGAGTCAACAGTTATTACAGAAGTAGCTGAGAATGCTCAAACATCTGCAGATTTAGCTCAAGCTTTAAGTACAAAAGTACCTAGTATCGATATGAGTCGTCGTAGTGGTATCGCAAATGATATCTATATCCGTGGACAAAAACGTGATAATATATCTGTCGAAGTTGATGGAACAAAAGTTTGTGGTGCATGTGTAAACAGAATGGACCCACCAACATCTCATATTTTAGCTTCACAAATCGAGACAGTTGAAGTGATTGAAGGTCCTTATGATGTAACTAACTTTGGAACAATGAGTGGTGGAGTTAAAATCACAACGAAACAACCAACAGAAAAGGCACAGGGTCAATTAAATCTTGGTCTTGGTTCTTGGGGTTATAAAAAAGTTGGAATATCTGGAAGTGGCGGTAACGATATAGTTCGTGTTTTAATCAGTGGTTCTTATGAAACTAGTGATCAGTATGAAGATGGTAATGGTGATACTATGGCTGACCAAGTTGATAATTATCAAGAGGCAAATCCATCTTTAACTGGACTAACAGATCCTAGATATAAACTAGAAGACCATGATATGGCAGCATATAAGAAAAAAAGTATCATGGCTAAAGCCTTTGTTACAACTCTTGAAAATCAAGAATTGCGCTTAAGTGTAACTGCAAACAGAAGTGATGATGTACTTTATCCAAATTCAAAAATGGATGCTATCTATGATGACTCTAATATTTATAGTGCAGAGTACCATATAAACAATGTTAGTGATTCTTATAGAAATGTAA
>CAZPRE010000194.1:0-3438 GCA_964588875.1 uncultured Sulfurimonas sp. | reverse complement strand
ATATTAGGTCCTTGTGTTTTTTTAAGTTTCGGTATTGTAACTATATAAACTTTATGATTATCATAAATGAGAGTATGTTTGTCTTATTTAAGGTTTATTTTATATCTATGGCTTAAGTTTATACCCAACAGAGCGTATGTTTTCTAATAAATCTTCAGGAAGCTTTTTTCTTAATCCTTTAACTAAAGTCTTGAGGGCGGGGAGTTTGTCACTAAATTCATCTGGCCAAAGTTCATAGATTATTTCATCATAACTAAAAGATTTATCCAGTTTAGATATTAGTATCTCTACGAGTAGAGTTTCATTTTTTGTTAAAGAAATTAAATAATTATTGCTAAACAACTCTCTTGAAGAACTATCCCAGTGAAGATTGTCTTTTAGATATATGATGCTTTTGAAATAGACATCAAATTTGTTAAGTTCGTCTATTGCAAGATTAAGAGCGCTTGTAAGATCTTCTCTGTTTACGGGTTTAATAAGGTATCTTGTAAGTTTTAGGTTAGTGGCGTTTAGCAAGTATTCAGTATCAGAGTGTGCTGTAAGCATAATAACTTTAGTCTTGTGGTCGTTTTCACGAATTTTTGCTACTAAGTCTAGACCATTTATTTTGGGCATACTGATGTCAACAAGTATAATATCAGGTCTTTTTTCTTTATAAATTTCAAGAGCTTCTTCACCATCTTTAGCTTCATAAACATCTGTACAAAATCTTTTTAAAAATTGAGAATATTTTTCTCTTATATCTGTCTCATCTTCCGCATAAAGTACGCTAATCTTCTTTCTATCATTCATATTTATTCCTTAACTTCTGCTGTTGGAAGAAGTATGTTAAAGCATGCTCCATCAGTAATGTTTTGTACATTAATCTCTCCATTCATATTGCTTTCTATAATTATTTTTGACATATATAGACCAATACCAGTTCCCTGTTTTTGATGCTTTGTTGTGAAATATGGATCAAATATTTTCTCAATGATCTTATTATCTATACCACCTGCATTATCACATATTGATATTTTATATTTGTCATCTATTTTTACAATATTTATATTTATTTGTGGATTAATTGTTCTGTTGAAATCAAGAGCCTCTTTAGCATTGTTAAGGACAACAAGAACAACTTGCTGAAGCTCATTTTCATATCCTTCATATAGGAAGTCTGATGCAATGTCTTGGGTAATCTTTATGGCATCACTCTCTAGACTTTTACCAAGAATTAGTATAGAAGTATCTATTAGATTTTTAATAGAAAACTTTCTAGTCTTTCTAGTCTTATCAAAAAAACCTCTAAAACTATCTATCGTTTTAGACATATAGTTTGTAAGATTTTCTATGTTTATAAGCTCTTTTTCTATCTCTACATCCTTATTCTTATACTTTTCATATAAAATATTATCAATGACTAAGACAGAAGCATTCATTTGGGCTAGTGGTTGTCTCCATTGATGTGCAATATTTTCTAGCATTTCACTCATGCTGTGCATTTTATTTTGGGTAAAAAGTAATTTATCTTTTTTTCTAGATTTTTCAATATGAGATATTAGTTCTTTATTTGCTTCTATTTCATGCTCTTGAAGGAACTTAATTTTATATGAGAGTAGTAGCGATAGCACTAGTGCTTCTAAAACAGCCCCTATGCTAGCACTATTAAATATAAATACAGAGTAGTTAAAAAATCCTAAATAGTACATATTTGTTATCATCATAAAAATTGAAAAAATAGTGTTTGTCAGTAAAAAAGTAAGGGCAAAAGGATTTCCTTTTTTCATAATCGAAAAAGTTGTAAAAAATAGAATAATAAACATATAAACATAGATAAAAGAGGTGAATATAAGAGCTATGTAAAGATTGAAAAATCCAAATATAAATGTGGTACCAGAGAGTATTAAAACAGAATTTAAAAACTTATTTTCTGTTTTATAGTTAGTTTTAGTATCAAAAATTGATTTCGAAAAGAGAGTTAAAAAAAATGGCATAAGAAGGATAGATAGAAGAAATTTCTCACTGATATCATCAAAGTATATTCCAAAGTTGTTTGAAAGTATGCCTGAGAGAAGAGCCTCCCAAGTTACAGCAGTACTTAGGTATAAAGAGTAGCAGAGATACTCTTTGTATTTGGTACTAATATAGAGTAGAAAATGGTAAAGAGCCAGAGAGATTAGCATCCCTAGTATTAAAAATCGTAAGCTATTATTTTTACTGATTTCGTTGTGTATAAATATTTTTTGACTCTTTTTAGAAGAGTTTTGAAGTTTAAATCTATACCAAACAATCTCTTGAAAAATGCCTAGAGAGATGGTACTTGTATCTGTTATAAAACTTTGATGCTTTACCTCTTGCAAACTCATTTTTAATGTATCGTCTTTAAAGTACTCTAATGGAAAATTTTGTAGCTTGGTCTCATCTGTAGTAATGTTTATAGTAGGTGTGGCATTTAGTATAGATGAAATAAAGAGTATAAATAAAAAAATGTGTTTCAATATATATCCCCTCTTAAAAAGTATATTTTAACCAAAATATAGATAAAATCGCGACAATTAATACACAAAGAGTCCAAATATGTTAAAACCACTACTAATTGAAATCGGTGTTGAAGAGCTTCCAGCAGTTCCACTTTTAAAAGAGTTGAAAAATATTGAGAAAAAATATGCTGCTATTTTAGAGAAAAATTCACTTATGTGTGAATTTGAATTTTACTTTACTCCTCGTCGTTTGGTTATCTGGCATAGAGAGTTCCCAACAAGTCAGGCTGATAGTGCCCAAGAGTTTTTTGGAGCTCCTATTGCTGTAGCATACAGAGATGGTGAGCCAACTCCAGCGGCAAATGGTTTTGCTAAAAAGTGTGGTGTTGAACTCTCTGAGATAGGTCGAGGAGAGAAGGGTGGTAAAGAGGTTCTTTACTTCAAAAAAGATCTCAAAGGTAAAGAGTCTGCAACTCTTTTAAACGATATCATTAACGAGTGGATTAAATCTTTAGAGTTTGGAAAAACTATGAGATGGGGAAGTCTTAGTGAGAGCTTTATCCGTCCTATAAGATGGGTAAATGTGATGTTAGATAATCAACTCGTAGACGTAGAACTTTTTGGAGTAAAATCTGCAAAAACTACTTTTGTACATCGTATCAGTAACTTTAACGCAGTGAGCATTGCAAGTCCTACAGAGTATTTTGAGAGACTTAAACGCGGTGGTGTAACTCTTTACCCTGATGAACGTCGTGAGCATATACTTGAGACTTTTGCTTCTTTAGAGGCAGAGCATGGTATCACTATTGATGTAGATGAAAATTTACTCCAAGAAGTTGTGGCTATTACTGAAAACCCAATGCCACTTATTGGTTCTTTTGATGAAGAATTTTTAAGACTTCCTAAAGAAGTAATTATTGTTTCTATGAAAGAGCACCAAAGATATTTCCCAGTATTTAAAGATGGCAAACTAATT
>CAZPRE010000193.1:0-3491 GCA_964588875.1 uncultured Sulfurimonas sp. | reverse complement strand
GTGATGCTATTAAATCTGAACTTCCAAATGCAAATATAGAGACAGCAGCATTAGATGCAGATAATACAGCAGAGATAGTAAAACTTATAAATGAAGTAAACGCGGACATAGTTATAAATGTAGCACTTCCTTATCAAGACCTTACAATTATGGATGCTTGTATAGAGACTAAAACATCATACTTAGATACAGCAAACTATGAACACCCTGATGAAGCGAAGTTTGAGTATAAGCTTCAGTGGGAAAAAGATGCCGCATTTAAAGAGGCTGGGATTATGGGACTACTTGGAAGTGGTTTTGATCCTGGTGTAACAAATGTATTTTGTGCTTATGCTCAAAAACACTACTTTGATGAGATAGATACTATTGATATTATGGACTGTAACGATGGCGATCACGGTTATGCTTTTGCAACAAACTTTAACCCTGAGATAAACTTAAGAGAAGTCTCAGCTGATGGTAGATACTGGGAAGGGGGACGTTGGTTTACTACTAAACCGATGGAAGTAAAACAAGTTTGGGATTATCCTGAAGTTGGTAAACGCGACTCTTATTTACTTTATCATGAAGAGATGGAGTCTTTAGTTAAACACATAAAGGGTCTTAAGCGTATCCGATTTTTTATGACTTTTGGACAGAGTTATTTAACTCATATGAGATGTTTGCAAAATGTTGGAATGTTGGGTATTAAAGAAGTTGAATATAAGGGGCAAAAAATCGTTCCTATGGAGTTCTTAAGTGCACTACTTCCAGATCCCGCTTCATTAGGGCCTCGTACAAAAGGTAAGACAAATATCGGTGTAGTTGTGAATGGTGTTAAAGATGGTGTACGTAAGAAAATCTACATTTACCAAGTAAGTGATCATGAAAAATGCTTTAAAGAGGTTAATTCTCAAGCGGTCTCTTATACAACGGGTGTTCCAGCAATGATAGGTGCAAAACTTATGTTAGAGGGAAAATGGTCTGCAGATGGAGTCTTTAATATGGAAGAATTCGATCCAGATATATTCATGGCAGAATTAAATAAGCAGGGACTTCCTTGGCAGGTAAAAGAGTTATAAAATGAACTTTGAGAATAAATAGTTTTGAAATATTTAGATATTCAAACACCATCTTATATCTGTGAAGAAGAGCTTTTAGAGAAGAACTTAGAGCTTTTATCTTATGTGCAGAGTCGAAGTGGAGCAAAGATTATTTTAGCGCTCAAGGGCTTTGCAATGTACTCGACATTTACACAAGTTGGTAAACACCTTCAAGGTTGTACTGCAAGTGGACTTCATGAAGCAATACTCGCGCGTGAAGAGTTTGGCCAAGAAGTACACACTTACTCTCCCGCGTTTAAAGAGTCTGAAATAGAACAAATTGCTAAACTATCAGACCATATAGTCTTTAATACTCCATCACAACTTATGCGATTTAAAGAGAGAGTAAAAGAGGTAAATCCTAATATTCATCTCTCACTGAGGATAAATCCGGAGGTCTCTTCTTCACCAGTAGATATGTATAATCCTTGTGGACTCTACTCGCGTTTAGGTACTACTTTAGCAAATTTTGATGAAGAGGTTTTAGAGTATGTTGATGGTTTGAACTTTCATGCACTTTGTGAACAAGGTGCAGATGAATTAGAAGAAGTTTTAACCGCGTTTGAGATGAACTTTTCACAGCACTTTAAAAATCTAAAGTACATAAACTTTGGTGGTGGACATCACATAACTAAAAAGGGTTATGATGTTCAAAAGCTAATAGCTTTAATAAAGAACTTTAGAGAGAAGTATGATGTTGAAGTCTATCTTGAACCTGGTGAGGCAGTTGGATGGGAAACTGGTTATTTACTCTCAACTGTTTTAGATGTTTTTCACAATGGTATGAATGTAGTGATATTAGACACTTCTGCAGAAGCTCATATGCCAGATACTTTGGCTATGCCTTATCGTGCAGATGCTAGAGGAAGTTCAAACGCGGGTGAAAAGAAGTATACATACCGCTTAGGTGCAAATACTTGTTTAGCTGGCGATATTATGGGTGATTACTCTTTTGATGAGCCACTTAAAATAGGCGATAGAGTCATATTTGACGATCAAATTCATTACACTTTTGTAAAAAACACTACATTTAATGGCATCAAATTACCATCATTGGTAATTAAACGCCACAGTGGAGATTATGAACTCATCAAAGAATTTGGATATGAAAATTATAAAGGAAGATTATCATGATACAAGACAAAGAAAGATGGAATATTAGACATGTATCAAAGCCAATGAAACATACAGTTTCACCTATTTTAGAGAACTATGTTAAACATGCAAGTGTAGGCAATTCCCTTGATTTAGCTTGTGGAACGGGTCGTAATACCCACTATTTAGAAGACTTAGGTTTTAGTGTTGATGCTGTAGATTTATCAGATTATGCGCTATCTCAAATCAGAGACTCTGTAAATATTAAAAAAATAGAAGTAGACTTAGATGAGTATAACTTAGAAAAAAACTCTTATGACTTGATATTGAACTGTAACTACTTAAACAGAAGACTCATGAATCAGATGATTGCTTCATTAAAAGAGGGTGGTCTTATCATCTTTGAAACATTTATAGAGGCTCATGACAAGCCAGAGCAGGGCAGTATGAATCCGGACTATCTGTTAGAAAAAAATGAGCTTTTAAAAGCTTTTATAGAATTAGATATTATTTTTTATGAAGAGAAAGATGGAGTCAACTTAAGAGGCGAGAAAAATAAAACTGCCTCTTTGGTAGCTAAGAGAGTATAAACTCTTTTGTAATAAACTCGTGTGCTGATAATTTGAAATGAGTACTACAGACCCTCCATCAGTACAATCCAAAGTCTATTTATCTCTTTATCATTTAAAAAGAGTGTTGAGTTGTTATTGTAGAGTTCTATAAGCCCTTTATTATTAATAGGCAGAGTATGAGTACACTCTGCATGAGTAGGTAAAAAAGCACGAATAATAGACACATCACCTTTAATAGCTTGTGAACATAAAAAACATATATGTTCCTTATGCAATCTTCCCTCATGACCAAGTAATTTTATATAAGACTCTATAGCTACTCGTTTGGGATTTTGCTTTGACCACTCTTGTGAAGCATTTTCAAGTAAATCAAAATAAAATTCCCCAATATCTTCTGCATCTTTGAGATGTTTGAAAAATAGAGAGAGAAAATCTTGCCAAAGTTTTAGAAGTCTATAGTCGTTAATCCAAGGAAATCCAATGTGTATAACATCTTTAAGTCGTGAGATTGTAGATTTTCCAGAAGACTCTTTTTCATAGTCAAGTTTAAAGCCCATATTGATAGTTCCATGACGTGCTCCATAGAACCTATAAAGAGTATCTAAGTTACCCTTGGATATTATTGTAACTATTAAATCTTCGTCTTTAACTCTATTAAGACTAATTATATAACCTTGCAATTAACTGCGTCCTTTGTACACAAAAATAAAATTTATTTTAAAAATATTACCTATATTATACT
>CAZPRE010000192.1:0-3521 GCA_964588875.1 uncultured Sulfurimonas sp. | reverse complement strand
CTAACTCAGCCATTGCATTTAAAATCTCACTTGGTTCTCTTAGTGGAGCTTCTTGGGGAGTATTTGGATTTTTTGCACTTAGGTCGTAAGTTGTTTGGTCTATGTCTTTGACGTTTAGAGTCCAAGAGTTTTCACTTTGGGCTTTTGTTTTTTGTAACTCTACAAACTCGCTCAAATCTTTCTCATTTAAAGGGTTTGTTTTACCTAGATTTCTATCTAAGTTAAGTTGATAAAACCAGACTTTTTTTGTACTCACACCCTTGTCAAAAAAGAGAACAACGGTTTTAACACCAGCACCTGTAAATGTTCCAGATGGAAGGTCTAAAACGCTGTGAAGATTACAAGGCTAGAGACTTCTTCTCTTTGGCATAAAAAGTGTTCTTTTGAAGAGTCGTTATGTCGTTTGTCGTTAGTTTTTTGCTCTGTTTTAAAAACTCAAAAGCCTCGACTAAGAACCCAGCAGAACCTGCTGCCCCATCGTAAATAGTATCGCCTATTTTAGGATTTAAAACTTTTACTATGGTTTTAATCAGAGGTCGTGGTGTGTAGTACTCTCCACCATTACGACCCGCGTTTCCCATGTTTTTTATTTTGCTTTCATAAAGATGACTCATTTCGTGTTTTTCTATCTGCGTCTGAAAACGTAGCTCGTCTATGAGGTTTATAATCTCTCTTAGGTTGTAACCACTCTAAACGCGGTTTTTGAGTTCGCTAAATATTTCGCCTATTTTGTACTCTATCGTGTCGGCATTTATGGCATTTGACTTGAACTTTTTGAGGTAAGGGAAAAGTTCGTTGTTTACAAACTCAAGCAGGTCATCGCCACTTAGAGCATCGTGGTCGATTTTGCCATTTGGAAGTTTTGGAGCTGCCCAAGTAGTCCAAGAAAATTCATCACTTATAATGTTTGTATATTCTTCAATTTTAAGTTCTGCGGCTGTTTGTTTGTCTTTTTCTAAGTCGTGAAGATACTTTAAAAACAGAACCCAAGAGGTTTGCTCAACATAATCAAGTTCACTCCCACATCCAGCATCTTTGTGAAGTAGGTCGTCTATATTTTTAAAAGTTTGTTCAAACATTAGGTAGCATTTCCTTGAATTTATTAATAATCATATTTTACCTAAATTGTTGTAAATGATTTTATAATTTCATGTGAAGTTATCTAAGAAGAACACTCTTTCATAATCTTTCTCCAGTCATAATCAAAATGTTTCTCTATGTACGCCTTATGGTGTGGCACAGTGCATTTTGAACAATCTTGATGCATCACATCATTCACTGCAAACTTACTTCCATTATCGATAGTGCATTTACTTAAAATATTGAGTTTGTTATACGTATCTAATCCCTCATCGTTAAAACGGAAGTTTGGACAGGCACAGAGATAACAGTTGAGATCTTCCATATCGTGGCACTTAGTCTCTGTTTTATAAAGAAGACAAAACTCATTCTCTTTTTTTACCATGTTTTCAAACTCAAAATACTCTATTATCTGCTCTTTGGAGTAGTTTTGTAAAAGTAGTTTATCGACTATTTTCTTATGCTTATTTGCAAATTCGTCAAACCATTCACTGTATGTCATTGCTTGTCCTTAAATGATTTTATAAGATAAAAAATAATGAAGAGTTGAAGTATCAAAAGTAAAAGATGTATGTCGTAAACTTGTGTTTGTTTGTCTGTTATGCCTAAAATATTTTCTATAAAAAGATAAAAAAGGTAGGAGATAAGCATTCCAAAAAGATACCCTTTTTGTTTTGCTACATCAACAAGTTCTATGGACTTCGACCTTTTTAGAAAAAGAGTCTCTGCACGAATAAGGTAAGAACCAAAGGTAAAGGTGACTTGATAACCTATATAGATAATAAACGCGGTGGTATAAGAGTACGAGAAAATTAAAAAGTAGCCGATTATGAAGAGTAGAACCAACTCCACAAAAAGAGATATTTTGTAGAAGTATTCCATATTTAAAATTTTGTAATAAAACTTTGCGACGATGAGCATACCTAATGCAAGAAAAATACCCCCAATACTATAAACAGAGGGCATAAGTGGCGTGTAGAGAATAAAAATACTCCCAACACTAAGTCCAAGAAAAAGAGAGTTTAACAGTTTGTACTTTAGAAATTCTCTTATGTTTAATGTAGTTTTTTGCATCATGCTCTTAGAATTTTAGTTTTAATCCAGCTATTGCCGTTCTTGTAAAGTTTACAGGGTAAATAGCATCGTCTGTAATCCATATACCATTACTTTTGTCAAACAGATTATTTATTTTAGCAAAAACTTCCCAAGAATCTTGTGCATAAGCGATTGAGATGTCAGTTGAATGAAAGGCATCTTGTTTTTGAGAAAAGTTGTTATTAAAATCATCAGCTGCATAAGCTTCTGAACGATATATCTGAGTTAAGGATAGAGTAGTCTTTTTACTTGGTAAGTAGTTTAATGTTAACTTAGCACTATGCTCAGATACACCAGGAAGTGTGTTCCCTGAATAGTCGTCTGTACCCTCTTTTTCGTCGTCAATTATTGCCTGAACATAGTTATAATTAAGAATAAAATTGAGATGGGATCCTATTATAAGTTTGTCATAAATATCAATTCCATACTTGTGCGACTTGTCTATATTTGTATTTTTAAAATCTGGTTTATGTAAATATATTTCATCTGTTAAATCAATATAATAAGCGGATATTTTAAACTTGTTATTTGGCATAATATGGTTAAATCCGAGTGTGTAACTATCGGTTTTCATTGGTTCAACAAAACCATTGAAATCTATTGTTATATTTGGCCAATTGGAGTAGTCAGCGGCAAAGAATGTGTCAATATTTGGAGCTTGGTAAGAGTGAGCATAATTTAGAAACAGTGATTTCTCTTTATCAAAGAGGTAGTTGTAGCCTAGTTCAGCTCCATGAAGAGAGTTGTCTTGATCTAAATTGTTACCTGTTGCTCTATATTCGTAACTTACTTTTTCATAACGGTAACCAGCTTTTATCGTGCTTTGTCCGATGTAAAATTGACTCATAAGATAGAGTGCATCATTATTTTTTGTAGTTTTATTCGAAGCTTGTTTTCTATCACCATAAAAGCCATCATAGCCTAGACTTAAAGAGATACTATCGCTTACATAACCAAGTGAAGCCTTTAAAAAATTATAATCATAATCAGATGGGCCTGTAGTTGAACCTACAAATTTGACACTTTTGTTTTCATTGTCATAGTCTAGATTTAGACTCAATGCATCATTTATAAAGTATGTTACACCTGCATTATATGTGTCGCTGTTGATAATTTGGTTTGTGTATGGAAAAAAACTGTTACTTTTTTGGCTTGGATCATCTTTGTATTCATCTAATGTTAGGTAACTTGCATAAATCACATCAGTACGAACTGCATTTACACCTGCTCTAAGTTCAAGCTCTTTTATAGGCGTGTAACTTGCATTAAGAGTTGCTGTTCTTAATGAACTTTCATCTTTTAAACCAACTGTATAAAATTGTTCTCTTTCTTCTGCATAATCAGAA
>CAZPRE010000191.1:0-3546 GCA_964588875.1 uncultured Sulfurimonas sp. | reverse complement strand
AAAAAACTCATTTTTTATTCCTTATTTAAAAAGCTCTTTTAACTCTTTTAGGATTTTGACTTGTTGTCTCATAATAACCACTACCTAAAAATAGTGTTGGAGCTACATTTTCAATTTTTTTATTATGAATACAAAGTACATCACCTATAAAAACATCATGATCACCAAAATTTACTACTTCTGCGAGTTGGCACTCATAAATCATATAAGCCTCTTCTATGAGAGTACTTTGTATTAGATCTGCTTTTCTAGGAGTTAATCCAGTTGCAGTAAACTTATCTTCACCATGCATAGTACCTGAAATCTCCATAGCCTCTATAAATGAATAATCAAGAAAATTTATAGAAAATTCCCCTCTGCCATGCAGTAAATCATATGTCTTATTTTCATCTCGTACTGCAATAGCATAGCGAAATGGAGACTTTGAAACAGGCATATGCCAGGACAGTGGCATAAAGTTACCTCCACATGCTAGAAGTGCAGTTAAACGCGGTTGAGGATGACACTCTTCATTTAATATCTTTGTTGTTGTAAACATATTTTCTCCTATTTATAAAACTAGTTTTTTTTCTTTAGAGCCTGGGTTAATTTAGTTATATCATGACTTACCCCTATATAATACTTCGCTTGATTCTCTCTGTCTTTTGCGAGCGTTATTGTTTTCTTATCATAAAAGAGAGACCCATCTTTTCGACTGCTTATGAACACACCCTCAAATCTCTCTGTCTCCATTAAACTTTTCCACATTTTCTCATAATATTTTTCATTCTGCTTTCCAGACTTTAAAATACGCGCGTTTTTACCTATAAGTTCATCTTTCGTATATTGTATATTTTTTAAAAAACTATCGTTAACATAAATAATATTTGCTTCAAGGTCAGTGACGATGATTGAACTTGGCACTTGCTGTACTATCTCTTGAAGTAAGTTGTTTTCATTCTCTGAGCGAACGAACTGAGTAATGATTTTGTGAAACGATATATAGGCTATAGCTTTGTTGTATCGATTTTTTAGCTCAGTGATTGTCCATTTGACTATATATTCACTACCATCTTTTTTGTAGTTTACAGTTTGACCTTTAAACTTTCCAGTGCTTCTCAACTCATCTTTTAAACCAGAAAGTAGCTCTTTATTGCTTTTTTCACCCTGCAAAATTTTTGGACTCTCTCCTATAAGCTCCTGAGCTTCATAACCTGTCTCTTTGCAAAAAGCACTGTTTACAAAAATAAACTTAACCCCTTCATCAAGATTTGCATCTGTCATTGCTATAGGGTCAGCAGAGTTTTCAAATGCATGTATAATCGATTTTGGGGCAACAGCGTCAAAATTTAATACATCTTTCACAAAAATTCCTTATCTGCTAATTTTACGCAGTGGCTCTGCGTTTGGTTTTCCAAAGTAGTACCCCTGTATATAATCAACGCCAATACTCTCTATCATCTCTAGCTCAGATGCAGTTTCAACCCCTTCGGCTAAAACAGATATGTCATTCTCTTTTGCTAAAGTATAAAGTGCTCTATATGTCGACTGTTTGAGTTCGTCTTTATCTATGTTTTTTATGATATTTCTATCTATTTTTATGATATCAGGATGTAAATCTATAAGCATGTTAAGACTTGAGTATCCCTCTCCTACATCATCTAGTGCTATCTCAAACCCTTGATTTTTCTAGTAATTTAAAATTTTCAATAGATGCTTTTTATCTTTGACTGATTCTGTCTCAACAACTTCAAATATAATGTTTTTAGGATCAAACTCTAGCTGCTTCGCCCATTTAACAGTAGAACTCAGACAAAACTCTGGATCATAAATAGCCGTAGGTAAAAAGTTAATAAAAACTTTTTGTGTTATTTTCTTTACCGCTGCAGTTTTAAGAGCCGACTCTCTACACATTCTATCAAGTTTAAAGTTCATATCGTTGCGTGCTGATTTTTCAAAGAGCACATCGGGAAACATAAGGTCTCCATTCTCTTTTACCCCACGGATAAGCGCTTCGTAGCCATAAATAGTACGATCACTTGCTTTTATAATTGGCTGAAAATAGGATGTTAAAGAGCCATTATTTATAATGTCAAAAAATACACTATCATCAATGAGATTGAGATAACGATGGAGTGTTTTAGCACCAAGAATAGAGTGAAAACTAAACTCTTCACCCTCTTTTTGTATATGAATTCGTATAGCTTCGCACTCTTGCATTGTAAAGTTTTTAGTTATTAAACCATGATTCTCTTCAAAAAAGCTCTTTGTATCATCAATCTCGATAAAGCTTATACCACTGTTCTCATTCATTGAGACACCTAGCTCAGACAAAAACAGCTTTCCCTTGTTTGTTAGTTCATCAATCTCACTCATCCAGTAAAGTTTTGATGGACTATTCTCAAGTTGAAAAATTTCATTACATTTATTACATGACATTGTTAAACTCCTCTAAATTTTAATGTATTTTAGAAAAATTTTAAGAAGTTTAGTAGAGGATTTTTGTTAGTTCAAGTTAATAAAAACTTCTTCGCCTGTTTAATAAAAAGTTGTTTTTTTTCTAGCATATTTGCTATTTCTTTACGTCCACTCTCTCCAAACTCATCGACTATTAACGCAGCCACTTCAGTTGAGACAACATCAAAGTTTTTAAACTCTAAGTCTATGTACTCCACCAAAGCCTCAAGGTTATTTTTGTTTTCACAATGATGAATGTGAGAGAGTTCTAACTCTACGATGCTGTAAGTAGAGTCTCTATTATCCATACTCTCTTGGATAATTTTCATACTTCCAAGCTCTATGGCTGTAAGTTTTTTTCCATAAGAACAACCTGTATCTATTGCATAAAAACTCTCATGTTCTATGACCTCGTCAAAAACGCAGTGCCCAAAAATATTTATGACTTTGCTCTTTGGAACCTCCATACCTTTTTCATAACGGTTTAGTAAAAAGTTATTGTAATACTCTATGTTGTCTTTATGCTCATAAAAAGGAAGGGCATAACCGTGAGTGATGAAGTAGTTCGCTTTTTGGATGTACGTAGGCAAGTTTTTTATCCAATCAAGGTGCTTTTTCATACTCTCATGGTCATCTAGGTAACTTATGAATGTTTGAATACCACCATAACGATAATCTTCACTCCATGGCGAGTGGCTTTTGTTTAAAACCGCATCATTAAGATACTTCTGCATAAGGTGTTCATGATTTCCCTTTACACATTGGTAGTTTTGAGACATGATATACTCTATAACTTCTTTAGAGTGAAGTCCCTTATCGCAAAGGTCTCCAACTAAAATAATTTCTGCATCTTTTGGAAGTTTAGCAATGAGTTTTTTAAGAGTGTACAAACATCCATGTACATCTCCAATGACATAAGTATTATTTTGCATTTTGTTTACTTTAGTGAAGCAAAAAAGCCTCTAAGTTATTCTTTCCATATTCAATTGATGAATCTGCATCTTTTATCTGTTTAGCAATTTTAGCCATGATGGTTTTAACGCCATCAGTTTTCTCAGGATCTGTTAGTGGGAGAAGTCTCACAGTAAGGCTTGATTTTTTTTGAGTAAG
>CAZPRE010000190.1:0-3568 GCA_964588875.1 uncultured Sulfurimonas sp. | reverse complement strand
ATGAATTTTGATAATAGCACATCTTGTTTAGTGAGACATATAAAAGTATATGAAAGCCCAGCATGGGTTGCAAAGATAGAATTACAAAATGGAAAAGAAGTATTTTTCTCTTCTCCTAAATCTATGTTTGAGTTCTATTTCAGACCTGGAAAATGGTTCGATGTTGGTGTTAAAAATGAGCAAGATTTTAAAAATATCTATGTAACTGACTTTAAAACTCTAAAGCCTGTAAAAGCTAAGGGTGCATTTTATATCTATGGAACTAATGAAATTGGTCCCGCAGGTGATGACTTGGTCCCATTTAACTCTTATGCAGATGCTGAAGAATTTAGCAAAAAGCATAATGGAAAAAGAATATTAGGCTTTCGTGATGTAAGTGATGCTCTTATTAGACTTATTAACGGGAGAATATAATCATGCTTAAGCCAACACCATTAGATGTAGAGATACCCTTAGACCCTAAACGCTACATCGTAAGTGAAACTGACGAAAAAGGTAAAATTACTTTTTGTAACGATTACTTTGTAGAAATAGCTGGTTATTCAAGAGAAGAACTTATTGGACAAGCTCATAATATCGTTCGTCATCCAGATATGCCTAAGGTAGTTTTTAAACTTCTTTGGGAAACTATATCTCAGGGTAAGAACATAAACGCGGTAGTTAAAAATCTAGCTAAAGATGGTAGATACTACTGGATTTTCACAGAGTTTGAAACTCGTAAAGATACAGACACTGGTGAAATTATTGGTTATCATGCAGCTAGAAAAAGCATATCTAAACATGTTATAGAAATCATCGCTGATTTATATGCCCAGCTTTTAGAAATAGAAAAAAAAGATGGTATAGAGGCGAGTCAAACTTACCTTGTAAACTTTTTAAAAGACAAGGGTGATGATATAGAATTCTCAAACATTATGGAAGAGATTCACAGATTTTACTAAACTCAAGAGACATAACGCTTAACTACTTGGATTATGGAAGATTCTAAGCCTATCTTTTTAGATAATTAAAACCTTTATTTACCGATTTTAATTACCCTTCTTAAAACCTCGTCATAGTCAACAATCTCTTGACCTTCTTTTATAGTTGCTTTTGTTTTATGGGCTGAAAAGCCATAAGCCATTGGTGTTATATTTTCTGTGTCATAAAATGCAGTTTTTGCATCTATCCACTCGCCTGTATTTGTATCTGTAATCCAAACAATAGCATCATTTCTCCACTCAATCTTTTCCTCTTCAAACCAAAGAGCCATACAACCTATGTCATCAAACATATATTTTTTGCCCGTGTTAGGGTCTCTCGCCTGTGTTGTGTTGTGCCTATCACTTACAACCATTACACATCTTGCACACATATCTCTGTCCCAATGAACTTTTGCCACCCCAGAGGTATCTTTTTTCTCACAAGCACTAAAAGAAAGCGCTACAAGAGCAACAAGTAAAACCTTTAAATAATTCATAACCAAACTCCATTTTTTATATAAAAGACTATAGGATAAAGAGAGAGTAATATAACGTAAAGAGTATTAAACAAAATCGATATTTTATACTTTTTATCTCTTTGTTGTTCACTCATTTCAATAAAGCCAGTAACTATTCCATAAAAGGTACCAACAAAGAGAAGTACATATATAAGATACCCAACATAATAGTAATCACTCTGTAAAAAACAGAAAGTACAATGGTGTGATGGCAACTCATATATATATGTTCCAAAATAGACTATTAGTGTGATAATAGAGATAATAATAAAAAGTATATTGGCAATACTAAATAGATATTTTCTTTTAAAAATGTATAAGAGAGACATCAATACAAAATTACCGTAAAACAGAGCGAGTAACAGAGATGTATCAACTGCAAATATCTTAGATATATAAGAAGTTGATGAACTCGAATAGATAGTTCCACAACAACTCACCATCTCATTTAAATCAATTGCACCAAACATCATGCCTTCTATAATTAGTTCTGCAGCTAGAAAGAAAAATGCCACTATGAAAAACATAAACTTTCTTTTTGTAAAGGCTTGCTTTTCATCTTTGATATCTTCGTTATGTAGAACTATCCAGTAAGCAAATAGATAGAGGTTTATAACCTTTAAAATAAAAAGGTAATTTCCATAATCAGTTGCATCAACAACCCCTGCCCCACACATAGCACCAGTTAAGACATTAGAGATTTTATCAAGAGTAAAAATAAAAAAGAGAAAAAGAGGAACCTTGATAGCAAAAATATATTTTATTATCGTAGCACTCAGATAACTATACTTCTCCAAGGAATACTGTGTCTTGGTAGTCGCATTTATATCCCAATTGAGAACTATTTTAACACTTAATATAAACGCGATAGTCGCAAAAAGTGCGAAGATAGCGTTTAGTATAAATATTGTTAAGACCTCAGGGCTTAAAATCATAAAATTAACTTTCCATTATGTACTTCTATCTCTCTATCAACTAAGTTTAAATCAAAAAATAGAGGATCATGTGTTGCAATTATTATGGTTTTTCCTAACCCTTTTAACTCTCTTAACATATCAATAAAATGAAGAGATAGGTTTTCATCTAAATTTGCCGTTGGCTCATCGGCTATGATAATTTTAGGATTATTTACATTTGCACGAGCAATGGCTACACGCTGCTGTTCTCCACCGGAGAGATTTCTTACAAGTACATCTTTTTTATGTCCTATCTTATACATCTCCATAACAAAGGTAAGTTTACTCTCTAAGACCTCCGCGTTTAGATTCAAGGGAATCAATGGTGTTAAGATATTCTCTTTTACACTTATGTTTGGAATTAGATTATATTTTTGAAAGATAAAACCTATATTGTCTCGTCTGTAAACACTGGCAAAGTTGTCCGCTAGTTTTGATATTTGTTTGTTATCAACGATAACTTCACCACTTGTAGGTTTACTTAGAGCGGCGATGAGCGAAAGAAGAGTACTCTTACCACTTCCACTAGCTCCTTTTAAAACTATCACCTCACCCTCTTCAAAACTTATATTAATGTTCTCAACCGCAGTGACTATATCTTTTTTATTGAGCTCATATCTCTTAGTGACATTTTTAAATACAATCATTATCTTATTACCTCATCAGCATCTAAAGTTGCAACACGCCATGAAGGAATTATGATTGCAGCGATATAAATAGGAACAGAGAGAAAGAAAACAAGAACTAAGGTTTGAATATCCAAAATAAATGGAAGTTCAAAACTAGGTTTAAGATCGGAGTAGCCTATAAATATGTCACGAAGAAGAGGAGCTTGAAGTAAATATACAAATCCAAACGCCACTGTAATTCCCAAGAGGTATGCAAAAAACGAGATAATAAAAGACTCATAGAACTTCTCTTTTAAAACATCCTCTACTCTCCATCCGATAGCTTTTAAAATCCCTACTTCTCTTTTAGCTTCACTACTAAGTCCACTAGCCTTGTCGTAAATGATTATGAAAAATGTAAAGATAGAAACTATAAATAGTGCTAAAAATATTCCACTTTTATAGTTAAAAATATTTTCATAACTTACACTTAGTGTTTCATTTGTAATCACTCTAGTCTCAGG
>CAZPRE010000189.1:0-3710 GCA_964588875.1 uncultured Sulfurimonas sp. | reverse complement strand
AAAATATCAATCTGATGAGATTGTTCTTTTAAATTATTTACCAAATCAATCATTAAATAATCACTGTATCTGAAATTTCATCATTTATTTTAAAATATTTTCTTTGCAAAAAAACTTCAAACTTACTTTCCTCTACAGGAGGACTATAAAAATAACCTTGTATATCATAATTACCCACTGAACGCATATGCTCTCTTTGTTCAACTGTTTCTACACCTTCGGCTATTGTAGATAAATTTAAACTTTTTGCAAGTGACATAATGGCATTAACAATTGAGATGTCTTCACTGTTTTGAGGAAGATCCTTTATGAAGACACGATCTATCTTAAGCTTATCAACCGGAAATGTTTTGAGATGTGATAGTGATGAGTATCCTGTTCCAAAATCATCAATTGCAACACGAATACCAAGTTTTTTGAGTTTATTTAATCGATTTACGGCCTCGCTTGGATTGCTCATCATAGTTCCTTCCGTTATTTCCACAAAAACCCATTCTGGCTTACATTTTGTTTTTTTAAGTAAAGTGTTAAATACTTCAAGAAAGTCATCTGACAAGAGATGTCCTGCTGTGATATTTACAGAGATAGAGTCAAATGCTAGTCCCATATCATGCCATTTCCTAGTTGCCTTAAAAGCTTTATATATAATCAACCTATCAATTTCGACTAATAGTCCATTTTTCTCTGCCAAAGGAAGAAAAACAGATGGAGATAATAGACCTAATACAGGATGCTTCCATCGAACTAAAGCCTCAGCACCAATAATCATACCGTTACGGCTATCTACTTGTGGTTGGTAATGAACAATAAACTCGTCAAGTTCAATTGCTTTATGCATATATGTATCTAAGAGTGCTTCATCATGAGCAATTTCATGCATACTTGAGTCATAATAGCTATAGTTAGTATTGGTATCTTTTCTTGCGAAGAACATTGCCATCTCGGCATTAGCAAGAAGTGTTTGTGTATTGTTTCCATCTTTCTTATGGCAGCTTACTCCCACATTACACCCAATGTAAATAGTATGTTTATCAACAATAATTGGTATCTTGATAATATCTATGATTTGTTTTACAGTTTTGTCCACATTCTTAGTATTGTTCATTTCTTTTAATGCAATTACGAAAGAATCAACACCTAAACTTGCTACAAGTGCTTTGTCAGCATAGTTATCTATTAGTTTCTTAGCTATAGATTGTAAAACAATATCTCCGACTTCTGAGCCATAAGAGTTATTTATATTTTTAAAATCATCGATATTTAGTACGATTACTGCATTCTTAGCATCTTGATTTTGAATTGACTTTAGTAATTTTTCGTGTTCTTGAACAAAAGAAGTTTTATTAGGAAGCTTTGTTACAGAGTCCGTTATTTGATATTGCTCTATCTCTTGAGTTTTTTGAATAAGTTCTTTCTCTGTAGCCACTTTTTGAGTGATATCGCGTGTTGTTTCAATTATACCTATGAACTGATTTAAAGCATTAAAAGCTGGCTTTGCAGATAACTCTACAAGGCACTTTTCACCCTTGCTATTATCATGGATATGTTGAACCTTAACAGGCTTTTGGTCATTAATAATTGAGTCTAGTGGGCAAGGGTGCTCTTCTCCTGAGCATGGAGTGTTGCGATGATGAGAAACTTCATAGCATTTTGGATGCCTAACATCAGCTACCCACTCGGTAATCATATTTACTTTGGCGGATTCATTCATCAAAAGGACTTCATACTCTTTACTAATAACCATGACAGGCTCATCAACACCATCAATAACTGATTTAAAGTAAAACTCTTGTTCTTCAAACTTATTATCAAAGTTTTCTCTATCACTGATCACTGACTTCTCTTGGATAATTGTTTGGCTTATTTTTTCAAGAGTATTAAACATCAATTTCAAATCAATTGGTTTTTGAATAAAATGCAAAATATTAAGATTAATCAATTCTTGAAGATAGTGTACATCGTTGTGTGCTGAAGTAACTATGATTTTTTGAGAGGGATTTATCAGTTTGATAGCTTTAATCATCTCTATACCATTCATAATTGGCATAGCTATATCACTAATAACTATATCATAGCTTTTTGCAGAATAATAAGCTAAGCCCTCTTCTCCATCAAAAGCTACATCAACATTTAGAAATATTTTTTTTAATATTCCCACTAAAGCTAAGGCAACTTCTTTGTCGTCTTCTACATACAAAATATCAATCTGATGAGATTGTTCTTTTAAATTATTTACCAAATCAATCATTAGTACTCCCTTGTTTAAGATTCGATGGGAACTTAATAAGAAAAACAGCTCCTTCATCGTTATTGTAGTGTTATAAATCTCCATCTAAAATCTGTTGAGAAATCATTTTTGACATACATAGACCTAGGCCTGTGCCATGATTTTTCCCCTCTATATATCCATTCTTTATTTTATTTTATTTTCTATTATAGCATCTTTTGCATTGTTTATAAAATTGATATATATTTGAAAAAGATCTTGTTTATGTGTATAAACCTCTATAAATCCTTCTTTACATTCACAATCAACTGCTATTATATCTATGTAGTGTTGCAAGTATGTTGCAATCAATATTCGCTATAATTAAAGAAATGTATTTAAGGGGATTGTATGGAATTAAATATTACTCTTTTAAAAGAGTTGTCATCTAATAAAAGTCTACTGATTGTTGAAGACGATATAGCAATACTGGATGGACTTGCAGGCTTATTGTCCCGTTTTTTTAAAAAAATATTTACAGCTAATAGTGCGAAAGAAGCTTTCAGTATTTTCAATTCTATGCAAGATACTACAAACTTATTGATTCTCACTGATATAAACTTAGGGGAACAAAGTGGTGTTGAACTTACATGCATGATCAAAAAAATAAGTCCTCTACAGCGTGTAATAGCACTTTCTGCAACAGAAGATAGAACTATTTTTATCGCATCTATAAAATGTGGTATAGATAGATTCATTCTCAAACCAATAGACAAAGAGATACTCTTTGATTCTATAATATCGGTTTTGAAAAAGATTGATTATGGTAATGAACTACAAAAAAACAAGCAACTATTAGAAGAATCTCGTGAATATGCACTTGAACTACTTCAAGAGCAAGACCAATTCTTGAAAAATGCTATACATGAAATCCATACACCTTTGGCAGTTATAATTACAAACATTGACTTACTGAGAATGAATGGAATAGGAAATGAGTTTCTCGATTCTATTGAAGCCGGAAGTCGAATTATCCAAAATAGTTATGAAGACATGACTTACTTAATGAAAAATTCTCGAGAAGAAGATGTCAAAAAAAAGATTAACTTAGTAGAGTTTATTTCCGAGAGAAAAAACTACTTTAATTGTATTGCCGAGGGAAATGGTCTTTCTCTATCAATTGTTGTTGGGCAACCAAATCTCCCTCCTATTCATTTTTCAGAGCTTAAACTTGCACGATTAGTAGATAATACAATCTCTAATGCCATTAAATACTCTCATCGTCCAGGTGAAATTCATATCACAGTAGGTATATGTAAAGAAGAACAATTTTTTGAGATCAGAAATTATGGTCCTCTGATTATTGATAAAAATAAAGTCTTTGAAAGGTTTCATAGAGAATCAGAGTATAAGGGTGGCTATGGACTAGGACTGAGTATTGTCGCTCAAATTTGTAAAGAAGAAAATATCGATATTAAGATTACTTCCACTCTTAAACGTGGTA
>CAZPRE010000188.1:0-3717 GCA_964588875.1 uncultured Sulfurimonas sp. | reverse complement strand
GCAAGTGCTAATTCAAAAGACCTTACGATAACATCTTTTATAGACCCTATGATTCCTCGTGAACTCTATGGAGACTCCCTGCGAATCAAACAAATTCTCTCAAACTTTTTAAGCAACGCAATTAAGTTTACACCTACTGAAGGGCTTATTAGTGTAGTGGCTACATGTCATGATAAAAAGCTTAGAATTAGTGTTGAAGATAATGGTATAGGAATAGCAAAGTCAGATATGAACAATATCTTTACCGCGTTTGCTCAAGCACAATGTTCACCACTAAGTAACTGTGATGGAACAGGACTTGGTCTCTCAATTTGTCATCAACTTTCAAAACTGATGGATGGAGACACTGGAGTAAATTCAGTGGTTGGAGAGGGAAGTACTTTTTGGATGGAGATTCCGATTGAGATAGAGAATGAACAGTGTCTTATATTTGATGATATCGATGATTTTAAAAGACTTAAAATGGTGGTTTATGCACCTAAGTTAGAAACAAGTTTCCAACATGAATCGTTTATAAAGTATGCAAATATATTTAAGATGAATATAGAGATTGTTGATAATTTAGATATAGATTACGATGTTGCAATTTTTCTTCATGAAGAGATAGATAGAAAAACAAAAGAGTGCATAAAAAATTCAGACAATCAATTTATAGCTCTTATGAGTAAGCAGTATGATGAGTATGAAAAATTCGAGCATATTAATTCAATGTGCTTTCCAATCTACTGCTCAAAAATTCATACCGCATTTAGTGAGTTAATGAAACCAGAAACATTTTCACCTCACCCAATACATAATACTCAAAAATTTATAGGTCATGTCTTGATTGCGGAAGATAATGAAGCGAATCAAGAGCTCATTAAAATTTTACTCTCTAAATATGGTCTTTCTTATGACCTTGCAAATAATGGTTTAGAAGCAGTAGAACTTTATAAAAAGAATAGTTATGATTTAATTATTATGGATGAACAGATGCCAGTTATGGATGGGAATGAGGCTATTAAAGAGATACTCGCTTATCAAATTCTCAAAGGTTGGAGCCATACTCCTATCTCTGCACTCACGGCTAATGTTATTAAGGGTGCAAGAGAAAGAGGACTACTTAGCGGATTTGATTCATTCTTAGGGAAACCGATTGTTATCAGAGAGTTAGAGAGAGTATTTTTAAGTTATTTGAAAATTAATTCAACTACTAAAGAGATAAGTTCGATGCCTGATTATAAAGATAGTGTAATTGAAGGTTTAGATACTAAAAAATTGAGTGAAGAGTTAATGCTTAACGATGATGAGCTTATTATGTTGCTTAGTCTATTTATTAAAAAGATGAAAAAAACTCTTCCTGAACTAGAATATGCTATAAATGAAAAAGATTATATGAAAGTCTCTCTCATGGCTCATAGCATCAAAGGTTCAAGCGGTAACTTTAGGATTGAGACTCTTCAAGATCAAGCAAGTGAACTAGAGCAGATGGCAAAGTCAGAAAATAGTGATTATGATTATATGGGTGTTTATAAACTTATCAAAAAAAGAATTGAAGAGATAAAAATTAAATAATTATATAGTGTAAGTTTAAAAAGGCTTACTCTTCTATATAGTAACCAATACCAGAAGCATTTTTTATGATGTCAGTTTCAAGTTTGTTTCTTAGTCTCCAAACAAGAGTTCTTACACTGTTCTCAGTCGCACCGCTCTCATCCCAAACATAGTTCATAGCTTGTTCAAAACTAACTACATGACCAAGTTGTGCTACAAGAAGACATAAAAAAGCATTTTCTTTTTTCGTAAGTTTTATCTTTTTACCGTTATAAAAAGTTTCACAGATACTAATATCTAAGTGGTATTTATGGCCAAATGGAACAATAGGCTTATCTGATGCACGTTTAGAGTAGAGTAGTTTTTCAAGGTTTAATTTATCTACCTTTAACGAGTCAATATCTTCTTTTCTTTCATTTTCCATATCAAATTTAAAAAGAGCCATCTGAATAGTAGCATGAAGAGAATTTGGATCAAAAGGTTTGAGAATATAACCATATGGTTCTGTTTGTTTTGCTTTAGTAATAATATCTTCATCACTGTATGAAGTCAGATATATAAAAGGTATGTTATACTTTTTACGAATTGTTTTTGCTAATTCAATACCGTCACTACTCTCCTGTAGTGAAATATCTATAATAACAATATCAGGACCATATTCAGCTATCTTATTTTTAGCTTCGAGTTGGTTATCACAAACAGTAACTATGTTGTATCCATGTTTTTGTAGTGAAAGCTTTAGATTAAGAGCTGTAATCTCGTCATCTTCAACAATTAGAATATTATTCTTATCCATTAAAATCCCTTTTTATCAAAAAAATATAATTACTTTGTGATAAATCTATATGGTAGTATAATAGAACTTTTTATTATTTACAAGAAAAAATAAAATATAAACTCTTTTTGTTACAAAATTACACTATGGGATAACTAAGCTATTCTTCTTTTTAGATCTATTATATTTACTTATGTTTCTTAAGCTTTGAATTTGTAGGGTATAAGACTTTTCCAGATGGAACGACAAGGGATGAAGTATTTAAATGAACATCCTGATCATCGAAGAAAATATGGGCTTTAAAGGATTTTAGAATTTTACTTTTCTCTAATCCTCCAAGAAAAAATGCCTCATCTACATAGACTCCCCAATGTCTTAATGTTTTTATAACTCTCAGGTCGGCAGGTGCATTTCTAGCAGTAACAATTGCAATTCTTACTGGTGAAAATTCCATTTTCATAGGTAGTCTCTCTTGAAGTTTTGCAATTTTTTTCAAAAATGAGGCAAATGGTCCCTCATTCATTGGTATATTCTGTTCATTATGTTCATTTTTATGAAAGGCCTCTATTCCATCCTCTTTATAGACAAGTTCACTACTCTCATCAAATAAAACTGCATCACCATCAAATGCAATTCTTACTTGGCCATCATCTATATCACATTTGTACTCTGGTGGAATAGATAAAACGGCTGAAGCACAAACTCCAGTATCGATAACTTTTTGAGCATCTTTTTCATTTGTTGTTAAAAAGAGGTCTACATCAAATGCTTCAAGATAATCAGCACTTGACTCACCAGCAGTAAACGCGGAGCGGGTAATGTTAAGGCCTATCTCTCTTATCGTGTTTAGAACTCTTACTCCAGTATCAGGAGAGTTTCTTGACATAACTATCACTTCTACTAGAGGAGCTTCGTCTTGCTTTTGATATCTATTGAGATTTAAAAGAGCTTTTACAAGAGGAAAGCCTATTCCCTCATTTAAAATTTTATCTTCATTTTCAAGCATATATTTTCTATATATGTCAATCGCAGTGTCAGGATGTTTTTTAAACTCTTTTTGATAGAGTTTATCAGCCTCAGAGAGATCAAGAAGTGCTGTTGCTGAGATACCGATTACAAGTGTATTTTCTAAACTATATGCCAAACTATATCCTTTTATAAAGGTATTATAGTAGAATTCTTTTAATAATTTGTGGAGTGTTTTTATGTCTTACTTTGTTTATATTATAAAATGTAGTGATGAGACTCTTTATACTGGTATAACAACTGATGTTGAGCGCAGAATATATGAGCATAATAGTTCTGATAAAGGTGCTAAATATACTAAAATAAGACGACCCGTTGCATTAGTCTATAGTGAAGCATCTCAAAATAGAAGTAGTGCTTCAAAACGAGAATATGCAATAAAA
>CAZPRE010000187.1:0-3779 GCA_964588875.1 uncultured Sulfurimonas sp. | reverse complement strand
GTGCTTCATCACTTCTTGCTTCAGGGGTAAACTGGGCAAAAGATTATGAAAGCGGTATACAGAGAGCTCAAAAAGAGAATAAACCGGTTTTGTTTATATTGTCTCGTCACACCTGCAAGTATTGTGTTATCTTAGATGAAACTACACTCAGTGATGCAACCGTTGCAAAAGCACTTAATCGTGATTATGTTTCAATAATATCATATACTGATGAGAATGACTACACTCCAAGAGATTTGTGGAGACCAGGAACACCGTCTATTTGGTTTTTACTTCCAAGTGGTGAACCAATGTACCAACCGATTCCAGGTGCAATAGGTGTAGAACCTTTTCTAAATGCTCTTGGTATTGTAAAAGAAGAGTTTGATAAGACTAGAGCAAAATAGTTTTAGCTATAATTTCGAAAAAATATAGATGATAGGAAACAATAGATGATATTTACTACAAGTGATGCTTCTACTTTTACAGCAGAATTCGAAGAACTTCTTGGTCGTGGAAAGATGGATATGGCACACGTTAGCAAGATTGTTCAAAATATTATAGATGAGATTAAGGCTGATAAAAATGCAGCACTTAAACAGCATATCTCAAAATTTGATAACTGGACTCCTGATTCTGATGAAGATTTAAAAATTTCAACAGACTCGATGGCTAAGGCTTATGAAGAGTTAGAACCAAAACTAAAGTCTGCTTTACATTTAGCATACGACAGAATTAAGGTTTATCATGAGAAACAAAAACCAAAATCTTGGTTTGATGATGAGGCAAATGGAACTATTTTAGGACAGCGTGTAACTGCTGTTGATAGTGCAGGACTTTATATTCCTGGCGGAAAGGCGGCTTATCCATCTTCACTACTCATGAATGTTATCCCAGCACAGGTTGCAGGAGTTGACAACATCGTTATATGTACACCGACACCAGATAATGAGCCAAATGCACTTTTGCTTGCTGCTTGTCATCTTTGTGGAGTTGACCAAGTTTATAAGGTTGGTGGAGCAAGTGCGATTGCTGCAATGGCTTACGGAACACAGACTATTCCTAAGGTTGATGTAATCACAGGACCAGGAAATATCTTTGTAGCTACAGCTAAAAAAATGGTTTTTGGCGATGTAAATATTGATATGATAGCTGGACCGAGTGAGATTGGTGTTTTAGCAGATGATAGTGCAAATGCAAATCATTTAGCAATAGACCTTTTATCTCAAGCAGAACATGATGAGATGGCTAGCTCAATTTTAATAACACCATCACAAAAACTTGCCGATGAGGTAAGGGTTGAACTTGAAGATTGGCTTTTAAAGCTTCCTCGTCAAGAGATTGCTAGAAAATCAATAGAAGAACGCGGTGCAATAATCGTAACTAAAACTATGGAAGAAGCGATTGATTTGATGAATGAGATAGCACCTGAACACTTAGAGGTTGCAACTAATTCACCATTTGAACTTCTTCCACTTATTAGGCATGCAGGAGCGATCTTTTTAGGTCATAACACTCCTGAGGCAGTAGGAGATTATGTGGCAGGACCAAATCATACTCTTCCTACTGGTGGGACTGCAAAGTTTTACTCTCCCCTTGGAGTTGAGAACTTTATGAAAAAAACATCTATCATCGCGTTTAGCAAAAAGGCTATTAATGAAATAGGTGAAGAGTGTGCTCTTATCGCAAATACAGAGGGCCTAACAGCTCATGAACAATCAGTAAGAGTTCGTCTAGACAAATAACTTTAATAAAAGGCTTGTATATGTTACATCCAGCAGCAGCACATTTTGCGGTAGTTTTACCACTTCTTTCTTTAGTTTTAGGCTTAGCCTACTTAATCAAACCAAGTGCATTGATGTCAAAAATATCAACTCGTTTTATGGTTTTCGCTACTATATTTTTAATAGCAGCATTTTTCACAGGTAAGACAGACGGAGGAGAAGCCTATATACTATTAACAGATGAAGGTCAGGCTCTTTTACTTAAACATAAAGATTTTGGACTCTATTTAATGATAGGAATGGGTTTAGCAACTATTGTAAAATTTTATGGTTGTTTTAAATCAAATGTTAAAGCAGAAGTGTTTGGAGTTATCTTAGTAGCAATGATAGCAGGTGGTACACTTTTTCAAGGAAAAATGGGTGGAGAGCTAACATATACACATGGTGCAAATGTAGCACAACACTCGGATGGTATGGATTGTTTAGAAGATCCTGAAGACTTTATGGAAGAAGAAGAGGAGGAGGAGGAGTAATCATCCTCCATCACCCAAAAACATATTAAAAAACTGAATACTCGTTCATAAAATAGAGAGAATTATTACATTATCAAATCTACACAACTCCAAAAACATTCCTACATTTATCACTTTATTATTACAAATTTAAGGTTACTTCGATAATATTTTTGTAGTGAAAGAGCCCTATTTTACGAAGATAAGGTATGCTTTTAAAACAGATTAGTATTAGTTATAAATCTAAAATGCCATTTATAAGGGCTAAAAGGAGAATATATGCAATTAGGCTTTCTAGTTGATTTGCATCTGTGTATGGGATGTAAAGGGTGTGAAATCGCATGTAAAGTGGAGAATGAAGTTCCACTAAGTACATGGAGATTACGTGTTAAATATGTAGATGTGGGAACTTTTCCAGAGACAAAGAGAACATTTACTCCATTGAGATGTAATCATTGTGAAAATGCACCATGTGAGAGAATTTGTCCGGTATCTGCACTTCATTATTTAGATAATGGAATTGTAAATATTGATAAAGAACGTTGTATTGGTTGTGCAGGTTGTGTTATGGCTTGTCCTTATGGAGCAATTTATATTGACCCACAAACACAAACTGCTGATAAATGTACTTATTGTGCTCACCGTATTGCTTCATCGATGATGCCAGCATGTGTTGTTGCATGTCCAGTTCAAGCAAATATTTTTGGTGATTTAGATGATCCAAAATCAAATATTTCTAAGTATATCATGCAAAACCAAGGTGGTGTTCAAGTTCGTAAACCTGAGAAGGGAACTAACCCTCATCACTATTATGTTGGTGGCGGTAATGTTAACCTTAATCCACTTGCTTCTCATAGAGTTGATGGGCATTCACTATTTGGCAAGATTACAACACTTCCTATAGGAGGGCACCATTAATGGCGGCACATGAAATTTTAGCAGCTACAAACGCTGTGGTAACTTTAGACGTAGCAATTCCAGGTATAGTTTGGCCTTGGCTAGTTACAGTTAATATGTGGGCAAAAAGTATTGGTACGGGTGTAATTTTTATGCTATTTTTACTTTTAAAAAGATACCCAAATGAAGCAGGACAACTTAGATTTCCTGTTACTATAGTATCAATTGTATTTATCCATATATTCTTATTGTTTACATTGGCTGATTTACATCAACCATTTAGAATGTGGCACATATTTTTTCATCCTCATTGGACTTCAGCTATTACTGTTGGTGCATGGATGGCGACACTGTTTGTTGGCTTACTTTTCTTACTTGCATTTTTATCTTTTGTTAGAAAAGATAACGCAGCGTTTGATAAGACTTTAGTATGGGTAGTTGCATTAGCAATTCCTGTAACTCTTTATACTGCAGCACTTATGTCTCAGTGTACAGCTCGTGAACTATGGCAGATGCCAACAGAATCAGCACAAATGATTTTTGCAGCACTTCTTTCAGGTTCAGCATTTATGATTTTGGTGTTTGGTGGAAAACTTTCTTGGGAAGCTAATAAAAGTTTATCAAATGTCTTAGCATTAAGTGCATTTATGGCATTTATTCTTTATAT
>CAZPRE010000186.1:0-3783 GCA_964588875.1 uncultured Sulfurimonas sp. | reverse complement strand
AATGTCTAAGTCAAAAGGTAATGTTATCGCTCCTGAGAAAGTTCTCAAAGAGTATGGAAGTGAAATCCTGCGTTTATGGGTCGCTTCATCTGATTATCAAGGTGACTTAAAAATATCTCAAGGTATTTTAAAACAGATAAGTGAGAACTATAGAAAACTAAGAAATACTTTTAGAATTATGCTTGCAAATATCAACGATTTAGAAACTCTAACTCCGTATGAAGATATGGGTGAGTTAGATAAGTGGATTTTAGATGTTTCTTCATCTGTATTTACCGAAGTTCATAAATCATTTTCAGAGTATAACTTTGTTCACGGTATGGCCACTCTTAACAACTTTATTGCAAATGAGTTAAGTGGTATGTATATCGATATGACAAAAGATAGCCTCTACTGTAATGCTAAAAATGATCCTAGACGCCAAGCTAGCCAAAGTGCTATGGCTATCATAACAAAAACTCTTTTACTATTGATGGCTCCTGTTTTAACTTACACGACTGATGAGATTATAGAACATGCACCAGCTGTTGTTAAAGGTGATGCTGAGTCTATATTTGACCTAGTTTATGAACCGATTGTAACTGGCGCGTCAAGCTTTAATGCAGAGTATATGACTAAAGCTCGTGAAGGTTTTGGTTCTGTTGTTGATGGACTCAAAAAAGAGAAAATTATCAAAAATACACTTGAACTTGTCATATATACAGAGTCAAAAGTTGCACTAGATCTAGATGCCGTAGATGCTGAAGACTGGTTTGTTGTGAGTGGTGTTTATGAAGATAAAACAAAAGAAGAGATTCTTGGTAGTTTTAAAGTAGATGAAGATACATTTACTATAGCAAAAGCAAGTGCTCATAAATGCCCAAGATGTTGGAAGTATCAAGCAGAATCTGAAAACACAACTTGTAAACGATGTGAGGAAGTTGTTGTATCTATGGATTTAGATTCTAACAACTCATCAACTGATGGGAAAACACTTGCCTAACTTCATAGAGCCTGTAACATTTACTTTTATCGGAGTTTCAGTAGCTCTGATATTTGTAATTATTGGTATCGCTATATTTGCAGTTAAAAAATTTAAATAGCTCAACAGCTATTTGAAAAATAGATATTACTCTCGCTTGCTCTGAGACTGTGAAATAACTACAAACATTGGAACATTGGGGTCAGTGATGAATTTCAATCAATTATCAAGCATCAAAAGAAAAAAGCAATTTCCATTAGAATTTCAGAAAATGACTTATACGAACTTAAAAGAAAATCATTAGAAAGTTAATTCATCAATTTACAACTAATAAGATTAGATTGAGTATCTAAGAGATAACAAGTACAATAATAGATATTTGTAACCAATAAATACCGAGACACACCCCTGTTATTGAAAATCCACATTCAGAGATACAAAAAATTATTGGATATTAGTTCCCCTCTGTATTTATTAAGCTATAATTTTTGAAAGAAAAAACTATTATTCAGTTGAGGGATTAAACCAATGCAAAAACTAAATAACTTAACACTAAAACAAAGAGAAGAACTTTTTAGACAACTTCGTATCTCAATCACTCATCACTCAAACGCAATGGAAGGAACAACACTCTCTTTTGGTGAAACAAGAGAGTTACTTGAACATGGAAATACTGCTGGAGATAAACCCTTACACGAACAACTTGTTATCTTAGGATTTGCAAAAGCTTATGATGTAATAGTTCGTGAAGCTACCAACAGAGAAAATATTATTGATAGTAGTTTTATAAAAGATATTCATGCCATTATGTTTGAGGATGCTTTAAAAGTATCACCACAATTTATTTCTAAACCTATTGGAGCATATAGACTAGATGAGAGATACATCAAAGGTGTAGACATAAAGCTATCAGCACCAAATAAAATCTCAAATGATTTAGAAAATCTACTTTATAGATTTCATAGTAACGATATGAGTTTAGAAGATATTGCAGAGTTTCATATTTTATTTGAAAGAGTACATCCATTTGCCGATGGCAATGGAAGAGTTGGAAGATTAATAATGGCTTTTCAAGCTATTCAAAATAATATCGTTCCTCCACTTATTGAAAATGAGTATAGAAGTGAATACTTAAAAGCCATTAATGATAAAAGTGAACTTTTTAAGTTTATAGATGCGAGTATTCAAAATAGTATGGACTTACTAGACTAAGAAGGATAACAATGAAATCAATATTAATCATACTATTACTCTCTTTTAGTTCTCTTATCGCACAAAACAGCTACTCAACAAAATCAGAGTGGTTACTAGATACAAAGAGTGATACCCAAAAGTTCAAAAAAATACAAAAGCAGTTTAGAGGTTTTGATCTTGCAATGGTGGAAGTTGGTTATAGATTTAACAGCTTTTATTTTGCCCTAAAAGACAAGAACTATGACTTGGCCAATTACCAATGGGATAAAATAAAAAAGTCCATAGAAAATGGAATTCAAAGAAGACCTAAACGAACACAAAATACTAAGGCTATATTTTTAGACACTTACTATGACCAGATGAAAGAAGTCTTAGCTACAAAAGATGAAAAAAAGATTTGGACAAAGTATGAAAATACAAAACGAGTTTGTAATGCCTGTCACTCTGCGGAAAAAGTACCTTTCATAAAAGTTATTGACCCACAATACAGATGGCAACCGATTCAATAAACCTTTAAATAAAGAATATAAATGACTATTACACAAATCACTACAAACGATAAACAAACTATAAGTTCATGGAAGTATGAAAAGCAATATGCTGGATTTAACTATGCCATAGAAAAAGGTGGTTGGTTAGATTCTTACTGCACAAATGACTCACAGCACTGTTTTGTAGCTAAAATAGATGATGAGATTCTTGGTCTTTTTCTTTTTATAACACAAAAAGAAAATGAGTTTCGTGTACTTATAAACCCAAACTATCTTAGCAAAGGCTATGGCAAAGCTCTTACTGCTAAGGCTCTTGAGTTGGCGTTTAATGAGTTGGCGTTTAAAGAGGTCTCTCTTATAGTAAGACAAAACCACCCTATAGCCATAAACCTTTACAAAAAACTAGGATTTGAAGTTGCAGGAGAGAAGAGTGAAATAATAAATGGGGAGAGCATGGAGTTTTACAAAATGCTTAAATCAGTTTAGTTTGTGAGTTATAGCTACACAAAAATCGGTCCCTTTATTACCCAAGCCCATGAAAATGGTGTTCTACTTAAAAGCTCTCGTGCTATGCGAAAAGAGTATAAGCTACTTACCCAGAGTCCAAAACTAATACTCACATATCTAATAGCTATACTCTTTATGATTGGAACAATATTTTTCAACTTTAACACCTTTGCTAGTTTTGTATATGCAGACTCAAAGGCTCTAAATGAAATTATGGCTATAAACTACACTATGTTTGGAGGAGTCTGCTTTTTTATTGGTGCATTTTTACTTATTGTTGAAATGAGAGAGCAAGAAATAGCTCTCTAACAGATTTTAGTACCCATAGACGAGTTCTCTTTTGTTTTACCTGCTTCACCTTCTAACTCTATTATAGCTTCTTTGATATGCTCTACTAAAAGTTCAGCTAAATCATAATCAAAGCCCTGCTTTGCAACTACTCTTAGTATTGCTACATCTTGAGCATTTTGTGGAAGTGTGTAAGCTGGAACTTGCCAACCGTGATAACGCAGTTTGTCTGAGAGTTGGTAAACATCATAAGTAGCACCCTCTTTTAACTTAAACGCGAGAAGTGGCATCTTAATATCTTCTATAACTGATTCACCAATTCCTGACTTATCAAGTCTATCT
>CAZPRE010000185.1:0-3820 GCA_964588875.1 uncultured Sulfurimonas sp. | reverse complement strand
CTTGTTCTTTCTAAGTCAATCCGTACAGCTGGTGATAAAATCGATGCAGGTATAATCAACTATGTGAGAAAAAAATATAACTTACTTATTGGTGAGAGAGTTGCTGAAGACATCAAAATCAATATTGGTACAGCTGTTGCCCTTGATGAAGAACTAACGATGGTTATCAATGGTCGTGACCAGGTTGAAGGGCTTTTAAGCTCAGTAGAACTTACTAGTGAAGATGCAAGAGAGGCTATGAAAGAACCACTCAAGGAAGTAGCAGAAGCACTTCGTGATGTTCTAGAACAAATGCCCCCAGATTTAGCTGGTGATATCGTAAATCACGGTATTATATTAACAGGTGGTGGAGCACTTATTCGTCAACTTGATAAATACCTTTCTGACATTGTTAGAATCCCAGTATTTGTTGCAGATGAACCACTTCTTGCAGTTGCTCGTGGAACGGGTCGTGCACTTGAAGAGATAGATTTACTTCAGGAACTTTTCGATAATGAGTAAAGGGCTTTTTAGCTTTTTAATTATCTCAATAGCACTCTTTGTGAGTGCTTTTTACTACTCAAATGCTATTCAAGAGCCATTTCTAAACTCCCTTAACTACATCAAAACAAGTTATCATAACTCTACTCAATATGTACAAGAGAGTATAGATACACATTTTTTCCAAGCTTATAAGATAGAAGAACTTGAAGAAAAATTACTAAAATTTGAAAATAATCATCTTGTTCTGCAAGAACTTGCTTCAGAGTTAGAAGATTTATATGTAGAAAATGATTCGTCTTTTAAAACAAATCCTAAGGTTGAATTAGTTCGCACAATCTCTTATCAAACATTTGGAGATTTAAATAAAGTCTGGATTGATTTTCCTGATTATAATGATTCAAAAATTTATGGTCTTGTATATAAAGAGTTAGTTGCAGGTATAGTTGTTCCAAATAATAAAAGAGCATTAGGCCTACTTAACAAAGATATAAAAAGCTCCTATGCAGTTTATATAGGAGAGTTACAAGCTCCCGGAATTGCCCATGGAAATAATTCGGAAAATATCCTAGTAAAATTCATTCCAACTTGGTTTAATATCAATATTGGAGATGAAGTTACAACTTCGGGTTTAGATGAAATTTTCTTTAAAGGCTTAAAGGTTGGAAGAGTACTCTCTGTCACCTCTGTACAAGGCTATCAAAATGCAGTGGTAAAACCTTACTACGAATCAAATGATCCAGGTTACTTTCATATTATAAGGAGTCTTAAGTGAAATATTTATTGATATTACTTCTACTCTTGGTAAATCTACATGCACAAGAAGAGAAACAAAAAGTCACACTTGGTTTTGGTCCATATATACAGACTCAACCATATAAAGATGTTGATAATATTCTTCTAACTTCTCCAGTTATATTTTTTGATAATGGTCTTTTCTATATACGATGGAGTCGTGCTGGAGTCTATTTTCTAGGTGAAAAAAACGATGATTATGCTTGGGGATTTTCACTCACAATTCAACCAAGGGTTTATGGTTATAAGAGCTCTGAAATCGAAGGAATGGATACTAGAGAAAGTACATGGGAAGGTGGTCTAGCATTTTCAGCGACTATAGATAAGGCTTACATAGAGGCCATGCTACTCACAGACATGCTTAACAGATATGATTCATGGATTTTAAAGACTGAAGTTGGTTATGATTTTGAACTAGGTGACTTTTCTTTTTACCCAAGCCTAGTAGTCATCTATCAATCATCAGACTTTATGGACTACTACTATGGAGTTAAGCAAAGTGAAGTTGCAAGTTCTAAATTTAATGAATATAGTGCTGGTGATGGGTTTTTAATAGGTGCTCAAACCTATATTAAATATCCTATTACGGATAAACTCTCTACTTTGCTCAACATAAGTGCCCATAAAATCTCCGATGAAGCAGCAAATAGTCCTTTAGTAGATGAAGACTATATCTATTCAGGATTAGTTTCCCTTATATATACTTTTGAGTATTAGAAAACCTCTCTAAAACTCATCAAATTTTAAGTGCCTTTTGGCTATAATCTCTAAATTTTTAAGACATTATTCAAAAGGTAAAAAATGCCAAAACGCACCGATATAAATACTATTTTACTTATAGGTTCTGGTCCGATTATTATCGGTCAAGCTTGTGAATTTGACTACTCTGGAACGCAAGCCGTTAAGACTCTAAAAGAGTTGGGTTACCGTGTAGTTCTTATCAACTCTAATCCTGCAACTATTATGACTGACCCTGAATTTGCTGATAGAACTTACATTGAACCTATTAAAGAAGATGTAATCGCAAAAATCATTAAAGATGAAAATATTGATGCTGTACTTCCTACTATGGGTGGTCAAACTGCACTTAATGTTGCTACATCAATGTATGAAAAAGGTATGCTAGAAGGAGTAGAATTTTTAGGTGCAACTCCAGAAGCTATTCATAAAGGTGAAGATCGTTCAGCTTTTAATGAAGCTATGATAAAAATCGGTATGGATTTACCAAAAAGTGAAAATGCATACAGCGTTGAAGAAGCAGTTGAAGTAGTAAAAAATATTGGTTTTCCAGTAATTTCTAGAGCCTCTTTTACACTTGCCGGTGGTGGTTCTGGTGTAGCATACAACATGGAAGAGTTTAAAAAACTTGCAGAAGAAGGAATTTCCGCTTCTCCAGTGAATGAAATAGAAATTATGGAATCTATGCTTGGTTGGAAAGAGTATGAGATGGAAGTTATCCGTGATAAGGCTGACAACTGTATTATCGTTTGTGCTATTGAAAACTTTGACCCAATGGGTGTTCATACTGGTGATAGTATCACTGTTGCCCCTGCTCTTACACTTACAGACAAAGAGTACCAAAGAATGCGTAATGCCTCTTTTGACATCTTACGTGAAATCGGTGTTGATACAGGTGGATCTAATGTTCAATTTTCAATCTGTCCAAAAACGGGTCGTATGATTGTAATAGAGATGAACCCTCGTGTATCTCGCTCATCTGCACTTGCATCTAAAGCTACGGGTTATCCTATTGCTAAAGTAGCAACACTTTTAGCTGTTGGTTATACTCTTGATGAAATTACAAATGACATCACAGGAACACCTGCATCTTTTGAACCAGTAATCGATTATGTTGTTACTAAAATACCGCGTTTTACATTTGAAAAATTCCCTGAAGCTGTAAATACTTTAAGTACATCTATGAAATCAGTTGGTGAAGTTATGGCTATTGGTCGTACTTTTAAAGAGTCTATGCAAAAAGCATTATGTTCATTAGAAACTGACTTATGTGGTTTTAATGAAATAGACGCAGATATGGAGTTTATTCAACATGAAATTCGTCGTCCAAACTCGGACCGTGCTCTTTATGTAGCTGAAGGTTTTCGTCGTGGTATGAGTGTAGAAGAGATGTTTGACACTTGTGCTATTGACCCATGGTTTTTATACCAAATCAAAGAGTTAATGGATGATGAAGCTGGAGTAACAGACAAGGTACTTTTTGATGCAAGAAAAATGAGGAACCTTAAAGTTGATGGTTTCTCAGACAAAAGAATTAGCCAACTAATAGCTAAAAACTCTAATCATAAAGTTAGCGAAATGGAAGTTTACGATAAGAGAAAAAGCCTTGGCGTTTCTCTTGAGTACAATGAAGTAGATACTTGTTCAGCAGAGTTTGAATCATTAACGCCATACCTCTACTCAACTACAAATATCACTCCACTTCCAAATGTAAAAAAACGTGTAAGTGATAAGAGAAAAGTTCTTATTCTTGGTGGTGGACCAAATAGAATCGGTCAAGGTATTGAGTTTGATTACTGTTGTGTTC
>CAZPRE010000184.1:0-3831 GCA_964588875.1 uncultured Sulfurimonas sp. | reverse complement strand
TGATTTTTTTTGAGTAAGTTGTATAAAAAAACTTTGATTAACACCATTTTCAATTGCTAGTGCTTCTATAAGTGCACTCTGCTCACTGGCATTTATATACTTATCCATTACTTTAAGTATTCCACCTTCTATTTTTTCTCCAAATGGAGCAACAGCTTCAAAAGCCTCTTTTGTCGAGTTTATTTTTTCTAGTACAATGTGTGGCATGATAATATCCTAAATTATAGTTTAGAGTATTATATAGCTATTTCTGAGTAGTTTGTACACGTCTAATGTCATTTAAAAAAAATCAACTATTCTTTTAACATGGTATATTCTTCTTAGAGTAGTTTTTGTATATCTGCATCTATCTCGCTAGGCTTATCAGATGGTGCATAGCGTTTTACTACTTTGCCATTTTTATCTACTAGAAACTTTGTAAAATTCCATTTTATAGCATCTGTTACAAAGCCACCTGCATTTTCTTTGAAGTGAACATAAAGGGGATGAGTGTTATCTCCATTTACATCTATTTTAGAGAACATATCGAACTCTACACCAAAACTACTCATGCAGAAGTTTTTTATATCTTCTTCTGTACCTGGCTCTTGTGAGAGAAACTGGTTACATGGAAAACCTAATATACTTAGTCCCTCTTTTGCATACTTTTCATGTAACTTTTGTAAGCCTGCATACTGTCCTGTATAACCACATTTGCTTGCTACATTTACTATGAGCACAACACGATTCTCATACTTTGAGAGTTTTATATTCTCCCCATCTATACTTTTCACTTCTATATCATATATACTCATCTTATCTGCTCCTAATAGGCTAAGCGCCAGTAATAAACTCAGTAATAAATATCTCATTTTTTCTCCTAGGGTATTCTCGACTCTTTCTTTAAGTTCATAGATATTGACCGTCTAGTATTATACAAGAACAAGATATCTATTGGTACAGTTTATTTGTTTTTTTGTTTTATTTAAATGATATCAATAATTTTGTAGAGGGTTTATTGTAGTTCCAGAAGTAGTAGCATTTACTTCTGGAAGATGTATTATGTAGTTTTAAATCTTTTTTTAGTGATCTTTTGATTGCCAAATGCCATCATACTCTGCATCTGTAAGTTTTACAAGCTCAAGCTCTTCTAAAAACTTGTAAAGATCTTTCCATCTTTTACTATCAGCTTTTACATCAGTTTCAAATCTAGGCAATGTATCTTCTATAATTTTATCCATCAATAAACTTTTTTCTTCTTTAGAATAATCATAATAGATAGCTGTAGCTTCTACAGGATGAGATTGTATATACTTAGCCATCTCATTTGTCACTTCGATAAACTTACAAAGTGATTCCCCTTTTGCATCTATAGTAGCTTGTGTACTCATAAATTCTAATGCAGAGAAGTTAGGATAAGGTGATTCAAACTGGTCAATAAAGAGATTTTCGAACCCTTCCATCTCAGCTTCTATACATTCAAAATTGTAAAAGCATAACCATGCTCCATCGAAACTTTCATCATTTTTCATATTTTTGATATGCCAAAAATCCGTCTCAACAAATTCTACATTTTCTCTATCAATTGTAAAACCTTGTTTATCCGCATAGCGTTTTATAATCTCATAACCTATCTTATCTGTTACAGGGTTTGCTGCTGGAGTTGTAATCTTGATTTTACCATTTGCTTTTAGCTTTTCTACTCTATCAGCTCGGATCATCACTCCACCTCCTGTTTCAAAGAAACAACCAAGTGATTTAAGTCCATCAAAATAATGTTCATAAAGGTGAATAGGCTCATTACAGTGTAAATCAATATTACCAGATTTCAAATCTTCAAAACCATCATAATGCTCTTTAGGTTGAATGATTTCAACCTCTAATCCTGCTTCTTTATATTTGCCTGTAGTTACCCCTGCAATCATTGGTAAATGATCTGGATTTAAAAACCACTCTAATGCTATTTTAATTTTCATAATTTTTTCCTTTTTACTCTGGTACTCTGTAGATAAGCTTGCCACCAAGCTCCATGTAAACGCTCTTTTTCAGCTCTTCGATTTTTACTTCATTCTCAGAATAATGAAAATTTATTAAATTATCAAGAGCATCAAAATCATAATTTTGAGCCAGTAAGTCTTCCATAACAGCCAATCTTTGAACTATTTTGTCAAATTCATCTTCTGCCACATCTTCACTCATTTTTCTAGACATACCCCAGTAAATTGACTTTGGAGTGCCACCTAAAATATCATTCTCATCTTCTATAAGTGCTTCGTATTTATTCACTTTTCACCTCCTTCTAAAGTATAAAATTGTAACCTATAGAGGAATGTATTCATAGAAGAAAAATGTCGGTTAATCACTATAAAAGTAATTTTCTTTTAAACTCTTCATCAATTTTCAGAATTTTTCTTTGTTCTAAATTCTCTAACACTTCTGGTGTACAACTTACATCGTCTGGCCATCTTCTTGTAAATCCATCAAAAGAATTTTTGTTTGTTGCATCTACACATAGTGTGTCATCTTTATAGTAGAAATCACGATTAGCATCTATGTTGTTAACTACTCTCCAAACAAGCATATAAGGATTATCAAGATAATTATTTTTTGCATCTACTACGATTAAGGCTCTAAAATGTCCAAATAGAGGTTCAAAAAGTTTAAAATTTTCTTGTTGTGATCGTGTTTTTTCTATTCTTATGATACAAATGGGCGTTTTTGTATGAGTGAAGTATTGCTTAAGTGAAATAACTTCATTACTTATTTGTAAAAATATCCTAAAAAGCTCTTCATCATCCAATATATCTTTAGCAACTACATCAACTACATCACCCGTAGCATCGACTCCAAGTTTACCACCAACACCAAACTTGTTTGAACTATGATCAAGTGCATCTACAACTCCACGGCTTATCATCAAGTCTTCTAAATCAATTCGATTTAAAATGTACTCAGTTATAGCTTTATGCTCAGTAAGTGCAGGTGCATCATCTCCAACAAAAAGAGCATGTTTTACAAAACTCATCTGCCCTACTCCCCAAAAAGCATGCATAACTTGCTGTGCATGTCCGGGATAAAGTGTTTTTATCTTTGCTAATATAAGATTATGATAAACACCATTTTCAGGCATATAATAATCTATCAAGTCAGGGGCTGTTGTTTTGAGAAGTGGTAAAAAAATCCTCTCAGTTGCATGTCCCATATATTTATCTTCAAGTGGTGGCTTACCAACAACTGTTGCCGCAAAAACAGGCTCTTTTTTACTTGTTATCGCGGTTACTTTCATAAATGGATATGGCTCATCAAGAGTATAGTAACCAGTATGGTCACCAAAAGGACCCTCTATTTTTAAATTTTCAACATCTACTAAGCCTTCTATGACATAATCAACATCTTTTGGAATATATATATCATTTGTAATGGACTTCACTAGTTGTGCTTTTTTACCCTTAATAAAGCCATATAAAAGAAGTTCAAAAACCCCAATAGGCAAAGGAGCTTGTCCACACCATATATAAATCGGATCACCACCAATACCAACAGATACAGGCATCTTTTTTCCTGCTTGTTTGTACTGATGAAAGAAGTGATTACTATCTTTATGTATCTGCCAATGCATTCCTAAAGTATGGTCATCATGCACTTGAAGTCTATACATCCCAAGATTACTCATCGTGCCATCAAGACTATGGGTATATACTTGCCCCATTGTAATAAATGGACCTGCATCTTTCTCCCAAGTAGTAAGAACAGGAATATCACTTAGCTTTGCATCACTTCCGAGTTTGATTATCTCTTGACATGCACCTTTTTTAGAGAGTTTTTTTGGAAAAACTGACTTAAGATTAAAAA
>CAZPRE010000183.1:0-3935 GCA_964588875.1 uncultured Sulfurimonas sp. | reverse complement strand
TACAGGGCAGTACGAAGGACTTCAAAATCTTCATGAAAAATATGCAGATAAGGGTCTTAGTGTTTTAGGTTTTCCCTGTAATCAGTTTCTCTCTCAAGAACCAGGCACAGAAGATGAGATTAAGAATTTCTGTATGAGTAGTTTTGGAGTTGAGTTTGATATGTTTTGGAAAATTAATGTAAACGGAGATAGCACTCACCCGCTCTATGTCTATCTAAAAGATAATGCAGATGGTTTTTTAACGGATGATATAAAGTGGAACTTTACAAAGTTCTTAGTAGATAAAAATGGAAAAGTCATCAAACGCTATGCACCTTCTACCCCTCCAAAAGATATAGAAGCAGATATAAAAGCATTGTTGTAACACAGTATAATAACCGTAATTCGCTTTTTAATTAGGATGAGATAAGTAAATGATAGTAGAGCACAGAGATTTTTTAGATGAACATTGGATAAAAGTGTTTTTAGATACTTTTGAGCATAGTATGGACTCAGTTATAATCACTACAACTTCTCCAGAGGAACATTTTTTATATGTAAATGAAGCCTTTAAAAGAAAAACTGGATATTCTGAATCTGATTTAGTTGGAAAGTCGCCGCATATACTACAAGGCCCTCAAACAAATCGTAAAATTATTGATGAGCTTAAAGAAAAACTGAAATCTGATGAAAACTTCATAGGACAAAATACTAACTACAAAAAAGATGGAACAAGCTACATTGTCCGTTGGTATATTTCAGCACTTAAAAATCCTCAAGACGAAACCATCGCTTATGTCTCTTACCAAAAAGAAATAACACAGTCTATATGGGTTCATAATCATATTAATCTTCTATCAGCAGTCATAAACCAAGTAAATCAAATGGTGTCTGTTACTGATTTAAAAGGTAATATTGTATATGTCAATCAATATTTTTTAAAAAAATATGGCTATAAAGAAAATGAAGTACTACATAAAAATGTTAGATTTTTAAAATCAGGTAAACAAAGTAAAAGTTTCTACAAAGATGTATGGGATAGAATACTAAAAAATGAATCTTTTCATGGAAATTTCATAAATAAACATAAAAATGGAGAAATTTTTATAGAGCAAAAAACTATCACTCCTATAAAAAATGATGAGGGAGATATTAATTTCCTTGTTAGTGTTGGGCAAGATGTTACTCAGATTGTGAATGATAGCGATGAATATAAAGATAAAGCATACAAAGATGTTCTTACTGGTCTCTATAACCGTTTAAAATTTGATGAGATTCTAGAAAGAAAATTTAAAGAATATAATACGAACAAAGCTTCTTTTAGTATTATCATGATAGATATAGATAATTTCAAACATATCAACGATACCTACGGTCATAATAAAGGTGATGAAGTTTTAAAAAACTTAGCCTCTATATTTCATAAAGAACTTCGTAAATGTGATCTCATTGTTCGTTGGGGAGGAGAAGAATTTGCTGTACTTGTTGATGATGATACAAAACAGAGTATTTCTGTAGCAGAGAAGCTACGGTTAGCAGTACAAGAAAAACTCCATATAACATCTCATACTATTACTATCAGTCTTGGTGTTTCACAAATAACTAAGGGTGATACTAACGATACACTCTTTAAGCGTGTTGACAATGCACTCTATGAGAGTAAACACAGTGGAAAGAATAGAGTAACTTCGCTTTAGGCAACTGATATAATAAAAACTTTAACTCATTCACAATAAATTACAAAGGTAGATTATGAAAATATTAGAAAGTAAGACAAAAAAAAATGCCATCATACTTACAGTTTTTGGTTCAGTAATAGAACAAGAAAAATATCAAGTTTTAAAAAAGCTTGTTGAACAAGAGTTTCCTGATTGCGATGTATATATTGCGGTCAGTTCTATATTTATTTTAAAAGTGTTGCTTAGAAAAGGCTTTGAATATAAAAATCTTGCACAAAACCTCGCTGATGCAGACCAACAAGGGTATAGTAATATTATAGTTACATCGATAACACTTTTCCCAACCTATGAGCACGAAAAAACAAAAAAAATAGTGCAAAGTTTTAGAGAATTTTCATCTTCTAATATTGTAAATACTAATGCTATTTTTAGTAAAACCAAAGAGACTACTCTTTTTTTAAATGACCTAGATAAACTGGTTAATAAGCACAAGACAGCTAATCTCTACATCCTACATGGAACACCTAAGTTAGAAACTGCAGGCTTAGCATCTGTGGACTATGTAACACAATATTTACAGAAAAAAAGTTCCAACAATTATACTTGTTCCATAGAAGGAGCATTTCCATTCTTTGCTGTAAAAGAAGATTTAATACAAAGAATGAAAAATGATGGTGTTAAAAAAATACAAATCATACCAATGCTGCTTGTGAGTGGGAATCACTATATAAAAGATATGGTTGAAATCAACGAAGAACTTAATCAACATTTTAAATCAAAAATAGTAAACAGTTTCACAGTGAGTGAAAAGTTTAACCTTTTGGAATTAGATGGAGTCCAAGAAATCATAGTAAACAATATCAAAGAAAGCATAAAACTAATCAAGTGACATATTAAGAGTACAAAATATCTAATAAAAAGTATAAAATACATAAAATATAGCACAAGAGAGTAATTATGAATACTTGGATAGAAGTTTTAAAGAACAATGATTATGATTCAGCTTTTAAGCATATTAAAGATGGGGCAGACACTAATGAAGAGAGTGAAACTGGAGAATCCGTTTTAGCTTATGCACTAAGATATAAATGCAGTACGAATGTAGTACAATTACTTATCAAAAGTGATGCTGATATTTATGATTTTGATGATGAGGGTGTCAGCATTTTTGATATGGCTGTTACTTACAATAACATTGAAATGGTCAAATATTTAATTGAGCAAGGCATAGATGTGAATAAAACCGATAGAAGAAGCGGATTTACATCTTTAATGGCTGCTGCATGTTTTGGAAGAAATGAAATTGTGCAATTATTACTTACCTCTGGAGCTGATAAAAATCTAGTAGATTCAAAAGGATTTACTGCTATTGATTTTGCTAGAAAAATGAATAAAAAAAGTATTTTAAAGCTTTTTGAGTATGATGAAAATTGTCCAATAAACAAATCGCATGCAAGATAAACTAAAAGGTAAATAGTATGGATCAGTTAATCTATATTTCTACTGCAAAAGATGATTTAGAATTTGAAGATATTCAAGCTCTTTTAACTACTTCAATAACAAAGAATCTAGAAAAAAATATCACAGGAATGATGACATATGATAAATCATATTTTATACAATGCATTGAGGGTGAGAGAGAGGATATAAAAGAGCTTTACAAAAAGATAGAGCAAGATTCTAGGCATTATAATATTAAACTTTTGGGGAGAGAAGAGATATCAGAACGAGCTTTTGAGACTTGGAACCTAGGATATATTAATAATTCTTCAGTAATAAAAGATGTAATTGAAAGTGAAACAGGATTGACTAGGTTTGAAGTTTATAAATTTAATTTTGAGCAAGCAAAAAAAATACTTTATAGATTATCGTTTCTAATATAAAATACTACAACAAAAATAGCCCTGCCAAAACTCTTGATGCACTTATAAGAGAGCTCAAAGGCATTGAGCATGCTACAAACAAAGTAAAGAACTGATCTTTAACATCTTATACTTGTTTCCATAGCACTCTATATATACTAAATCAGTCTTTTTCTTTATGGTTTCATTTAAAACATTACTTGCTATTGTCTCAAAAAGATAATCATCTCTTTTGATATCCAGTTCTATACATCTACTCGAAGCTATAACTCTTGTATCTTGTGTTTTTAATATCTCATTTATCTCATCTATTGTGTATGTTTTAACATCAAATTCTATAGATGCAATAGCATCATTTGGAGAGATTTCATTCAGTTATTGGTTATAAAAAACCAATGAATTACTATCTTGAATT
>CAZPRE010000182.1:0-3958 GCA_964588875.1 uncultured Sulfurimonas sp. | reverse complement strand
AAACTCAAAGACATTATACTAACAAACAGAGATAATATAGTGTTAGTGCGTTTTGGTTTAGAAGATATTTTCCGAGAGTTGTGTCTTAAACGCGGTAGGGAAGACACCGCGTTTGACTTGAGTGCAACAGCCTCCATACTAGGAAACTTCATAGCTACTTTTAAGAGTGTGGGTCTTGGTGTAAGCGGGGGTGTTTACCCTAATTTTAGTAAGAGAGAAGGTTTTATTAAAGATGTTAAACGCGATCTCAAAGAGGGTCTATTTTCTAAAACTATCATTCACCCTAGTCAGATAGAACCTTGTAATGTACTCTATAAAGTGACTCAAACAGAGTTAGATGAAGCACTAGAAATTTGTGAGAGCCAAGAGGCCGTATTTAACCTAAACTCTCAAATGGCAGAGAGTATTACAATGACTCCTTATGCCAAAGAGATAATCCAAAGAGCAGAAATTTACGGTCTTATGTAAGAGACTAAAAAAATATGATATAATTAACTTTATGAAAGCCAAACTCTCAATATTACTCTTATTCTTGTTAATTAATGTTGCTGTATATGTCGTTACGCAGATCAATGAAAATGTAAAAATTGATTTAGTTTTAAAAGAGAATCTCAAAACATTAGAAACTCACTATAAAATCTTACTCCAAACACAAAAAGCCATAGCCTTAACTCTTTATAAAAGGACTATTGTCAATGATAGAGTTCTTGAAATAATGGCAGAAGCAGTCTCCGCCTCACAAGATAAAAAAGAGCTCTTAAGAGATGAACTTAGAGATCTTTTAGAGTTTAATTATTCTCTTGCGAAAGTGGAGGGTATTTTGCAATACCATTTTGTTTTTCCAAATAATAAATCTTTTTTAAGGATGCATAAGCCGGAAAAATATGGTGATGGTTTAACAGATGTAAGAGATGATTTGAAGTATGTCAATAAGACTCAAAAAGCCATTAGAAGCTTTACTCAAGGCCGAATTTCACACGGTTTTAGAAATGCCTTCCCTGTTTTTAGTAAGGCTGGTAAATATTTAGGTGTACTTGAAGCCTCTTTTAGTAGTGATAGTTTACAGTGGTATCTCAATCATGTAAGTAATATACATACACACTTTATTGTGAGTAAAGATCTTTTTTCTGCCAATAAATGGAATAGAGAAGATATGATTGTGAAGTACTCTCAAAGTGCAGAAAGCGAAGAGTATTTGATGACACATCTTGGATCTGATACTAAGAGAGAGTGTAAGGGGAATAATTTTACTAAACTCCCAAATATGAAGCAAAGGATTAAGAAAGGTCTTTCTAGTGGGCATGCATTTAGCCTTTATGGCGAGGGTTCAACATGTATGGAAGTAGTCTCTTTCTTACCAATTAAAAATATGAAAAATCGTAGTGTTGCATGGATAGTATCATTTGAGAAAAGCCCCTTTATTAAGGTGACACTTGAGTCCGTAATATTTGTTAGAATTATTGGTTTTTTAGTATCACTGGTTTTGATATATTTTTTACTAGCACAGATTAAGTCTAAGCGTATAATCTATGAGTTACTGCAAAAGACTAAGGAAAAAGCATATACCGATGGTCTCACAAAAGTTTTTAATAGAAATAAATTTGATGAGGTCTTAGAAGAGGAGTTGCAAAGAGTTCATAGATACTCAAACCAACTCTCAATTGCTCTGATAGATATAGATAAATTTAAAGAGTTTAATGATACTCATGGACACTTAGTTGGTGATGATGTTTTAGTAATGCTTGCTCATTGTGTTGATAGTAATCTTAGAGCTACAGACACATTTGCAAGATGGGGTGGAGAGGAGTTTGTTATACTCTTTAAAGAGACTTGTATTGATACAGCTAAGACAATATCGCTAAAGCTAAAAGATAAAATTGAAGCACTTGAACATCCAGATGCTGGAAAAGTAACTGCAAGTTTTGGATTAACTCAGTATATTAAAGGTGACACTGAGAAGTCTATATTTAAAAGATGTGATGAGGCACTTTATAAGGCTAAAGAGGCAGGTAGAAATAGAGTAGAAATTCTTTAAAACTTTAAACTAACTGTCGTTCCCACACCCTCTTTTGAATCTATGTGAATTTTGTAAGCATACTCTTTTACAATATTATCAACAATATTAAGTCCAACACCAAAGCCGCCTGCATAAGAGTTCGCTCTTGTAAAACGCTCAAATATAGCATGTAACTTCTCTTTATTTATTCCGATTCCACAGTCTTTTATCTCAAATGAGTTCTCACTTAGAGTCACTATGATACTACTATGAGGATGCGAGTATTTAATTGCATTGGAGATGAGATTATTTACTAGCATTTTTGCTTTTGTAGGTGCTATTAAAAGATTACAAGAGGCGGAGTTAAAGTCAATTTTTATATTCTTCTTTTGAAGTATTTCTGCAAAATACTCAAGAGCATCTGCAACTACCTTGTCAAATGCCAACTCTATGGCATCTTCACTAGCGTTGTCAAAGCTCAAGAAGCTAAGAGAAGCATAGATGTCATAGAGTTGTTTGGAGCTTATAGAGATGTTTTGAATGATTTTTTCATCATAAACTTTTTTACTTTTTGCCCTTGATGTACTCATTAAAAGTGCTGTAATAGGGGTATTAAGTTCATGAGTAGTATCTTTGACAAAATTCTCTATCTCTTGCATCTTATTTTTGATAGGTTTTAAAAACATATAAGATAAAAATACAGCAATTATAATGATGACAATCGCAACCATAATTGCAGTAAAAATAATGGTATATTTGAGTTTCATTACATTAGCGATACACTCGTTACTTTGCACTACAACATACTCTATATCTAGATGTCCAGCTGTATTTTTGGAGACATGAGTAAAGGTCATTCCTTTATTATAATACTTTTTATTGAAGTCAATCTCTTGAATTTTTGAGCCATATTTTAAGTGTTTATCCTTATCAAAGAGGGCAACACTCATCTTGGGAAACATTTTAAGTGAAAACTTTTTATTCATCATATGTGCATGAACAACTTCAGAACTTACCTGATTAGAGATATTACTCATTTTGTAGTAATTGGAGTTCATCTCCATTGAGACTTGAGCATTGTAAAACCAGTAAGAGGCAAGACTTAAAAAAATAAAAGAGGAGAGAAGATAGAGAGCTAAAAAGGAGTAAAAGGAGCGTTTAGTGATTTTATTCATAGATATAACCTTCACCTCTTATGGTTGTAAGTCTCTCTTTTCCTATAAGTTCTCTAATGGTTCTGATGTGTGAACGCAGAGTTGCATCACTTGGTATGGAGTCAAAGTCCCAAATATTTTGAGTCAACTCTTCATTTGTAACAACTCTTTTTTGGTTTGTGAAAAAGTAGTTTAAAATTGCACTATCTTTTGTGCTTAAAGAGATGTTTTGTCCTTCCTTGGAGAGTAGTTTTTCAGAGGGAGAAAATGTAATAGTTGGAGTGATTTGAAGAATCTCTTTTGTCTCTATATGAAACATTCTCTGTATATTTTTTATACGAGCATTTAACTCTTCAAGCTCAAAGGGTTTTTTGATATAGTCACTAGCACCCAACTCAAAAGCATTTTTAAGATACCCTGTGTCTGTATAGGCTGTTATGATAATAGTTGGAGTCGTATCGTTATATTCGCGTAACTCTCTGAGAAGTTCAAGACCATTCTTTCCAGGTACATTTATATCAAAGATAAAAAGGTCATACTTAGACTCTTCAAGTTTTTTATAGAGAGCATTTGAGTCATAAGCATAATCAACACTCCATGATTCTTCTAAAAAATCAAGCAATATATCTGATAAAACAGCATCATCTTCCATTAAAAGTATTTTCATCTCATTATTGTATCATACGAGTATGAATCTAAAAAACATAGAAAATATTCACAGCAATACACTAAAAATATATCATCAACTACGAGACACCGCGTTTAAAGAAGATGGTAGTTTTATAGCCGACAGTCCAAAGGTAGTTAA
>CAZPRE010000181.1:0-3975 GCA_964588875.1 uncultured Sulfurimonas sp. | reverse complement strand
CTATTACCTGCATCTATATCAACACCGGCATCTTTGTAACTAATTTGGCTCATTACAGCCTCCATTTATAAAGTGTGCAATTATATCTTATGAGAGTTGAGAGAAGTGTTAAGAGTTTAGATTTTTACTCTCTAGTAATTAAGAGAGTAAAAAGGTAAAGAAGTGTTTAGTGTTAAATGTCACATTTTTTTGTAATAATACACAATGGACAGAAGTTAACAAGTCCCGCGATCAATGGAATAGCACCTAAAAAGAACCATGGAGCTGCATCCATTGCACCTAGTTGTATAATACCCGTTAGTATTAGAACAGTACCTATTAAGATACGAAAGACTCTACAAAATGATCTAATAGCATTTATATTCATTTTATCCCTTTATAATAATTTTGTATATTATACCCACCTTTATTAAAATTATTTTTTTAATTATCAAATAGGGCTTAAATATACACAAGTTTTAAGGTTTTTAATACTTATGAAGACAAATATGCTAAAATCCTTTTCAAATAATATTAGGAATTTTTAATATGAGAGAATTTATTTACCCAGAAATGATGGTTCATGTGCCAGTATGTACAAGTAAAGTACCAGAGAATGTGTTAATCATTAGTGATAATGCAGAGTTGTTAAATGCAGAGATGCAAAAACATAGCGAGATTAACTCAAGTGTAATCGAATGTAGCATGGATGCTGTCCGTAATGCTGATGATGATAGTGCTGATGTAGTTATTTGTGAAATGGATGCTGATGGGGCTACTGTTGCACATATAAATAGAATTTTGAAAGATGATGGTCAACTATGTATCACTCATCCAGACTTAGATGAGACAGAGCCAAATAAAACTCTTATGAAAGCCCTAGGTAGATACTTTAAAGTTATTATGCCTTTTAACCTTGGTAATGGTTCAACTGCTCTTTTAGCTTCAAAAGAGTATCACCCAACGGCTGATATTATTCTTCAGCGTTCAGATATGATTGATGGACTTAAGCATTATAACTGCGATATTCATATAGCCGCGTTTGCTATGCCTAACTATATTCGTAAAGAGTACTTAGGAATTATTAGAAACTAGTAGTAATATCAATCTCCTAATTAGGTATAATTTCAAATAGATTTTATAGGTGGGAGATTTGATATATGGCTTTTGAATATGCGATAGCTTTAACTGGAGGAATTGCCACTGGCAAGAGTACTGTTGCGTCCTTAATGGCACTAAACGGTATGAGAGTGATTGATGCTGACACGATTTCACATGAAATTTTGGATGCCTCTTCTTCTTGGGTGAGAGAAACTTTTGGAGATAAGTATATTAATGGTTCAAAAGTTAATCGTACTGAACTAGGACACTTGGTTTTTTCTGATGATGCTAAGAAGCAAATCTTAGAAGATTTTTTACATCCTAAAATACGAGATGAAATAGAAAAAAGAAGTACTAAGCAAGATAGCTTCAAATTTCCCTACCTTATAGATATTCCCCTATTTTTTGAAAAGAATGCATACAATATTAAAGATAGTGTTGTTGTGTATACTCCATCAGATGTTCAGCTAGAGCGTTTTGTGAAACGTAATAAATATAGCGAAGAGGAATCACTTAAGCGTATTGCATCGCAAATGCCTATTGATGAGAAAAAGCAGAGAGCTACTTGGGTTATTGATAACTCGAAAAATTTGAAACATCTTCAACAAGAGGTTGAGGATTTTGTAACAATAATAAAAGAGAAATATCTTTAACAAAGGAGAGATAGTATGACTATGTCAAAATATAGTGCTAACGGAAATGACTTTGTTATCTTTGATAGTGATGAAAAAATAGATAGAACCCAGCTCGCATCTGAACTTTGTCATCGTCAAGATGGTATTGGAGCGGATGGTTTAATCGTTATTGTGCCTCATGAAAAATATGACTTTGAATGGCAATTTTATAACTCTGATGGATCTCATGCTGATATGTGTGGAAATGGCTCTAGAGCTTGTGCTCACTATGCCTTTGTTAATGGCTTAGCACCTAAGGCAATGAGCTTTTTAACAGGTGCTGGAGTTATAAACGCGGTAGTTGAAGGCTCAATGGTTTTAAGCGAGCTTACTCCTCCTGTGATTTTAGATAAAGAAATAGAATTTAATTCTAAGTCTTGGTGGCTGTTAAATACAGGTGTCGCGCACCTTGTTAGTTTTACTAACGTTATAGAAGAGTTCGATATAAAAGAAGCGAGAGAGCTGCGTTACAAGTATGATGCAAATGTAAATATAGCCTTTGTAGATGCAGATAAAAATTTAAAAGTCAGAACTTATGAACGCGGTGTTGAAGATGAAACTTTGGCTTGCGGAACTGGAATGGCTGCTTGTTTTTATAGAGCCTTGAGTGAAAATTTAGTAAGTGACTCTATAGAAGTTTATCCGACAAGTGGAGAAACTCTTTATCTTGGAATGAATGATAGAACGATTACCTTTAAGGGTGAAGTTAAAAATACTTTTGTAACTGAGTGGGAGATATAAAAGTAAAAAGTATGAGTTCCCAAGTAGAACTTACAAACTAGTAAGTAATATTAATGTGTTACAAACCTACCCATAAAATACCCCCCCCCTTTTTTTATTTTTACTGAAAAATAACAAAAAGTAAAACTTTTAATTGCTATGATAAGAGTTATACTAATTAGAAGGATGAAGAGATGAAAAAGATAGTTTCAGCAGTTTTACTAACAACGCTAGCGATGGTGTTTATTACTTGTGGAGACGATACTCCTCCTGCGGCAGGTGATACGGTAGCTCCAGTTTTTAGCGCTACAACAACGGCAAGCGTAAATGAAAATCAACTCTCCGCTATTACGTTAAGCGCTAGTGATGCTACGACAGTAACTTACTCAATTTCAGAGACCGATGCTTCATTTTTTGACGTAAACACTACTACGGGAGTAGTTACTTTTAAGGTAGCACCAAACTATGAAGACAATCATAATGGAGACCATACCTACTCCTTTACAGCAATGGCAAAAGATACGTCTGATAATAACTCAACTCAGAGTATTACCATAACCATCTTAGATGTAGCTCCAGAGACTATAACTCACAATGGCTTTGACTACGAAGAAGTAGATTCTCCATACACTGCAAAAGTATGGCTAGACAGAAACTTAGGAGCTAAACAAGTCTGTACCGATCTTAATGACACCGATTGTTACGGAGACTACTATCAGTGGGGAAGAGACACAGATGGACATCAAGAGAGCAATAGCACTACTACTACAGCTTTAGCAACAGACTTAAATACGTCTACAAACGCAAGCTTTATTACAAATGACTCTTCTCCATTCGATTGGTTAGATGTAGAGAACAATGACGTAGATGATAACGGAAGCCTAAGAACTGCTAATTGGTCAAAAACAGACGGAACTTCGGTCTGTCCAGTTGGGTTTAGAGTTCCAACAATAGATGAATTAAAATTAGAAACTATTGAAAACACTGGCGGAGGTGATTTTGCAAACAATACCGATGCGTATAAAAACTTCTTAAAATTGCCGTCTGCGGGTTACCGTCACCGCGATGACGGCTCTCTGGGCGGTCAGGGCTCTACCGGTATCGTTTGGTCGAGTAGCGTCACTGGCTCTTACTCGCTCAGTCTGGATTTCGAGTCAGGTGGTGCGAACACGTACGAAGACGGTCGTGCTTACGGGTTGTCTGTTCGCTGTCTCAAGGATTAAAAATTAATAATTTTGCAAGCCTAAGCTTGCAAGAGATTTAAATTTTGCACTTTTAAAGCTTAAAGTAAACTTAATATTAGGAGTCAGTTTTGGATTTATGACTTAATTAAAAAAATGGGTGCATAAAATATGCTTTAAACTATGGTATATTGGGAGTAAACAAAGGTTTATTTACAAATGATTGTAAAAAAGCTCTAAAATATGTATAAATTGTCAATCTAAGAACCCTCAAACAACTTGCAGCTAAATATGACAGATCTATCCCATGGATAATGAAG
>CAZPRE010000180.1:0-4025 GCA_964588875.1 uncultured Sulfurimonas sp. | reverse complement strand
TTCTATTGTTCCTTTATTAGCAGGTGGTGGATTATATGAAACTGGTGCTGGTGGATCTGCTCCTAAACACGTTGATCAATTCTTAAAAGAGGGTCACCTTCGTTGGGATTCTTTAGGTGAAATTTTAGCACTTGCTGAATCTTTACGTTTTATCGGTAACAAAAATTCTGATGCAAAATTAGCTGCACTTACAGTAGGTCTTGATATTGCTAATGATGCTTACCTTGACAACAACAAAGAGCCAGGAAGAAAAGTTAACACTCCAGATAACAAAGCTTCTCATTTCTTTGTAGCTCAATATTGGGCTAAAGCACTTGCCCAAGGCGACAATGCTGAATTAGCTGCTAAGTTTGCTCCTGTAGCTGCTGAGCTTATTGCTAAAGAAGATACTATTATTGCTGAGCTTCTTGCTGTAGAAGGTACTGCGCAAGATATTGGTGGATATTTCAATCCAGATGAAGCGAAAGCTGAAGCTGCAATGAGACCATCGGCTACACTAAACGCTATTATCAACGCTATTTAGTCTAAAGACTTACACAACAGAGGGACTAAATCCCCAATTGTGCAACTTTAATTTTAGTTCTTGGCTTCGGCTGAGAACTAAATATATAACTTTTTGTTTTTAGCTAAGAAATCTTTAGCTAAAAATCAAAAGTTAAAAAATAACTCAAAGGGAAATAAATGGCAAGTAAAGTAACAGTCATTGGAACAGGTAACTTTGGATCTACGGTAGCATATATTCTTTCTATGCGTGGTGTTTGTCACGAGGTTGTTCTTCGTGGTAGAAATATAGATGTAGCTAGAGGTAAAGCATTAGATATGTCTCAAGCCGCAAATGCAGCTAGAGAACATACAGTGGTTCGAGCAGCTACTGGACCAGAAGATATGAGAGGCAGTAAAATAGTTGTTATAACTGCAGGTGCTCCAAGAACACCAGGAATGAGTAGAGATGATTTACTTGTTAAAAATGCAGAAATTGTAAAGAGCTATGCATTAGAGATTAAAGAGTATGCTCCCGAAGCTGTTGTTGTTGTTGTTAGCAACCCTTTAGATGTGATGACTTATGTCGCTCTTAAATATACAGGTTTTCAAAGAGAACGCATTTTAGGAATGGCTGGTATTTTAGATGCAGCGAGAATGGCACATTTTATCTATGAAAAACTAGGTTATGGAGCAGGGCAAATTCGTGCAACTGTAATGGGAGGTCATGGTGACACTATGGTTCCTCTTCCAAAATTCACTACTGTCGCAGGTGTTCCGATAGATGACTTACTTGATTCTGAAGAGATTGGTGAGATTGTACAAAAAACTAGAAATGGTGGAGCTCAGATTGTAAATCTTTTAGGTGATGGTTCAGCTTACTATGCACCAGCAAAATCTACAGCTGTAATGGTTGAAGCAATCTTGAAAGATACTAAGCAAATTCATTCTTGTGCCGTAATGCTAAAAGGTGAGTATGGTTATAGCGACATGGTAAGTGGTGTTCCTGTTATGATTGGTGCTGATGGTGCTGAACAGATTATTGAAATGACACTTAAGCAGTTACAAAAAACTCGATTTAAAAATTCTGTAGATTCAGTTCAAGAGATGGTAGATATTCTTTATGGAAATGGCTTTTTTGATGATTTAAAACCAAAGAAGAGCGGAAAAAAATAATGAGAAGCAGAAAAGTTGGTATAGTTGGAGCAGGTGCAGTAGGTTCTACTGCAGCTTACACACTAAGCATGTTAGGTGCATGTCATGAGGTGGTTCTTTTTGATATAGCTGAGGGTGTTGCAAAAGGTAAAGCTATCGACATGGCTCAAGCTTCTTATTATTCATCACAGGGAACAATCGTAACATCAGCTGAGACGCCAAGTGATATGAAAAATTGTGACATTGTTGTCGTTACTGCAGGTGTTCCTCGTAAAAGCGGTATGACAAGAGCTGATTTACTAATGATTAATGCAAAAATAACTAAGAATGTGGTTGAAAATATTATAGAAAATTCTCCTAATGCAATTATCATCTGTGTTTCAAATCCTTTAGATGTAATGACATATGTTACGAAACAGCTAACTGGATGGGATTCAAATAGAATTATAGGTCTTGCGGGAGCCCTAGATGGCTCACGTATGGCTTACCAAATTCAAAAAGTAACAGGCTATAGTGCTCGACAAACTGGTAGTTTAGTTATTGGTGATCATGGTGAACATATGATTCCGCTTCCTCAAAAAGTTTCAGTCGGAGATATTCCATTAACTGAACTTATCTCACAGAGCGACATGGAAGGCATCATTGAAAGAACAAAAAATGGTGGAGCTGAGATTGTAAAGCATCTAGGTACATCAGGTTATTATGCACCTGGACGTGCAATTGCTCATATGATTGAGGCGATTTTTAACGATTCCAAAGAGATAGTATCATGTTGTACTATGTTAGATGGTGAATATGGTCATTCTGATGTTGCAGTGGGTGTTCCTGTGGTTTTAGGAGCACATGGTGTTGAGAAAATCATTGAGTTGAAGCTAGACGAAGAGACAACAAGAAAGTTTAATAAATCCGTGCATTCTATTAAAGATGGAATTAAAATACTTAACGAAAATAACTTTTTCGATTAGAATTTAAAAAAATATTGGAGGTCAAAATGAGAGAAATAGCTTACGAAGAGATAGTGAAAAATGTTAGAGATATCATTGTTTACTCTGCTTCAAATCTTCCTGAAGATGCATTAAATGCAATGAAAGAAGCTTATGTAAACGAAAAAAGCCCAGTGAGTAAAGAGGTTCTTAAACAACTTTTAGAAAATGCTGACATCGCAAGTTCTGAAGCTCGTCCACTTTGCCAAGACACTGGTCTTGCTGTGTTTTTTGTAAAAATTGGTGCTGATGTTAAAGTTGTTGGTGGTCTTCTAAAAGATGCTATTAACGACGGTACTGAAAAAGGTTATATTGAAGGTTACTTAAGAGCTTCAACATGTCACCCATTTACACGTGCTAACAATAAAGACACTGTTGGATACAACTTACCTGCAATTATTCATCTTGACATAGTTGAGGGTGATAAAATTGATATCGAGTATGCTGCAAAGGGTGGAGGAAGTGAAAATGTTTCTCGTGCAAGAGTTTTCCCTCCAGCTGCTGGAAAACAAGGTGTAATTGATTATGTTAAAGAGTGTATCTCTGATGCTGGTCCAAACCCTTGTCCTCCACTTACTGTTGGTGTTGGAATTGGTGGTACTTTTGAAAAAGCTGTTATTAGTTCAAAACATGCACTTTTCCGTAACATCGGTTCAGTAAATGAAGATCCAGAGATGGCAGAGATGGAAGATGATATCAAACTAGTATTAAACAAACTTGGTATTGGTACTATGGGAATGGGTGGAACGGAGACTGTTTTAGCTGTTCATATCGAAGCTAACCCTTGTCATATTGCTTCTTTACCGGTTTCTGTGAATGTTCAGTGTCACAGTTCACGTCATACACATATCACAATATAAAGGAAAATAATGAGTGAAACATACCATTTAACAACTCCAATTAGTGATGAGACTATTGAGTCTTTAAAAAGTGGTGACATCGTTTATATAAGCGGAATTATTTATACAGCACGTGATGCTGCACACAAAAGATTAGTTGACCTACTTGATGCAGGCAAAGAACTTCCTTTTGATGTAAAGGGTGCAATTATTTATTTCGTAGGACCGACACCACCAAAACCGGGTGATCCGATTGGTAGTGCAGGGCCAACTACATCTTATCGTATGGACTCTTATTCTCCTCGTTTAATCGCAGAGGGACTAAAAGGGATGATAGGAAAAGGTAAAAGAAACAAAGATGTTACAGACGCATGTCAAGAATATAAGGCTGTATACTTTGGAGCAACTGGTGGTGCTGGTGCACTTTTAGGTAAGCAAATCATAAGTGCTGAGATTATAGCTTATGAAGAACTAGGACCTGAAGCTGTTAGAAAACTAGAAGTAGTTGACTTTCCAGTAACTGTAGTCAATGATGCATTCGGCAACGATCTTTACAAAATTGGTCGTG
>CAZPRE010000179.1:0-4044 GCA_964588875.1 uncultured Sulfurimonas sp. | reverse complement strand
AAATTACATCTGCTTTTTTATGAAGCATATGGTTGTCATCAAGCATTTCAACAAAGTGAGTCTGAACACCTTTAGAATCTAAAAGTTTGAAAAGTTCCGTTGAGATTTTGTTGTTAAGTGCACCCTTTCCGGCTTCACTCGATTTTTTCTCACCATTAAACGCAGTTAAGTCATCTTTAAACTCTGAAATTACTAGGTTTTCATCATCCGTTAGAAAAAGTCTTTTTGCTTTTCCTTCGTATAGTAACTCTCTCTTTTCCATTCTCTTGTTATCCTTTTGTTATTACTAAAGCTTTTAAAATATCAACTGCAGATTTTAGTTGAATATCCTTGTTCATCATTTCTGGCGTGATTATATCTTTTTTCTCTTTTGAATCCGCTTTGTCTTCATCTTTTTTACCATCAACTTTTTCTAATTCTTCTTCTAAGTGCTGTTTAAGGTCTGCCTCTTTGATCGTAAACTCATTTTTTTTCGTTTTAACTTCTCCAGGAAAGACTTCAATATCTGGTTTTACACCAACGGCTTGAATAGTTCTACCACTTGGAAGATAGTATCTAGCAATCGTAAGTTTAATAGCCTCATTTTTTGTAATTGGCATAACGACTTGAACGCTACCTTTTCCAAAAGTGTTCTCGCCAACTAAAACTGCACGTTTATGATCTTGGAGTGCTCCACTTACAATCTCACTTGCACTAGCACTTCCTCCATTGATTAAAACAACTACAGGAACAGTTGTTAATGTTTTTCTATGAGATGCTGTATAAACTCTTTTATCAGCTTCATGTCTTCCTTTTTGAGAAACGATATCGCCTTTGTCTACAAAAATGTCTACTAGGTCAACCGCTTGATCAAGTAATCCACCAGGATTATTTCTTAAATCAAGAATAATTCCTTTTGTCTTTGCTTCTCTCGTTTTAATCGCCTTACTTACGTCTTCAGCTACTTTTTTATCAAAACTTGTAACTCTAATATATAAAATATCATCACCTATTTGTCTTGTGTAAACAGACTCAATTGTAATAATTCCGCGAACTATATGAATATGAAGTGGTTTACTTTCACCCTCTCTTACAATTGCTAGTTCAATTGGCTCGCCAACCTTTCCTCTCATACGTGAGACTGCATCATCAATAGTCATGTTTATTGTGGATTCATCATCGATTTTTAGGATGATATCCTTTGATTCTAATCCAGCCTTATCAGCAGGTGTTCCTTCAATAGGAGCGATTACTGTAAGCGCACCATCTTTAATGCCAACTGTAATTCCAAGTCCACCAAACTCACCATCAGTCTGTACTTTTAATTTTTTATAATCTTTTTGTTTGAGATAGTTTGAGTGAGCATCAAGATTACTTAGCATTCCCTCTAATGCTTTATCCATGAGTTCTTCGATGGTTACATCATCTACATTATACTGCTCAACAAGAGAGATAACCTTTGTAAACTTCGCTAAAGACTCAAGTCTCGAAGCTTCAGTAGTCTCTTTATTTTTCTCTTCTTCAAGAGCAAAAAGATTAGATGAAAAAAGTAATGTCATCGCAACTGCCACTGATATAAAGCCTAGGGTAATAAATTTTTTGTTTTTCATGCAATAATCCATATTTTGTATTTAAAGGAGATATTATAGTTTAAAATAGTAAAGCTAGGGTTAAAGAGTATTATCGAGGCAAAATTGATATACAATAATTTATATGTTACTTAATTTATATATAATGTTTGAATTATTTTAAGAAGGCATAATTTATGAGTACAATTAAAGAATTTTTAACAACAGACCATAGTAAATGTGATGAGTATTTTGCAGATATGGAAGCCAAGGCGACAGAGTCACTAGAGAGTGCTAACGAGGCATGTGATACATTTATTGCTCAGACAGAGAAACACTTTCAAATGGAAGAGAGAGTTATGTTCGAAGAGTTTGAAACAAAGACAGGAATGACTCAGGGTCCAACAGCAATGATGAGACACGAACATAATCAACTCAGAGGATTAATGGTTCAAATGAAAGAGGCTCTTGAGTCAGCAAACAAAGATAAGTTTTTTGGTACAACTGAAACATTTATGATACTTCAACAACAACACAATATGAAAGAAGAGCAGATGCTCTATCCAATGGCACAACAACATTTAGATGCAGAGTCTGATCGTATTGTAAAGATGATGAACTCTCTTGTAGTTGAGTAAGGAGCTACTTTTGGAATTAAATGGACTCTCAATTGACCAGGCACCACCTCTTTCATCACCGGTTAGATTCTTTATAACTGCACCTATTTTTGGAATTATTGCAGGTATTTTAATGTTTTTTAATGACTCCTCAGTCTTGATGGGTAGATTTGCAGTTGACTCTATAGTAATAGCACATGCTTTAACTATTGGCTTTTTAGGCTTTATAATGCTTGGTGCTCTTACTCAGATGTTACCCGTATTAGTGGGAGCAAGAATGCCTCATGTTGAGTTTATATCTAAATATTCATACATCCTTTTAACAGTGGGATTACTCGCAATGATTTTTGGAATGCTAGGACAAAATAGCATCGTACTCTCTATCTCCGCATTTGGTTTAGGTGGTGGTTTTTTAATGATGATTGGCTCTATGGCGATTGCATTAAAGGGTGTGAGTAATTTTACTCCAACCGTTAAAGCTATAACAACAAGTTTGGTTTTTGCCGCATTAATTGTTTTAATGGGAGTATATTTACTCTATTCATATATTGTAAATGATATTAATGAGTTTCATATAATTATTGCAAATGTTCATAGTGTTTGGGCTGTGTTTGGCTTTGCTGGAGTCCTTATTATTGGAGTTGCATTTCAGGTACTTCCAATGTTCTATGTAGCTCCAAAGTTTAAAAGTTTTTGTAAAAAAAGAGTAGTGTGGTTAATAACTAGTGGTTTAGTAATGTGGCTTCTTTTAACTCTTTTTAAAGAAGAGTGGTCACTTTTTGCAAAGATGTGGATAGCTATGTTTTTCTGGGCTTTTGCAACAACAGTGTGGATTAAACTTAACAAACGCCGTCGTCCTGTGAGTGATGTGACTGTTTGGTACTGGAGAATTGCAAGTTTATTTTTAACCCTTGGTTCTTTTCTTTGGATATTTGATGAGTACTTTAAGCATGAGTATATTGTTATGGTAGCAATACTAATAGGTGGTGGATTTATTATGTCCATTATGGTCGGTATGATATACAAGGTAGTTCCATTTCTTGTATGGTTCCATCTAAATGGAATGGGATATATGAATATTCCAACGATGAATGAGATGATAAATAAAAAACTTGGGTACCTTCAGTTTGGAACATTTCTAGCATCTTTAATAGGTTTTGTATTTTCATTTTATATGCCTGAACTTCTACAGGCTTCATCACTGAGTTTTATTATCAGTATGTTGCTTCTAGAGTACAATATTATTGCACCGCTATTGATATATAGAAAAATTTCAAAAACAAAACCAGATTTTGACATGTCCGCGTTTAAATAGGAAAATATATGAAAAATATAATTTTAATTGGCTTTATGGGTGTGGGGAAGGGTAGTGTGGCACGTGAAGTGTTGAAACATTCTAAATATGTAGCTATTGACACAGATGACTTGATTGAGAGTATGGCTAACAAAAGAATAAAACAGATTTTTAAGCAAGATGGTGAGGCATATTTTAGAGACCTTGAAAAAGATATCTCTGAGTGGCTTGTAAAAAGTGTAAAAAATACTCTTATCTCTACGGGTGGTGGTTTTTATAAGGTGAAAAATTTAAAAGAAATAGGGACTGTCATTCTGCTTGATTCTCCTTTTGATGAGATTATAAAACGAATTAAAGAACATCCAAACGCGGCTAATAAGCTCAAAAAGCGACCACTTCTTAGTGATTTAAAAGAGGCAAAAAAACTGTATAATACTAGACGACCTGAATACTTGGCATTAGCGGACATTATTATAGATGTAACAAATAAAAGTACAGCAGAGTGCTCAAAAGAACTTTTAAAAAAGGTAAAAAAACATGTTTAAAAAAATAATATTAATAGCACTTTTAAGTGCTTCATCACTTC
>CAZPRE010000178.1:0-4048 GCA_964588875.1 uncultured Sulfurimonas sp. | reverse complement strand
TAAGATGATCCTCAATAATCATCTTACTCATATATAAACCTAAGCCTGTACCATTCTGCTCACCTTTAGTTGAGAAGTAAGGATCAAATACTTTTGCTAATATATCTGTATCTATCCCACCTGCATTATCACACAGCTCTATATTTATATATTTATGATCTTCGTATACTCTTACATGTATTGTGGGTTCGTCTCTTTTCTGAGATACTAGTGCATCTTTAGCATTAGTGATTATATTGACAAATACCTGCATGAGTTCTCTTGGGTAAGCATCAACTTGCTTTTGAGTCTCAAAAGTGGATTTGAGTTCTATATTATTATTTCTAAGACTATCTTTAACTATTGACCGCGTTTGATCTAATATATCTTTAATATTCACTTTTGATATCTCTTTATCTGGTTTAAAGAAGTTTCTAAAGTCATCTATTGTTTGAGATAGATGTTGAGTTTGTTCAGCAATACCATTTGCATACTTTTCTGATTCAGTCATATCTAAATTATCCAATGCTATGTCTAAGAGCATATTGTTTGCACTCATAGAGATAACAGAGAGAGGTTGTCTCCATTGATGGGCTATCATACCTATCATCTCTCCCATTGCTGCATGGCGGGATTGGTTGATTAGCATCTCGTCTTTTTTCTTGTGTTCTGTGATATCAACAGCATAACCATGCCATAAAACACCACCGTCTTCAAGTTTCTCTGGTCTTGCATGTCCATGAATCCAACGTAGACCTCTTTTAGGTAGATTAACCCTATAATCTATATTAAAATCTTCCATTGTTTTTATTGAATTATCAATAGCAGCTACTGTCATTTCCATATCATTTGGATGTACCCTATTAAGTCCAAGTAATGCATCATAAAGTAAATCATCAGAGGATACTTCCCATATATCTTGACTACCATGACTTGCATATGGAAATGTCATCTTTCCATCCGGATAAAGTCTATATTGATAAATAACTCCGGGGACAGTTTCTGTTAGTTTATGAAGAGTTTCATAGCTTTTTTTAAGCTCTTGTTCAGCCATTATTTTTTGAGTAATATCAACAAATGTGCACACAAGCCCTATAATATTGTCATCTTTGTCCCTTAGTGGACTTTTAGATGTTTGAATATCAAGTATCTCCCCATCTCTTACTTTTAAAGTTTCTATAATATTTATTTTGGCTATACCACTATTTATTACTTCTAAATCATCATCAATGTACTTTTGTGCTAATCCACTCCAAGGTAATTCAAAATCACTTTTACCTAGAACTTCTTCTTCTGTATTTAAGTTTGCATCATCTAAAAATACTTTGTTTGCTCCAAGATACTTACAATCTTTATCTTGCCAGAAAATTCGTACTGGAATAGTATCTATGATAGTTCTATTTATTTGATTGCTTAAAGATAATTGTTCTTGTGATTTAATTAACTTTAACTCAAGATTTTTTTGTTCTGTGATATCAGCAATAACACCATTCCATAAAATGCTGCCATCTTCAAGTTTCTCTGGCATTGATTTCACATGAAGCCAAATTAGCCCTTTTTTCGGTAGATTAACCCTATACTCTATGTTAAACTCTTTCATGGTTTCTGCTGATTCTTTAATTGAATCTTCAAGCATACTCAAGTCATCTGTATGGATGTATCTAAAGACAATGCTTACATCTTGTAAAATATCTTGAGGATAGACTTCATATACATCTCCCATACCCTTGCTTACATAAGGAAAGCTTGAACTTCCATCTGGATAAAGTCTGTATTGATAAATAGCACCGGGGATATTGTCTGCCAGTTTATGAAGTATTTCATAGCTTTTTTGAAGTTCTTCGTTGATTAGGAGTAATTCTTTTATTCGTTTTTCTTTTTCTTCGTTTTGACTGTGGAGTTGATTAGTATTTTTAGGCATAGTAGATTTCTCCATTTTCATCCGTATTTTCAATATATTGAAAGGATAAAGAAAATAAGAATATATTAAACAGTGTAGCTAAAATAAAATAGGATACCTTTAAATTTCAGTTTTTCGTTTTAAACCGAAAACTTTTCTCTAAAAGCTTTTGCACCATCTTTGCTTGATTCTATATTGTCAGAGTTATTTCTAAATGAAAAACGAAGTTTACTCTGCTCTATAGTCTCTATTTCTTTGATTTCGTTGGTATTTATAAGGTAAGAACGGTGAATCCGTACAAAACCAAAAGATTCCAATCTATCATATAAATCAGAGATTTTTTGTGCATAGTAGGAGAAGCCTTTCTTAGTTCTTATCATTACCTCTGATAAGTCTGCTTTAACGTAGTGAATTTCTTCGGGTTTAAGAAGTAGATAACTATCACCATACTTACTAAGTATTCGAAGCTCTTTATCTTCCCCGATAGAGGTAGTGATGCGCTCAAGTGAGTTTTTGAGTTGATCAATACTATAGGGCTTGACAAGATAAGCAACTGCTCCAATATCAAAAGCTTTGAGAGCATGCTCTTCGTAAGCAGTTTGAAAGATAATATTTATGTCAGGGCTTAGATATTTTAGTTCATATCCCACTTCTAACCCACTTGTACCTGGCATATTAATATCTAAAAAGACTATGTCGAACTTCTCTTTTTTAAATAGTTCTATAGCTTCATCTGCATTTTGGGCTTGCTGTATATCTTTGTATTCTAAAGTAGAGAGCATTCTTAGAAGCCGTGCTCTTGCTAACTCTTCATCATCAACTATTAATATTTTCACTGCAATCTCCTAATGTTATATAAAATGTTACTTCTTTACTATTTTGAACTATTACATCACCCTTACATAAAAGCTCCAAGCGTTGTTTTAAATTACTAAGACCAACTCCAAATTTCTTTGACTTCATAACTTCTCCATCATTTTTAATAAGAATTCTCTTTACATCTTTGTCAAAAGATATCCAAACATTCAGAGCATCACTTGAAGTTAAAAATCCATGTTTAATGGCATTCTCAACTAAGAGTTGCAGAGAAAACTTTGGTATGACCCAATTAGGTGTATTTTTATCTATATGTAGTTTTATTTTTCCAGAAAAGCGAATGTTTTCAAGCTCTACATAATCACTAACATTTTTGATCTCATCTTTAAGACTTAAAAGTGCTGTTTCCTTCATAGTGTTTCGTAAAAATGAAGAGACTTTTAGTACTGCCATTTCAGCCTTGTCAGGATCATGATGGATAAGTTCTGCAATGGAGTTAAGAGCATTAAATAAAAAGTGTGGATTGAGCTGTGTTTCAAGTGAGCGAAGACGGCTCTGAACATACTCATTGTCAATGACATCTTTTTGGTTGCGCATCTTTACGAACCTGTAAAGTAGTGCTCCCACAATATAAGTAAGAATGCCTATCGCTACTGCAATAGGAATAAGTTCACTTAAAAATGCTGGAATAATTTCTATACGGATAGTAGTAGCTAAAAAGACTCCAACAATAGTTCCTAAAAATCCTGATAAAAATGAGAAAACAATAGCTAAGGGTAGCCAATAAACCTCTTTAAGACTTGGTAAGATTCTCTTATTCATATTTGATATAAATAAAAGAGAAAAAAGTGTAATATTAAATCCGAGTATAATTCCAAATATAGCACCATGGACAAGAGAAAATTCAAAAAGTCCATAACCTAGGGTTGAAAGTAGCATTCCAAATACAACACCTATAAGTAAGATATAGAGCCAATCTCTTGTTTTTATATGAAGTGCTATGTTATACATTTAAAAGCCTCTGTAAGTTTTTAACACCCATCATGACTCCTGGCCATCCTTGTGCAGCATAAACTGTGTCTCCCACATTGTAAAGACCTTTAATCTTTGTGTCGTTTGAAGGAAGAAATGGTAAAAGGTTTTTCATACTGATAGCATTACCTCCAAGTTGAGAGCGATTTATATAGTGTGCAAAACTCTTTGGGGTTGCCGTAAAACTTTGTACTATTTCACTCTCATCTATATTGAGTTCTTTCATAATTGTAGCTAAAAGTAAAGACTTAAGTTCTTCTTTCTGCTCTTTATAGCTTTTGCTATTCTTCCAAAGTCTTGTATCGGTATGAATGGAAGCTG
>CAZPRE010000177.1:0-4058 GCA_964588875.1 uncultured Sulfurimonas sp. | reverse complement strand
TATTGGTGAACCACTTATCATTAAAGGTATAGAGTTAATTATAGATGAGCTTGATAAAGAAAAATATCAAGTTTATGTTCAAGCGAGAATCATTGAAATTAGTAAAAATAATTCGGCTGACTTGGGTATTAAGTATGGTTTTGATGCTGCAGCTTTAACATCATCGGGCCTCTACTCTTTAGCTGCTAATTTTGGAGGAGCACCAGTTACTGGAATAGTAGGTGATGCATTAGCAAGTTCTATTATTGGTTCGGGAGCCACTCATGGGTTTGCTCTTGGTGCGGCTCTTGATTTTCTTGAAACAAATGGTGCTTCTAAATCAATCTCTAATCCCTCTATACTTTGTGTAAATAACAAAGAATCTTCTATATATGTTGGTAAAACAATCTCTGTTTCTACGGGAACAGTTACTTCAACAACAGGACTTTCTGGCCTTACAAGTAGTTACAAACGTGAAGATGTTGGTCTAACTCTTAAAATTAAACCTCGTGTTTCATCAAAAGACAAGGTGACATTAGATGTTGAAACGATTCTAGAAAACATTCTTGATGATGGTTCACAAAATGCAACAGGGCAGCCTGTAACTTCTAAACAAGAAGTTAAAACTCAAGCAATTTTGCGTCATGGAGAGAGTATTGTCATAGGTGGTTTGGTTAAAACTTACGAGAGGGATTCAGTAAGTAAAGTTCCTCTACTTGGTGATATTCCTTGGATTGGAGAGTATCTCTTTTCATCAACTTCAACAACTGACGAGCAAGATAATTTAGTGGTTATTTTAACTCCATATGTTATCAACAAAAGTGAAGAACTCTCTAGACTACAACAAGAACTAGGTGTTTTGGCACGACTGCAAAAAGATTATAATATAAAAGTTTTTAAAAAACTTGAAGAAAAACAAGAGAAGATTTATGAATCTCCAGAGACAATCATTCCAATGGATGAGACATACTAATGCTAAACCTAGAACCTCTTCATAACATAAAGTTAGATGTATGTGAACCCTCAGAACTCATAACAGAACTGAGTGTAAAAAACTATCTTCTTTTTAGTGAGTTAGAGGGTGAAGTAACCGCGTTTGTATGTGAACGCTATCTTGTAGAGGCTTCAAACTACTATACCAAACTTCAAGCGCGGTACCCTTTAGTTATACTCACAGAAGATTCATACGACAGACTCTTTAACAAATTTTTAGAACTTCGTACTGATAAAACTATGGAGAGTATGCAAGAGGATAATGTAGAAGAGGGGAGTGAAGAGGATATCTCTTTAACGGACTTTTTACGTACCTCAAGTGATATCTTGACAAGTGAAGAGTCTGCTCCAATTATCAAGTTTGTAAATGCTCTTTTTTATCAGGCAATTAAAAAAAGAGCCTCAGATATTCATATAGAAGTACAAGAGAAACGCGGTGAAGTTCGTTTTCGTATTGATGGAATGTTAGTTAAAAATGCGGACTTAGATAAAAAAGTAGTTAACCTTATAGTGAGTCGTATTAAGGTTATCTCAAATCTTGATATCTCTGAGAAACGTATTCCCCAAGATGGACGAACTCAGATAAAAATAGCGGGTGAAGTACTAGATATTCGTGTTTCAATTTTACCTACTTTTTATGGTGAGAGAGTCGTTATGAGGATTTTGATGCAGAGTTCTCAGATTCCATCAATTTCAGAACTCGGATTTAATCACGAGCTTATTGGTGATGTTAAAAAGATACTTCGAGCTTCTCACGGTATCATACTAGTAACCGGTCCAACAGGTTCTGGTAAAACAACCTCTCTTCACTCCTTTTTACGAGAAGTCGAAGAGCCTCAAAAAAACCTTATAACAGTCGAAGACCCAGTTGAGTATAAGTCAGATAATATCGCTCAGATTCAGGTAAATGAGAAAGTCGGACTTACTTTTGCCGCAGCACTGCGTTCAATTCTTCGTCAAGATCCAGATGTAATTATGATAGGAGAAATTCGTGATGAGGAAACAGCGGCTATCGCAATTCGTGCTGCTCTTACAGGTCACTTAGTTTTCTCAACGCTACATACAAACTCTGCGGCGGCAACTATCTCGCGTTTAGCAGATATGTCAGTTGAGCCTTTTTTAATAAGCTCTTCACTCTTAGGTATTTTAGCACAGCGTTTAGTGCGTGTATTGTGTGAAGAGTGTAAGGAAGAGGATGAAATAGCCGAAGATTTTGCTGAGGATTATAATATTCCTAGTGATTCTAAAGTTTTTAAGGCTGTTGGCTGTAAGGCTTGTAACTATAGTGGTTATTCAGGTCGGCGTTCAATTGGTGAGCTTTTAGTTATGACTGACAGAGTAAGAGATCTGCTCAAAACAACAACAGATGAGCATACAATCAAAACTGCTCTTGAAGCTGATGGGCTAAAAACAATTTCCGTGGAGTTAAACGCGATGCTCTTAAATGGTGAGACCTCTCTAGAAGAGGCTATACGTATCGGTTTAGGTAATGCATAAGGCACGAAATGCTTTTACTTTAATAGAAGTAATGGTTTCAGTAGTTATTATTTCTGTTGTCATTATGGCGATGTTAGAACTCTTTGCAAATAACACACATATCTTCTCAAATCTTGATAGTAAAAGTCAAAAGAATCAATATGTATCTTTTCTTATTGCAAATCAGGAGTATGGTTTTGAGGATAAAAAAAGAACTCTTTATGATTTAGTACGAGACTTTGATTTAGAGAGTGATTTAAGAAGAGAGTTAAAGGCTCAAAAAATAGAGATTATCTATCAAGAGTTAGAAAGTATAGATATGCAAGAATCACAAGAAGTAGAGGATGAAGAAGAAACACCTTCAAGTAGTATGGTTTTTGAAATAGGTAAATCGATTATAAAGCTACCAGATAGCTCGTCATCACTCCTTCGTGTAAAGTTAGAGCAGTGAAAATGAAACGAACAGCTTTTACCCTTATTGAGATGATGATATCTATATCTATACTCTCTGTAATGATGATTTTTCTTTTTCAAACATACTCATCTTTAAACAAGTCAAACAGTTTTTATAAGGAAAAAGCACAGCTCATTCAAACGCAACAGTTAAAAAAAAGAGTTGTATATATGGATTTCTCTTTAGCACTATACAAAAGTGTGCAGATTTTAAAACAGGATAAGAAAGAGGATATAGTTTTTTTACAGAGTTCAAACTCTCTGCATGCAAGATTTAATCCTTATATAGCTTATATACTTAAAGATGAAAAGCTATATAGACTAGAATCTTTAGCACCATTTAAAGAGTATCCATTGAGTGTTGATAGCGAGTTTATTGTTGATGCTTTTGGGGATGTGAAGAGTTTTAGAGTTTATGAGAACACTAAAGGTGTAGAAAACAATGCAAGTAAATCTTACCTTGTTCATATAGACTTTAAACAAGAGAACGATATCTTACTTAAAATCAAAGCTCTTAACGAATACTAAGGACTGAGCTTTAGCTCTCGTCCCTATACTTAGAAATACCACAAGCCTGATTAGGTGTTGGTGGATTCTCTTTTAGGTATGTTAAATCTTCTAATGTTTGAAGTAAAACTTTTTTTACTTGGAGCTTTGGAAGCATAATATTATCTTTTTCATTGAGTGGTACACTCCAGTCTAGAAGTAACTCTTGAACCTCTTTGTCTAGCTCATCTATGGCATTTTGTATGTGTTTAATTGCATTCATAAAGTGATTGTAGCTTATTTTTATAAATATTTGGGTATAATCCCGTTCTCAATAATGAGAATTTTACAAGAGGAGCCAATCGATGCCTAAAATGAAATCGGTAAAAGGCGCTGTAAAGCGTTTTAAGGTTAAGAAAAACGGTCAAATTAAACGTGGTAAAGCGTTTAGAAGCCATATTCTAACTAAACAAGATGCTGCAACTCGTCGTGATCAAAACAGCCCAGCTGTTGTTTCTGATGCAGATGCTGCAAATATCAAGGCTATGATTAACTAAGACTATTTTAGTTTTAGAGTAATTATAAATCTCCAATTATTAGATTAATTGGGAAAGTCCACCAAAATTAGTGGCACCTTGACTACTTAAGTAGCTGGGTAAAGAAAAAGGAAA
>CAZPRE010000176.1:0-4260 GCA_964588875.1 uncultured Sulfurimonas sp. | reverse complement strand
TGAAAGGATAGTTAAAATAGAAAAAAAATTTAATAAATTTAATAATTTACATAATCTAGAGCAGAAAATGTGACAATTATTTTGATAATTGGAGTAAAAAATCCTCTATTTGTATTTTATTATCAAATTCTATTGTTAATTTATTTTTTGAAGATTTGGTTTTAAAACCTAAAGAATCGAATCTATTTTCTATACCAGAGAAATCATAAACAGCTGATATTGGAGTCTCTTTTGGCATTTCTTTTGTCTCTTTCATACTCTTTATCATTGATTCAACTTCTCTAACACTCAGTTTTTGACCTATGATAGAGTTTACAACTAGTTGTTGATTTTTCTCATCTAAGCCAACTAAGACCTTTGCATGTCCAGCTGTTATATTTTTCTCTATAAGAGCTTTTTGAGTTTTTGTAGAGAGTTGTAGTAGTCTTATGGTATTAGTAATATGAGTTCTTGATTTATAGATTTTAGAGGAGAGCTCTTCATGTGTTATTTCATGAAGCTTCACAAGCTCTGAGTATGCAAAAGCTAATTCAACCGCGTTTAGTTCATCTCTTTGAATATTTTCAATAAGTGCAAACTGTCTCATCTTTTGATCATCTGCATTTAAAACTATTGCGCGTATAGTTTTAAGCTTTGCTAGTTTTGATGCACGTACTCTTCTCTCACCAGCGATAAGTATGTAGCCATCAATATCTTCATTAACAACGATAGGCTGAAGTAGTCCATCATTTTTAATAGATTCTGAGAGTTCCAAGAGAGACTCTTCATTAAATGCTTTTCTAGGCTGAAATGGGTTTGATCTGATCTCTTTTAGTGAAAGTTCTAAAATAGCATCTTGCTGAGAACCCTCATTTTCATAAGCCTCATCTATCTCTGTAAAAAGAGCATCTAAGCCTCTTCCAAGTGCTACACCAGCCATTATCTTATAATCGCTTGTGCAAGGTCTTGATATGCGAGTGAACCACTTGATTTTACATCATAAAGAATTGCAGGCTTACCAAATGATGGAGACTCTGCTAGTTTTACATTTCTTGGAACAACAATAAAATCTTCATTGTCATCCTTAAAAAGTTTTCCATTAAAGTGTTGTTTCAAATCTGCAAAAACTTGTTTAGATAAGTTATTTTGAGAAGAGAACATAGTCGGTAAAAAACCTTTTATACTCAACTTAGGGTTGATTGATTTTCTAACCAATTTAACAGTATTTAAAAGTTGTGCTAAACCTTCAAGTGCAAAAAACTCACATTGAATAGGAATAATTACAGAATTTGAAGCCGAGAGTGCATTTATTGTCATTGGTCCCAGAGCTGGAGGGGAATCAATAATTACATAGTCGTAATCTTTTTTTACATTTGCAATGGCACGTTTAAGAACAAGTTCACGACCTTTTGCATTGTTCTCATCATAGTACTCTTTTTCAATTCCAACAAGACCTATGTTAGATGGAGCTAAATGAAGAGTTGGAAGGTCTGACTTTAAAATAATGTCTTTAAGTTTTTTAGTACCAATAAGAACATGATAGATATTAAATTCATAATCATTTCTATGAAACCCTAGAGAAGTAGTTGCATTTGCTTGTGGATCTGCATCTATCAAAAGTACTTTTTTCTCTGCAACGGCTAATGATGCAGCTAAATTTACAGCAGTAGTTGTTTTGCCAACTCCACCCTTCTGATTTGCAATTACTATTACTTCGCTCATCTTAAACTATATATCCTCTCACCATTACTTGTTATCGAACCATCGCTATTTAGCTTGGCATTCTTTAATGAAATCTTTTCATTATTTTTGTGTGTAAAAAACATTTGATTACGAGGGAATTCTAACTTATATTTACTAAAAACTTGCTTCCATGTAGTTTTTTTTTCAATATTTAGAAAATATTTGCTCAGTAGTTCTTCTCGAGATATATTAATATCTAATGTAGAAAAACCCTCAGGTGAACTAAGTAAATTTAACCCAACCCCACAAACAAGGGTATTTTGTACAATATTCGTGATCATTCCACCTATCTTAAAATCATCCATATAAAAATCATTTGGCCATTTTAACCAAACTGATGATTTTAAGTTAGTTAATACATCTTTTAGTAAATATGAGTAATAAATAGATGCTGATTCTAATTTTAAATCTATTGGTAAATCTTCTAAAGATATTGCAAAAGATAGAAATAAATTTCCATCCATACCAACCCAAGAGTTCTCTCTACTGCCTACTCCACTCGTTTGAGTATTTGACACAACAGCATAAGGAGTAGTCAGACTCCCACGTTTAATTAACTCTTTTAAATAGCTTTGTGTGGAGTCAACACTATCAAGATATTGTATCTGAAACACTTAGTCTTTTCCCATTGATAAACGCCATAACTGGCATCTCTTTTTTAGAAACTGGTTGAACAGCAAAAATTCTAATGCTTCCTTTTGTACAACCAACGACAATACTATCAGAATCAATTTTTAAAATAGTACCACTTACATTTTGACTACTACTCTCTTCTAAAGTAATATTTTTTAGCTTCAAACCACTCTGTAAATAAATTCCAGGCCATGGTGTAAAAGCACGGTATTTATTATAAAGAGTCTGTGCATCAATAAACTCGATTTCACCATCTGCTTTTGTAATTTTTTTACAATGAGTTGATAGTGAATTATCTTGTGGCTCTGAAGTAAATGTCTCAAAATTTTGAAGCACATCAACAGTTAAATCAGCTGCAACATCTGTAAGTCTATTAAAAAGAGTCTCAACCATTTCATCATTAGGTACATCTATAGTCTCTATTTTGATAATATCACCGGTATCTAGGCCCTCTTCCATAAACATAGCTGTAACACCAGTTTGCTTGTCACCATTTAGCAGTGTCTGCTGAATAGGACTTGCACCACGGTACTGCGGTAAAATAGAAGCATGAAGATTAATACAAGAAGCATGATCTAAAATTGCACGAGGTAAAATCTGTCCATATGCAGCTACAATAATATAATCACATTCAATTTTTAACAACTCTGTTACAGTCTCTTCATCACGGAGTCTTGTAGGCTGGTAAACATCAATAGAATTCTCTAGTGCTAAAGTTTTAACTTCAGGTGGAGTCATCACTTTTTTTCTACCAACAGGTTTATCAGGTTGTGTATATACAGCTACTACATTCATACCATCAGTTTGAACTAATCGCTCTAAAATAGATTTTGCATAATCGGGGGTACCCATAAAAATTATATTCATCTATTTACTCGCTTTTGTAAAAAATGTTCCACCTACATGGTTATTTTGAAGTGCATAACTTTTAACATCACTTAAATCAAATCCACTCGCTAAAAACATACTTTTGTTGTTTAATAGAAGATAATTTGCAGCTTTTAGTTTTGTTACTATTCCGCCTGTTGCAAATACATTGTTAGGAGTTGCCTCTTTCTCTAATTCACTTGCTGAAATTTCATTAACAATTTTTAAAACTTTTGCATCATCGAATGCTCGAGGATCTTTGTCGTAGTAAGCATCAATATCGGAGAGTATAATAAGCATATCTGAATCAGTCTGGTTTGTTATGTAAGCTGAGAGTTGGTCATTGTCTCCAACAACTAACTCATCTGTTGCAGTCGCATCATTTTCATTCACAATAGGAAGAACACCATTTAATAAAAGAGTATCTATTGTATTTTTGACTCTATCAATATCATCTGATTTGTTAAGGTTTGCATCCGTTACTAGGACTTGTGCAGTTAATACATCATAAGCAGCAAATTTCTTTGCATACTTGTTCATAAGTATTGGTTGACCAATAGCAGCTAAAGCTTGTTTATTCTGTATAACAGTTCGATCGAGTTCTAGTTCTGTAAAACCAGCTGAAACAGAGCCTGAAGATACTAAAATAACTTCATTATTCTTTTTTAGCTGGGCTAAAAACTCTACTAGTGATTGCATTCTTTCTAACGCAACTGTGTTGTTTTCAGTCAAAACCGCAGAGCCAACTTTAACTACGATTCGACTCATGATTACTTTCTATCAGATTGTACTAGATTAAATAGTGAGTATTTCAGTGCTTCAATATTTTTACTAGTTGCTGAAGAGATTGGAGCAACAAAGTATGGAAGAGTTCTATCGAACCCTAACTCATCTGATGCATTGTCTTGAACATAATAAGGCATATTGTTATCAAAGTTAAATTCATTAGTTTTTGAACTCTCAAGTCCTAAAAGTTCTAAGAATCCAGTCACGAATTCCCCTATTTCATCAGGTGGAATCACATCAACACGTGTTAAA
>CAZPRE010000175.1:0-4274 GCA_964588875.1 uncultured Sulfurimonas sp. | reverse complement strand
CTTATAAGTCAAGTATTGATCTCGACTATAATGAAGAACAGAACAATATTCACAGTAACTATAACGGCTGGATCAGTAACCTTGAAAAAAGTATAAGAATTCAATTAGATACAATGTAAATTTAATATTTTCAGCATTACCAAGTTAAACAACTTAGTAATGCTTCTTTTGTTTTTCTTACTTTAGCTCTTCAAGAAGATAAAAGTAAGCAAAGCACCTTAGCCGAAGTTATGATACCTGTTGTAGATAAAGACACACTTCTATGTAGTGATAAAAAGAGATCTTATTCAAAACGTAAATATTTAGAAGGTTATCTTGCTTGGAGACATTTACTTGACACTCAAACAAACATCTCCGTAGAACATCTATTAGGCATTATTTCTAAGAGGCAAATGATTTGCCAACCTTTAACGTGGATATAGCCAAATCTTTTGTTGATGAGTTTTTAGAAGCCACTGACTTAGAACTCATTGACCTCTCTTCTACAGTTGGTCGAAACACGGTATATATCTGCGAATATATCTCCATGCTTTAAGCTTGTGAACTCTATTGATAAGGTTTGAAATTTTAACTCAAATCAAATAGCTATTTTTTAAAGCATTAAGAAAATTTTTGTTATAGTATTTAAAGATAAAAATGATTACACCATTAGGAGTATATTATGCAACATCTTATAGGGGAAAATTGGCATAGCTTAGAGAGTGAAGAAATAATTGAACTTTTTGAGAGTGATTCGAATGATGGACTTGGACCACTAAGTATAAAACATCGTGAAGAGTATTTTGGAAAAAATGAACTAAAAGAGAGGGAAAAAGACTCCTATCTTAAAAAGTTTTTTTTACAGTTTCACAATGCTCTTATATATATACTTCTAAGTGCTTCCTTTATTACTGCAATACTCCAAGAGTGGGTAGATAGCGGTGTGATTTTTGGCGTAGTTATCATAAATGTACTCATAGGTTTTATGCAAGAGGTCAAAGCTCAAGAAGCTATAGAATCTCTTAAAAATATGATGATTACAGAGGCTATAGTTATAAGAGACTCTAGTAAAATCACCATATCTTCCATAGATTTAGTTCCCGGAGATATAGTCTTACTCGAATCAGGTTCAAAAATACCGGCTGACATAAGACTCATCGAGATAAAAGATTTAAAAGTTGATGAGTCAATGTTAACAGGTGAGTCTTTACCCGTACTTAAAAACACTGAGTTGCATAATCAAGATATTATTCTAAACGACAGACAAAATATGGCATATTCAGGTACCTTTGTCACATATGGTAGAGCCAAGGGTGTTGTTGTAGCTACAGCAGAACATACAGAACTTGGAAAAATAGCACATCTCATAGATAACACAACTCAAATGCAAACACCTCTTACTAAAAAAATATCAGCATTTTCAAAAGTACTTCTCTATGTTATTTTAACCTTAGCCGCGTTTACATTTATAATAGGTGTACTTAGAGAACAGAGTTCGGTTGAGACATTTATGGCCTCAGTAGCATTGGCTGTTGGTGCAATTCCCGAGGGTTTGCCTGCCGCTGTTACAATCACTTTAGCTATCGGTGTAAGTCGTATGGCTAAGAAAAATTCTATTATAAGAAAACTTCCTGCTGTTGAAACACTGGGGAGTGTAACTACAATATGTTCTGATAAAACAGGAACTTTAACACAGAATAAAATGAGTGTAACAAATGTTTACTGCTCAAAATCTTCTTATGAAATAACTGGTAATGGTTATATACCAAAAGGGGATATTCTTCAAAATGGTAAAAAAGTTGAAGTAATTAACGACTCTTTAAACGAGTTGTTTCGAGTTGGATATCTATGTAATGAGTCTTATTTAGTTCAAAAAGAAGGCACTTATTCTATTAGTGGAGACCCAACGGAGGGTGCACTTATAGTGAGTGCACTAAAGTGTGATTGTGATGAGCATAAACTGACGAAAACTTTTCCAAGACTTGATATATTACCTTTTGAGTCAGATAGACAGTATATGGCTACAATTAATAGGGATGCTCAAAATGAGGTAAACTTCATTTATGTGAAAGGTTCAATAGAGAAAATTTTAGAGATTTGTCAATATGAGTCAATAGATAATAAAATTGTAGAGATAGATAAAAATGAAATTTTACATGAGGCAGAGTCTTATGCTTCAAAAGGATTACGAGTTTTAGCTATTGCAAAAAAAGAGACGCAGAGTGAGCTTATTAACGATAGAGAGTTAGATAGCGGATTTGTCTTTTTAGGTCTTCAGGCTATGATGGACCCACCTAGACCCGAAGCCATTGAAGCGGTAAAAGAGTCTCTAACTGCAGGTATAAATATTGTTATGATAACAGGAGATCATGTTCTTACCGCGTTTAGTATCGCTAAAATGATGTCTATAGTTGCACAAGATGCAAACTTTGAAGAGTCCGTTCTTGTTGGGAAGGATCTTTTTAATTTAAGTGATGATGAGTTGATAGACAAAGTCTCTACCGTAAAAGTTTTTGCTCGAGTCGAACCTGAACAAAAACTCCGTATTGTTGATGCTCTTCAGGCTAGAGGAGAAGTAGTGGCAATGACAGGAGATGGTGTGAACGATGCACCTGCTTTAAAACAAGCTGACATAGGAATTGCTATGGGGCTAGGGGGAACAGAGGTAGCTAAAGAAGCCGCAGATATGATTTTAAGCGATGATGACTTTAGTTCTATCGCTCATGCGGTTAAAGAGGGACGTATAGTTTTTGATAATCTCATTAAGTTCATTACGTGGACTCTTCCAACAAACTTAGGTGAGGGACTCGTTATTTTAGTGGCTATTGTTCTTGGACTTACTCTTCCCATACTTCCAGTACAAATTTTGTGGATAAATATGTCAACAGCAATCTTTTTAGGTCTTATGCTCGTTTTTGAATCGGGTGAGAAAAATATTATGTTAAGAAGTCCTAGAAATCCCAGTGAATCAATCCTCAGTAAAAGTATGATTATTCAGATATTAGTAGTTGGACTGTATATGCTTTTGGCCTCTTACCTTATGTTTGAGTATGTTCTGACAAGTGGTCACTCCATCGAGTATGCGAGAACTGTTGCAGTAAATATATTTGTATTTATAGAGATGTTTTATCTTCTTAGTTGTAAAGAGTTAAATCAATCAGTATTTAAAACAAATATGTTTAACAACAAGTTTTTGCTTTTGGGAATTCTTTTGATGACTCTTTCTCAGTTAGCATATACCCATACAAATTTTATGCACAGCACATTTAAAAGTGAGAGTCTAGATCTCATAACATGGGGTCAAGTTCTTCTTGTCTCTGTTGGAGTACTTTTTGTCGTTGAGATAAAAAGAGTTTTTGTAAAATAGTAGGCAATTTTTAGTGTTCAGTTATTACTTAGTATAGTTGATTTCTTTCTCTAAGGAGAGTGAGCCATCAAAAAGAGTCTGTTCGTCATATGCCGCAGCAATTAGTTGTAATCCAACTGGCATACCATCTGCATTTTTACTAATAGGAAGAGCAAGAGCTGGAAGTCCTGCAAGATTTACACTTATAGAGTAAATATCACTTAAGTACATATCCATAGGATTACTTAACTCTCCAAATTTTGGAGCTACACCTGGTGCTATCGGAGATAAAATAAGGTCACAAGTCTCAAATATTTTTGCATATTCGTCTTTAATGATATGACGAGTTTTTTGCGCTTTTACATAATAAGCTTCATAGTATCCACTTGAGAGTACAAAGTTTCCTAACATGATACGGCGTTTAACTTCCTCACCAAAACCATTACTACGCGTTTGAGTAAAAGTGTCTTCTAAGTTTTTACCCTCAACTCGGTTACCATAACGGATACCGTCATAACGAGCAAGATTTGTTGTAGCTTCAGCAGTTGCAGTGATGTAATAAGCTGAAATATCAAACTTAGCATCCATCAACTCTTTTTCAACTATGGTATGACCTGCATTTTTAAGAGCGTCTATAGCTTGAGTGTAAGCATCTTTAACATCTTGGCTTGCTTGGTCAAGATACTTTGGAAGTACAGCGATTGTAAGCTTTCTGTCCGCGTTTAGATTAGGTGTAACCTTATCATCCATCTTCGCGTTTGTAGAGTCTTTTTCGTCAGAACCACTTATAATGTCATATAAAATTGCTGCATCTTCAACGTTTTGAGTCATTGGCCCAATTTGGTCAAGGCTAGAAGCATAAGCACCTAAACCGTAACGAGAAACGCGACCATAAGTTGGTTTCATTCCGACTATTCCACAAAACGCGGCAGGTTGACGAATAGATCCA
>CAZPRE010000174.1:0-4276 GCA_964588875.1 uncultured Sulfurimonas sp. | reverse complement strand
AGATTTTCACTTACACTTACAAAGTAGTCTTCATCTATTTTTACAAAAGGTGCATAGTTCGTGAGAGGGGAGTTCTCGCTGTTTGTTGTTGAAATGATTAGGCTATATTTGTCTTTATCAAAGTTTTGAAACTCTTGGATTATATCTTCGTTACTCATCATTAATATCCTTCTGATCTTTTGACATAATAGTACTCAATTATAGTCAATGCTTAGGATTTTGCTATACTAAGGCTAGTTAAAAAAGTTTTTTATAAAAGAGGTCAAAGATGGACAGTGTAGTTGAATTAAATGATGAGATTTACTCCTCTTTTATACTAGAGACAAAGAGTGTTGTTTTTATTGACTTTTATAGTGAAAGTTGTCCTCCATGTCAAACACTACTTTCCTATCTACCGCGTTTAGCAGAGCACTATAAAGAAGATAAAGTTGTTATTGCTAAAGTAAACGCGGCACATAACCCAAAACTCTCTTCAAAGTTTATGGTTAAAAGTGTTCCTCTAATAGTAGTCATTGGAGATGATAAAATGGTCAAAAGAGCGGAAGTAGGACTTGTCTCAATAGATGCTTATATTGGCATGATAGACAAAGAGACAGGGAAGAAAAAAGGATTTTTTTCTAAATTATTTAAATAGTTTTTAAGTTCTAGACAATTATTTTGATATAATTATTCAATAATAAATTAATATATTTAAAAGGTGTAAAAATGGAATGCGAATTTCCCTCAGTTAACTCAAACAAAGAACAAATAAAAGAAATTTTTGATTCAGTAAAAACAATTGCTGTTTTAGGGCTATCGCCAGATGAGACAAAAGATTCTCATAGGGTTGCAAAATATTTAAAAGAAGCTGGATATACAATAATTCCAGTTTATCCAAATGAAGATACTATTTTAGGCGAAAAAGTTTATCGTTCACTTTTAGAAATTCCTTTTGATATAGATATGGTTAACATTTTTAGAAAACCTGCTGCTCTTGATCTAATCGCTGATGCTTGTATAGAAAAAGGAAATGTAAAAGTTTTTTGGGCACAAAAAGGTATTGTAAATAATGAGGCCGCTGCTAAGGCTGAGAATGCAGGTATGGTAGTTGTACAAAACCATTGTAGTATGGTAGAACATCGTTCACTTTAAGGGATAGTATTGTTAGATTTAGAAAAAATATATAAGGCACGCGAAAGAATAAAAGATGTTGTCGTTGATACACCATTTTCGTATGCACCACACCTTAGTGATATAGCTGAGTGTGAGGTTTATCTCAAAAAAGAGAACCTTCAAGTTACTGGTGCATTTAAAATCCGTGGTGCATATAATAAAATAGCTTCGCTTAGTGATGCATACAGAGCTTGTGGTGTTGTAGCTGCGAGTGCTGGAAATCATGCTCAAGGAGTTGCACTTTCGGCTTCAAAGTTTGGTATTAAAGCTGTAATTATTATGCCTGAGTCAACACCGCTTACAAAGGTAAATGGTGTTAAACATTTTGGTGCAGAAGTAATTTTAGCGGGTGCAAACTATGATGAAGCATATGCTTATGCAATAGAGTATGGAGAAAGTAATTCCCTAACTTTTGTTCATCCATTTGAAGATGAAGAGGTTATGGCAGGACAGGCTACCGTTGCTCTTGACATACTCGATAAATGTGAAGAGTTAGATGCTGTACTTATTCCTGTCGGTGGTGGTGGTCTTATAGCTGGTATGGCTACTACATTTAAAACCCTAAATCCTAAGATAGAAGTGATAGGCGTAAGTGCCTCAGGTGCACCAGCATTTAAAAACTCTTATGATAGTGGAAGGGCAATAGATACTACAAGTGTAAGAACAATTGCTGATGGAATAGCTGTTCGTGATACCTCTCCTATAACACTAGAGTATGCTCTTACTTATGTTGATAAGATAATCTCTGTAGATGAAGAAGAAATAGCAAGTGCTATACTTTTTTTACTTGAGAAACAAAAGCTCGTAGTTGAGGGAGCAGGAGCTGTAGGTGTAGCTGCACTGCTTCACCATAAACTTGATTACCTAAAGAACAAAAAAGTTGCAGTAGTTCTCAGCGGTGGGAATATGGATGTTACACTGCTATCTGTAATAATTGAAAAAGGTCTTTTAAAATCTGGCCGTAAGATGAAGTTAACTGTGACACTTGTTGATAAACCGGGATCACTTATGCATTTTACTGAGATACTTCAGGAGTTAAATGCTAACATCGTTCATATTGCATATGATAGAACTTCTATTTCCCTAGATTATGGTGATGCGAATGTTACTGTTCATATGGAAACTAAGGGTGAAGAACATCAAGCACAAATTAGAGAAGTCCTTTCTCAAGAGGGATATTTAAGAGGGTAATATGGAAGCCAAGGTATCTCGACACCATGGTGAAGTTTATAAGTATTTTCGAGTTTCTATAGGTCAAAAAGACTTTACAATATCCTTTGAACTCATTTAGCAGCATAAATTTTTAATGGAGTTTTCAGAGTATAGAACTATATGGAATTAAAAACTATATATTATGTTTGGTGTTCAAGATCAAATAGAGAGCTTTTTTAACATATTTATGAAGTATTATAAAGACTCAAAACTCAGCTTAGAACTCCAGACAAAAGGTTCTCTAAGTATGTGGAGACCATCTATGATAGTTAAATCTATCTTAGAGTAAAAACAATCACTTCTATTTAACCTCAAACATAGCTCCCCTTAGATATAATCACAAAATTTTTAAAATTACAATTTTTATAAGAGGAGACTTTTCATGCAAATAAGCGGCGCACAAATGGTTATTGAAGCCTTTATCGCAGAGGGTGTAGACACGGTATTTGGCTACCCTGGTGGAGCTATTATGAATGTCTATGATGAGATATACAAACAAGATGGATTCAAACATATTTTAAATCGTCACGAACAAGCATCGATTCATGCAGCTGAGGGTTATGCAAAGGCTAGTGGAAAAGTCGGTGTAGCAATGATTACATCTGGCCCTGGTTTTACTAATGCAGTAACTGGTTTAGCAGATGCATATATGGACTCTGTTCCATTGGTTGTAATCTCTGGTCAAGTTCCTATGAGTCTTATCGGTACGGATGGTTTTCAAGAGATTGATGCTGTTGGAATAAGCCGTCCTTGTACAAAACATAACTACCTTGTAACAGATGCGGCAGATTTACCTCGTGTTCTTAAAGAGGCTTTTTATATTGCTCGTTCTGGTCGTCCAGGTCCTGTGCATGTTGATATTCCTAAAGATGTTACTGCACAAATTGCTGAGTACTATTATGATGTAGAAGAAGAAGTAATACTTGAAACATATAAACCTCATGTTAAGGGTAATCCTCGTCAGATTAAAAAAGCGATAGAAGCGATAGCAAATGCTAAACGTCCACTTTTTTATCTTGGTGGTGGTATTATAAATTCTAAGGCTTCTACAGAAGTTAGAGAGTTTGTTCATAAAACAGGAATTCCTGCTGTTGAGACGCTTATGGCTCGTGGAGTTTTATCTTTTGATGATGAACTTCTTGTCGGAATGCTTGGTATGCATGGTTCATACTCTTCAAATATGGCTATGAGTGAGACTGATTTAGTTATTGGTCTTGGAGCTAGATTTGATGACCGCGTTACAGGTAAACTTTCTGAGTTTGCTAAGAATGCTGATGTTATTCATGTTGACATAGACCCTGCATCAATTTCAAAACTTGTAAATGCTGACTTTCCAATTGTTGGAGACTTAAAAAATGTTGTAACAGACATGTTAAAGCAAGTAGATAAAATTGATAGCCAAAAGTATGAGTCGTGGAGAGAAACAATAACTAACTTCGCAGAACTTCATCCTTTGATGTACCATGAAGATTCTGATAGATTGAAGCCTCAGTGGGTCGTTGAGCGTGTTGGTCAACTTCTTGGTGATAGTGCTAATATCTCTACTGATGTTGGTCAGCATCAGATGTGGGCTGCACAGTTTTATCCATTTTCACGTCCAAACCAGTGGATTACTTCTGGTGGTCTTGGAACTATGGGCTTTGGTTTTCCAGCAGCTATAGGTGTTAAAGCAGCTACTCCTGATAAGACTTCTATAAACTTTACGGGTGATGGTTCAATTTTGATGAATGTTCAAGAGTTAATGACTGCGGTTGAGAAGAAAATTCCAGTTATCAACATTATCTTAAATAATAACTTCCTTGGAATGGTTCGTCAATGGCAGACACTTTTCTATGACAAACGCCACTCTGAAACTGATTTATCTGTTCAACCAGATTTTGTTAAGCTTTCAGAAGCTTTTGGTGGAATTGGT
>CAZPRE010000173.1:0-4312 GCA_964588875.1 uncultured Sulfurimonas sp. | reverse complement strand
CTAAGGTCTGGTATACCTGCAAGTCCGAGTTTTGAGCTAGTGTCTCCATCTAACATTACACCACTACTTTTAAGAGAGTTATCTTCAGCCTTACAAAAAAGTGTAACACCATACATTTGAACATATTGAGCTATTTTTATAGCTACATCATTCTTAGCAATTGTACTCATATATGGAGCCACTGCACCGCGTTTGAGTAGTATTGCTATATTACTCAATGTTGCATCCTCTTGAAGTGAGTTTAACATAAGGTCAACTTTTGCACCAGAGAGTTTAGGAAGAGAGTTTTGAGCAAACTCAAAAACTATCTCATTATCTATTGCTGGGTTTGAATCTGCATTTAAAACGATATGACCTACCCCACCCTTAAGTGCTTCATCTGAAATTGTTTTAATGTTGTTAGAATTTAATGTAGAGTCTTGCAGTCTTACATTTGTATCAATCAATGAGGGTAAGAGATAAGCACCTTTTGCATCTACTATATTAGCATCGCTTAGGCTCTTTCCTATCTCAGTAATTACACCATTTTCAACACGAACATCAAGCTCCCTCTCACCATTAATATCACAAACTATCGCATTTGATATAAGCATTTTGACCACCTTAGGATATAATAATAAGATTATAATAGATTAAGGCTTAGATTTGCGTTTGATTGTACTGTTTTTATTTGTAAATGTTCTCGTGTTTGCTAAAACTCCTTATGAGTTGGGCAAAGAGCTCTATATGGGTAAAGGATGTTATAGTTGTCATGGTAATAAAGCTGATGGAATGCATAACTATCCGCGTTTGGCAAATCGTGCAAAAGGTTTTTTAACTTACAAACTTAATCGCTTTAGAGATAAGCTCTCTGATAACCAACAACAAGAGATGATGGTAGCTTATGCTGTTGGTCTTAGTGATGCAGATATAGATAACTTAACAACTTTCTTTGCAGAGTATGTAGATGAAGAATCAGGTGAGAGTTATGATGACTCTTACCAAGAACATGGGGATGGTGGATCATGAAAATATTAGTTTCAGCACTAGAGCACTCGGCAAATGTGCATTTAAAATCTCTACAAAAAGAACTTAGCCCTGATGTAACTTTTATGGGTATTTTTGATAAATCACTTGGGAACCCTATTATTGATTTGAGAAGTCTTTCCATAATGGGTTTTGTAGATGCACTCAAAAAACTACCTTTTTTCTTTAGTTTAAACTCGCAGATGCTCGAACTGGCTGATAAAGCTGACAAGGTACTTCTCATTGATTCTTCTGCGTTTAATCTTCCTCTGGCTAAAAAAATTAAAAAGAAGTATCCGGATAAAGAGATTATCTACTATATACTTCCTCAAGCATGGGCATGGAAACCTAAACGCATAGCCGTTTTAAGTGAAACAATAGACCATTTATGCTCTATTTTACCATTTGAGAAAAGCTACTATCCCTTTGATGCACCTATCACTTATGTAGGACACCCTCTGCTTGATCAGATAAGTGAGTTTAAAACCACCCTTAACGAAGAGGTCAAAAATATTGTCTTTATGCCAGGAAGCAGAAAAGGTGAAATCAGTAAGTTAATGCCCGTCTTTCATGAGGTTATCTCGTGCTTAAATATAAATGCTATTATTGTTATTCCAGAGTACTTTAGCAAAGAAGAGATATTTTCTCTTTATGGAGACCTCTCAAGATTTGAGGTTAGACATGATGCTCACAAAACTCTTCTAGAGGCTGATTTTGCTTTTATATGTAGTGGTACAGCTACACTTGAAGCCTCTTTAATAGGTATACCTTTTATACTTAGCTATATTGCAAAACCACTCGATTATTTTATAGCTAAAAAAATTGTTAAGATTGAGTATATTGGACTTGCAAATATAATGTTCTCCAAGATTGAGGGAAGAGTTATGCATCCAGAGTTTATACAAGAAGAGGTTACTGTTTCAAATCTTCTTACAAAATATCAGGAGTATGATAGAGAGCACTTTTTAGATGATTCTAAGAGACTTAGAGAGTATTTAGCCAATGGTAGTTCTAAGAATGTGGCTCGAATAATAGAAGCGGATTTGAAGGCTAGTGATTAGCCTTAACCGCATTTAGTTTTTCTAAGAAAACCTTAGAGTTTTTTCCACCATCGAGTCTATCAAGTTTTTTTTCATTCTTATCTAAAAAATGAAAAGTTGGTGTACCAACAAATGTTAATCCCTCTGGCATAAAATCTTGATGAATATCTACATAAACGGCTATAAAATCACTATTTAATCTCTTTAAAACATTTTTATCTTTAAAGACTACCTCTTTCATATACTCACAAGCTGGGCACCCTTCTCTTGAAAGCATTACCATAATTATCTTGTTATTTTTTTCAGCCATTTCAATGGCATCATCATAGTCTACAAACTTGAGCTCATTTGAAAAAAGTAGAGTACTAAGTAGTGTTAAAATAAAAAATATCTTTTGCATAAGTTAAGTTCCTATATTTTATTTAAATGTTCTAAAAATGGTTCTGGTTCTATAAAGCCGATAAGAGTTTTTGAGCTAATCACCTTTGAGTCTTTATCAAAGAAGATAATAGTTGGAGGTCCAAAAACCCCAAATCTTTCACTTAATGCTTTTTCAGACTCCGCGTTTGCAGTCACATCTGCTTGGATTAAAACAAACTCATCCAGCTTTGCTTTAACATCTGCATTTGAAAAAGTAACTTCTTCTAACTCTTTACAAGCAGTACACCAATCAGCATAAAAATCTAAGATAATCTTTTTACCCTTGTTCTTTGCTAAAAGAGCATCTAATTCTTCTACAGAAGTTATTTTGATGAACTTTGAGTGTTTAGTCTCAACCGCTGTTGCATTAGTCGCTACTGCACTTGACTTTAAAAAGCCTAGAGGTTTTGTCATACTAGGTGAGCCCGCTAATACACCTATTAAAAGAGATATAGAGTAGATAAACATAACAACCGCTACACTCTTTTTAAATACATGTATCTCTTTTTCTAATGCACCCAAATAGATTGCAAAACCAAGTCCTAGCACTCCATAAAGTGCCGTTGTTACACTTGCATCAACCACACGTTCTAACATCCAAACAGCAACACCAAGCATCATTACACCAAATACCGCTGTAACCATAGTCATCCATCCACCAGGTTTAGGCATGAATTTACCAGCACTAACACCAACAATAATAAGAGGGATACCCATACCTATACTCATCGCGAAAAGAGCCATACCGCCAAGAACAGCATCACCTGTTTGACCGATGTAAACAAGAGCACCTGCTAAAGGAGCTGCAACACAAGGACCAACTATAAGAGCTGATAAAAAGCCCATTATAGCTACTCCTACATAACCTGAAGAAGTACCCGACTTACTCACTTTATTTACAAAAGAGTCAGGAAGTTTGAGTTCATAAAAACCAAACATACTAAATGCTAATGCAACAAATATGAAAGAGAAAGAGTAGATAACCCATGGCGTTTGAAGAGCAGCTTGAAGATTTGCTCCAAAGAGACCTGCAAGGACTCCTGCTATTGTGTAAGCGACACTCATAGCTAAGACATAAACAACTGAGAGTAAAAATGCTTTTCTAGTCGTAAGTCCCTCACCTTGTGAAATGATAAGACCAGAAATAATAGGGATCATAGGAAAGACACATGGAGTCATTGCTAAAAGAAGACCGAAACCTAAAAACGTAGCTAAAATAATAAATATATTTCCAGAGCTAATCGTATCTGCAATAGAGTCAGTTTCAGACTTCTCTTCTACTACTACCTTAGTTGGTGTTACTGGTTCAGTTATCATTATGGGAACATTAAGGGTTTTGAGTTCTACTGTTTCAAGAGAAACACCTAATTTAGAGCTATCTACACTAAAAGAATAATCTCTAAAAAGTGGCTCATAACATAAACCTTGCTCAGAACACCCTTGATAAGAGAGTTTAAATCTTATCTCAACCATACCACTAATGCCATCTTCCTTTTTGAGATCAACTATAAATGAAGGAGACTCTGTAAATGCCATATCTCCATGATGATCTACGGCTTTAGGTCCTTTAATATTTTTGATACTAATACCATTTGATGAAGTGATTACTAATCTTAATTTATCTTCATAAAGGTACATATCTTTTGCAAGTTCGACAGTTGCTTCTATCTGCATATTTGAATTTATTGTTGCATGGGGCTTAAAGGCTTCATCAGGCATTAAAAATTTAGGGCTTGCAAAAAGCATCGTTGACATGGCTAAAAAAAGTAAAATTTTATGAATCATTATAGTAGTCCTTTATTTGAAGAAATTATAACATAAGAAGTGTGTATTTTTTGTGTAGTTTT
>CAZPRE010000172.1:1181-4331 GCA_964588875.1 uncultured Sulfurimonas sp. | reverse complement strand
TTAAATGAGCATCACCATTTTTTAGTAAATAGCTCATAACAAGGGTTTTGTAAAACCAGCAAATGAGAACATAGTAAAAGGAAGCGCTATCCAAGCATACATAGTGATTTCATAGCCAAACCATATGCCTAAAGTATCTATACTCATGCCACCAAGCCACATTACAAATACAGCTACAAAAATAACTATAAACTTTAACCTAGCTCGTACTTCAAATCTATCATCAACTATACCAACACCAAAGACTAAGGCAATAGCTAGAAAAATATACCAGTTCTGCAGAAAAAGTTGAAACTCAAATATTATAACACTCGTAAAAAAGGCCAAGATAAAACCGACACCAGCACCACTTGGGGTTACATTACAATGATGACTACGTTCATTTGGAATATCATATAAATCGAGTTTGTATGCGAATTTTATTACTGCTTTTACAAGTAAAAAGGAGAGAAGAACAATAGGAATAAATTGTAGTACTAAGGTCATATAGGTTCACTTGTAAGTATTTGTGTCATTTTAAGTTTGTTCCACTCTATAAATTTTCTATCAGTTCTTGAAGTTCAGCATCTAAAATATTATCTTGCTCAGATTTACTATAAATTGATACAAGAAATATTTTACTATCTTCATCTACAACATATGTAATTACTCTATAACCAGCACTTTTACCTTTATTGTTATCTCTATTTTTTATTCTAATTTTATAAGTATTCTTTCCTAGTTCAGTTCCAATAAATGGATTTTCAAGAAGTTCACTAGCTAATAATTCAAGATCTTTTTTAATATTTCTGTATTTCTTTTTAAGGGTTTTTACATTCTTCTAAAAAAACCTTTAAGTCTTGCTCTGGTCTTTTTCCTAATTGCATTTCTTTAATTTCTTGTATACCCTGTTTCACTGATTCTTTAATTTTATATGTCTTTATGTATTGAAGCATATTCTCCACAAATGCTGACTGATTACTATTACATTCTTGTTTGTAGAAGTTCTCAATTTCTTGGTTATCAATATTTAATGCTAGCATTTCAGATCCTTTATTTTATATTATAACATTTCTTTACATGTTATTCATCCCAAGTGTATCTTTCGGATGTGTGGCTTCAGCCTCATCTTGGGCTTCATCGACATCACTTGGTGCAGTACCAAAACTATTTTAAAATTTTATAAACGCTCTCTTCGCTTTTCATCTCAACTGTAAACTCTACTCGTCTTGCTTTTTCTTTATCTTTAAGCTTAGAAAAGGCCATTCCATTTGCTCTAAAGTGTTTCTCAAGCCAGGGTCTGTTCTGTTTTATAGCATCATCTTCTAAACTATAGCAGTAGGATAGAACTTTATAGGCTCTACTTTGCGAGAGTTGCATATTTTTTAAGTATATCTCTTTTTGGGATATCGTACTTTTCCATGTGTCAGAAGTATGTCCTTCTACTCTTAACTCTTTTATCTCAGTTTTATACTCTTTTGAAGTTAAGATTTTTATATATCTTGGGAAGAACTGCTGTAAGGTTGTTTTAAACTCATCTTTCATATCGCTTTTACTTATTTCAAATAGGACATCGGGAGAGTAAAAAGTAACGCTATTGTCTTTAGTAATGGTAGCGTCCCAAGCTTGTAAATCATTTTCAAACTCAGTGAATAAGGCTTCATTTAGATTTGCCTTTGTATCCCTGTACTCAATGGCTATATCTTTCATCTCTTGTTTTTCAGACTCAACTTCTATCATAAAACTTACAGATATAAACAAAAAAATCAACATCAGTCCAGACATCATATCTGATATACTCATCCATTCATTACTGTTCGTTTTCAGAGTTGCCCTTTAGTTTTTGAGTGATTGAGAGTATTGTTGAGACACTCATACCGACTATGGAAGTGAAAAATGCAGTTTTAAGTCCAACTAAAATCTCATTGACACTGTTGACAATGTCAGCAGGGTTAAAGCCTTGTAGACCTATGAAAATTCCAACAAAGGTACCCAGTACACCAACACTAACGATTTGACTCTTTAGATCTTTACCAGTTTTCACATCAAGAAATCCAAGTATAAAAATAATGACTACGAATATAATATTAATAGGATCAAGTAAAACATCTTGAAGCTTAGAAACCGAAGACTTATTTTCCTCTTGTCCTAACTTACAAATGCCAAGAGTTAAATTTGCTCTATTGCTCAAGATTATTTTTTTGCTTATGCCTTCAATATTTGCAAGATCATCTATACTTTTAAAGCAGCTATTTACTTCTCTGTATTTTATAATCTTTTGAGATTTTGCTTTGCCTATGCCGTTGAGTTCTAAAAGTTCAGCAGCTGTAGCATTGTTTAAATCTACAAGTGCAAATAGGTGTGAAATGCTGAGTAAAAACAGTACAATATATTTTAAAATAATGGTATCCTTTTTAATTTTTGTTGTGCATAAACTCTGGAACAATCTCTTTTAATTTCACTAATATCTTCTTACTCTCTAAAAGTTCTTTGATATCTATATTTAGCCTGTCTAAATCATATAGAGTTGGCTTAGCAACTGTAATAGACTCATAGTCAGTTTCTGCGTCACTGTCATCTATAAGTAGCTCTTCATAGAGTTTCTCTCCTGGACGCAGGCCTGTGAATTCTATTTTAATATTTGGTTTTGCGCTTAGGTCTATCATCTTTTGAGCTAAGTCTACTATTTTTATAGGTTCACCCATATCTAGTATAAATATCTCACCACCTGTACCTATGGCTCCAGCTTGAAGGACCAACTCACAAGCTTCAGGAATAAGCATAAAATATCTTGTGATATCAGGATGAGTTACCGTAATATTTTTTCCAGCTTGGATTTGTGCTTTGAACTTTGGTATAACACTACCGCTTGAACCTAGTACATTTCCAAATCTAACCGCTACGATATCCGTACCATTACCATTTGAGTTTTGCGCATAAAGTTCACATATGCGTTTTGTCGTTCCCATAACGTTTGTTGGGCGAACAGCTTTATCTGTCGATATCATTACAAATTTCTCAACGCCATGTTCTATAGATACATCTATGACGTTTTTCGTGCCTATAACATTGTTAACAACACCCTCGTATATATTCGACTCAACTAAGGGTACGTGTTTGTATGCGGCTGCATGTATTACTATCTCTGGTTTGTAAAGTTCAAATGTTTTT
>CAZPRE010000172.1:0-1171 GCA_964588875.1 uncultured Sulfurimonas sp. | reverse complement strand
CAGTTTTAATCTCTTCATTTATTGTGTAAAGATTATATTCGCTGTTGTCTAAAAGTATTAATTTTTTTGCCCCAAAGAGTTCACATTGACGGCATATTTCACTACCAATACTTCCACCTGCTCCTGTTACAAGAACAATTTTGTCTTTTATGAAAGATTTTATTTTTTCTTTATCTAGATCTTTTGGGTGACGAGCGAGTAAGTCTTCTACTGAAACATCTTTAATCTCTGCTCCGTAATCCCCATAATCACTAGCAACTTTGATATTAACTATTCCTATGGCGCTTAACTGCTCATAAATCGAGGTTAGCTCTATAGACTCATCAATGATGGCTACTTCGCACTCTAGTCCTTGTTCTATAAACTGATTTAAGGTGTAAACTTCTACACTATTAACCTTCATCTTTCTGTCTACGTCATTTATAATCGCAACTGGGTAATAGTCACTATTACTATTATTAATAGACCTTAAAATACTATTTGCTTTGTCTAAGCTGGCTATTACAATCGTACTTTTTCCATCTACATTTATCTTATTATTTTCTAGGTAAAGTCGTTTACTTATTCGTAATGCTAAAATCATAAATAGAGATATGAAGAACTCTATTGCTATGGTTGAACGAGGTATAACAAACTCACTGCCTCTAAGTAAATAAGCAATAATCACCAAAAAGAGTGTTGCAAATGTAGCTATATACACCAAGCTTGTCATATCTTTAAAGCCAAAGTGTCTCCAGCTTATATCGTAAATTCTAAAATAGAAAAACAGAGATATTCTAACTAAAACTAAAATAAAAATAGTTATATAAATTGCATTATCATACATGTGTGGTATGTTAAAATCAAACCTTAAATTGTAGGCGATAAGTGTTGCTATAATAATAATAAGTATGTCAAAAAGAATAAAAAACAGTTTTCTTTTTAAATCTGATGGTTGAAAAATCAAGCGAAACCTTTTTGTTTGTCTATATACTTAACGCAAGCATACAATAAAACAAGTGAAATTAAAAATGCCATCAAAATAGATGGAATGAAATATATAATCATGAATAGAATTATATTGAGCAGTATTGAAGCTATTACTACTTTGTCATGTGTTAATCCACTCTGCATAAGTCTCCCATAAATATCTTAGCCTTGTGCCAGTTCCAGAGTAAAAATCCAAATACGG
>CAZPRE010000171.1:0-4332 GCA_964588875.1 uncultured Sulfurimonas sp. | reverse complement strand
AAGTATGACACCAAATGATGATTCAGTTTTTATGCAGTTAAAAGCTGATGAGGCTATACATATCGAGTGGAAAAGTGGTCATTTTATTGATATGCACATAAGTAGTGAGTCTTTATCTCATATGAATGTAAAACCAAAACATATAAGTGGAGCATTGATTGGTTTAAAGGAACGCTCTTCTATTTTGAGTTTTGTTGATAAAATAAATAATAATGGGAAGAATTTAAAAGCAGTTATCCCTGCAAAAGCACTCACGAAATTATATAAACTTGTAAAAAATCTTCAAGATATTCTTATGTTGATTTCTATTGCTGTTTTTGTGGCGGCTGTTTTTACAATGCTCTCTACAATGTACTCAACTCTGAATGACAGAAGACGGGAAATTGCAATTTTTAGAAGTTTAGGAGCTAGTTCAAAAGTAGTGTTTTTCCTTTTTGCTATAGAGAGCTTTTTTATAGTTGTCGGTGGGGTGCTTTTAGGTATTTTTGTTTTAGATGTCGTGTTATTAATTACTAGATTATATATCCCATTGGATTTTTCATATGGAGTTGATTTGTATCAGTTTCTTATGCTTTTTATAATGATTGTTGTAGCTTTATTTGCAAGCTTATTACCTGCAGTTAAATCATATAAAAGTAGTATTCAAGATGGCTTGATGGTAAAAATTTAATGAAAAGTATTTTTTTATTTTTATTATCACTTTTTTTAGTTTCATGCTCAAACTTACCAAGCTATGAGATAGATGAATGGAGCTCTTTAATTGACCCAAATTTTAATCAAGAAGAAGTAGTCTCTTTTTATAAAGATAGAGTCTCAAAGGTTAAAGAAGGCTCAAAGGAAGAGATTCTAATTTATGGAGAATTGCAAGAGGCTCTTAAAGAAGCGGGCAATAATAAACTTGTAGATGCTAAAAGTGCAATGCTTAAAGGTTATATTGTCCCTATTGATACAGATGGAGACAGGGTAAATAAGTTTTTATTTTTTCCAAATCAGGCAGCTTGTATACATGTTCCAGCTTCACCTGCAAACCAAACTATCTATGTGCATACTAAAAAAGATGAAGGTATTTTACTTGAAGATGCATATGAAGAAATAAGAGTTTATGGTGTACTGAAATTGCAAAAAATAAATATAGCCACAGGCACAGCATCGTTTATTATAGATGATGCAATTACGAGAGTGACTTTACACTAATACTAATAATTTTCTTTTGAATAGTATAGATCATCATCTGAGAATTTAAACATATCATCCAGTGAATCAGATATGCAATAGCAAAAGATACAGTCTTTATTTGCCATATCTTTAATCTGTTAAGACAAGAGAGATTTCAACTTCTATATTTTTAATGATGCCTAAGGCTTCTTCACCATCCTCTGCCTCTATTACATTAAGGTTCATTTTTTCAAAACTATCAAAAATTAAAAATTTATGAACTGATATGGCTACATTAATTCATACTAAGAAATTAAATATATCTAAGCTAAAATAAAAGTATGAATAAAGTAATAAAAGAAACCTCTGCTATTGTAAAAACACTCAATGATCTAGCACTGTTGTCAAACTACTCGCTGATGGACACTCTAAACTGCGATCCCGAGGCGACAGTAAATGGTATCGACCACTCGCCAAGACAAGTCTTCTCGGGGCACTATGTCCCCGTGAATACAACACCAATCAAAGACCCTCAATATATTGCACATAGTAAGACATTATTTAGTGAACTGGGCTTCGCTGATAGCTTGGCACAATCGGCAGACTTTGTCCGTATGTTCTCTGGCGATATCTCGCAGGCACCAAAGCCGATGAGCAAGGTGGGTTGGGCATGTGGGTATGCTCTTTCTATCTACGGTAAAGAATACTACCAGCAGTGCCCATTCGGAACTGGCAACGGATACGGTGATGGTCGTGCCATTTCTATCCTTGAAGCCGTAATCAATGGTAGACGTTGGGAAATGCAGCTTAAAGGTGGTGGTCGAACACCATACTGCCGTGGTGCCGATGGTCGTGCAGTCTTGCGTTCAAGTATTCGCGAGTTTCTGGCACAGGAGCATATGCATGCACTTGGTGTACCAACATCACGTTCTTTGAGTTTGTTTACTTCAAAAACAGAGAAGGTGAAACGGCCATGGTTTAGAGAAGAATCACACTCGAGAGATCCTGAAGTAATGATAGATGAAGCCGTCGCTATCTCGACACGAGTAGCACCATCGTTTATTCGGGTTGGTCAAATCGAACTTTTTGCTCGCCGTGCTCGAAAAAATGAGCACCCCAAAGCAATGGAGGAGCTAGAAAAGATTGTCTTGCACCTGATTGATCGTGAGTACAGTGATGTTATTGATAAGAACTTAACTACTGTGGAAAAAGTGGTGTTACTTGCAGGAGAGTTTCGCAGTCGTCTCACATCACTTGTGGCAAATTGGATCCGTGTTGGTTACTGCCAAGGAAACTTTAATAGCGATAACTGTGCAGCAGGGGGCTTCACAATCGATTACGGTCCATTCGGGTTCTGTGATGTGTTTGATCCCAAATATCAGCCGTGGACAGGTGGTGGAGTTCACTTCTCATTCCTAAATCAACCCCAAGCAGCTGAGCGCAACTTTCATGTGTTTTGTATGGCTTTGCAGCCGTTACTAAAATCACATGAGAACTATTTAATTCAGCTCGAGGAGATTCGAAGTGGCTTTTCGCTAGTAATGCAAGAGCAAATGCAAATGATGTGGGCTAGAAAGCTTGGACTTGACACTTTTGATACAGCATTATTCAATGAACTTAAAATGCTCATGGTACAAACTTCTGTCGATTACACTATCTTCTTTCGCGAGCTCTCACAGGTACCTAAGGATATTGAACCACTTAAAAAAAGCTTCTACAAAGACACGACATATGATGAAAAAATCCAAAAGAACTGGTCTAAGTGGCTTGAAAAATGGAAATCGCTCATCGCTATTTCGTCTCAATCCCATGAGGATCTTTCTAATCAAATGAAACTTATCAACCCAAAATACAGTTTGCGAGAGTGGTTCCTTGTGCCTGCATATCAGCAAGCTGCCGAGGGAGACTATTCTCTAATTAGGGAGATGCAGGAAGTTATGACAGAGCCATATACTGAGCAGTCAAAAGACATAGAGAGGAAATACTATAGTCTAAAGCCGACAGAGTTCTTTGAGGTTGCAGGTATATCACATATTAGCTGTTCGTCGTAACTTTTCCAAAATCAATCACTTAGGGAGGGCTTATTAAAGGCCTTCAAATGATAGATAGTATTTATTTGTAGTACAATATAAAAAATATAATCAAAAAAAACTTTCAGTTTCAAGATATTTAGTGACCGTTTTAGGTGACGATTAATCAACTAATTAGCTTGTCATAATCAGAATGATTACCTATCCAAAACCAAAGTAATCCATCTTCAACTTCTACTGCTAATGTTCTATAATAGATGCCTACTCTTGCTGAATAATATTTATTTATTTTTTTAAAATGGAGTGATGGATGTTTTTGATTTTCTTTTAGTAGTTCAAAATTTTTATCAGCTAATTGTTGTGTCTTTTTTGGTAAAGCATCATAAGCTTTCCAAAATGAAGGTGCAGTCTAGTGTGTCATACAGCCTTGTACTTGCCATGTTTGAAGTCATAAAGTGCAGCATTAGCTAATTCATCTAGTTTACCACTAACAGCATCAACTTCAATTTGATCATCCCATTTCTTAGAGTCAAGATCTTGAAACCATTCTCGAAGTACTATAAAATCATGTTCTGGAAGCTTTTCTATATCTTCTTCTATTGTTAATAATGAACTCATATCAAATCTCCTTTAAATTATTTATACTGTAATTATAGCTAAAAGTAGGTACTAAAGTATTAATCATCTCAAACTCTAAGGTTAAGACCTAGACTTTACAATATCGTTTTTATTTCATAAAACTAAATTTCATAATATAATGACCTAAATATTCAAGACATAAGTTCAGCAAAGTTAATTTCTAAAATAGATCAAATATTATGCATCTAAATCTTTAAATAATTCTTCTGTGCAGTTAAAGAGTTTTCCATTTCTAGTTTCAAGTTCATCCACCGAATTATTAAAATCTATTGATAAAATATACTTTAATATTGAAATTCAAATAAAGGTAAATATTTCTTTATTTAGTGATTAACATAAAATACTGAACTTTATTGATATAATAACTATATATAAGTCTGTATCTGTGTATAAAAAGCAGACAAGTTAAATAAAGCCGTTTACAAGGGAGTTAGAAGCATGAAAATTCGAGTGTATTATGAAGATACTGATGTCGGAGGAGTGGTTTACCATTCAAACTATTTAAATT
>CAZPRE010000170.1:0-4345 GCA_964588875.1 uncultured Sulfurimonas sp. | reverse complement strand
CTCCTCACCAAGATACTCTGCTAATGCAATTACGGCCTCTTTGGAGTTTGATGAGCCCGTCATAATAATCTCTTTTGCAGGCGCTCCGATAATAGCATTTGCCCATGCCCAACCACGGTCCCTATCATCTATCATCTGAACCTCATCAATGACACAAACATCCACATCAACTTCAAAGTTGAGCATCTCTATAGTAGAGCTAATATGAGTAGCTTCATCATCTAATATCTGCTCTTCACCTGTAATAAGCGAAGAGTCTATCCCTTGCTCTTTAAGTGTCTCATAACCCTCTAATGCTAGTAAGCGCAGAGGTGCAAGATAATAACCCGTATCTGCATCTTTTAACTTTTGCATTGCCTGATATGTTTTACCACTGTTAGTTGGTCCGATATGAAGTGTTAGTTTTCTTCGCATCTCTCTAGCCATTGGAAAGAGGTTTTTAAAGTCACGAATAGTTCTTGCTAGAAGTGCATGGCGTTGGCGTTTGATAAGTTGTTCTTGAATATTGTAGATAAATATTCTACTCGTTTTTTTAGCTATTTTTGCAGTGATATTTAAAGTAGTATGCATTAACTCCAACAAAAACTCATAAACTTTTTGATGTAGCTCTTCTTGAGAGAAATGAAGTAGCGTTGCATAGTTATCACAAGAGTCTACAAGTTCTTGAAGTTCTATAAAGAAATTATCTTCATGCTCTTTTTTAGCCGCGTTTACAACATCTACAAAATTTAACTCTTCACAGTTCCATATAGATTCTAAAAGCCCATTTAACTCTATGTGTATTTCTAAAACATAAGGCTTTTGTATCGTAGAGTATGGAAGTAAACAATTCTCATTAATACTAATAGAAATCTCTTTTTCATGCATAACTAAATCAATAACATCAAGATGAACTTCTATAAGACTTTTAAGTATAGAGGCCTTAAGAAGTGGGTACTCAGTAGTAGTCTTTGGAGGAGATGTACGCAGTGATGCTTCTATCTCTCTATTTGTTAAGTAGTAATGAGGATTTTCTAATCCCCTTATAAACTTCTCTATTGAAGCCTGTTTTAACTCTTGGACTTTTTCTTTATCAAGAGAGATTCTATATACTATCTCCTCAATACTATTACTCTCTAAGTACTCATAAGAATACGACTTAGTATTAAGTGTAAGAATTTTATGAAAATGCTGATCAAAAATTCTGTAACGCAAGGATGCATTAAACTCTAAAGAATCATCTATATCAAATGTGCCATCAAGAGCTTTTTCAAGAGCTGTTTTTTTCATATCAAAACGAATATGTTGAAGTTTAGTTTCCATTTTTTCTATGGTTAGTTTTTTACTTCTAACACCATGAAAGGCCTCATAAAGGAGAACCTCTTCTTCAGTGCTTACATCAAGGTTTTCAATGAGATCACGTATTTTTTCATCTCTATCAAGACTAAACTCTTTTGGTCTTCCCGATGGATAGATTTCACCATTTGCTTCAAAGAAATTAAGTATGTCTTGACGAAAGCCACTATCGGCCTCACTCCATAACATTCTCAGTGTCTTTAATAGTACTGCTTTAGAATGCTCTATTTCTGCGATTCCAAGAGTGTGAAAGAGTTCACTGAGTGTTTGGGAGCTTACTCTCTCTACACCTAAATCAAAAGGATCATCATCAAAAAACTTTCTAATTCTCTGGTTTATCTTAGTATTTTTTTTATTCTTTTTGCCCATATGGTATTTTAGCTAAAGAATGTCTCGTTGCATACTATTTCTAATCAAAAATAAGTAACAAGTATAAAATAAAAAGTATTATGTGAATGAGACCTTGAATAATATTACTCTTACCGCTACTAAAGTTTAAAATACTCATAAAAAGAGTCAGACCGAGTAAAACAGTATCTACACCATTAAGGCCAAGTATCACCTTTTCACCTGTAACAAGTCCAATAATTAAAACTGCAGGAATAGTAAGTGAGATAGTGGCTAGTGCTGAACCCATACTTATATTTATAGCACGTTGGAGTTTGTTCTCAAGAGCCGCTTTAATAGCTGACATTCCCTCAGGAGATAAAACTAAGATAGCCACAAGTAGACCACCAAGAGCAGCAGGTGCACCAATGGTTTCAATAGCGTGATTCACAACTATGGCAAGCTTTTTTGAAAGTAGCACTATCGGTAGTAAATAGGCTATAAGCATGCCTACATGATAGTAGAGTGAATGCTCACTCTCTTTGTGACTCTCTTCTTTTTCATTTCCTATAATAAAAAAACTCTTGTGTCTGAGTGTCTGCATAAATAAAAATATACAATAGAGGCCAAAAGTAATAAAAATTAAAAAATATGTTTGTAGTGTTGAGAATGTTCCATACTCACTTGAGAGTGTATAGTTAGGTAAAATCAGACCAAGAACGGCCAAAGGAAAGATAACTGCAATGAAACTGTTTACCCCTTGAAGATTGTACTCTTGTTGAATATGCTTCATGCCCCCAACAAGTAAAGATAAACCTACCAGTCCATTGAGGGTAATCATAATAACAGAGAACATCATATCTCGTCCAAGTGTAGGGTTATCGTCTCCTGTAAGCATAACGGCGGAGATAGCGATAACTTCAATGGTAATCACACTTAAAGTTAAGATAAGTGTTCCATAAGGCTCACCGAGCTTAATAGCTAACTCATCAGCATGTCTTACAACGCTAAAAGATGCCATAAGCATAATCATAAAAATAATTCCAAATGCGACACTCACGAGAACTACATTATTTAGATCCCCTAAAAGTACATCTTCAAAAAAGACAAAAAAGAGTGCTGTGAGGATGGCGATAAAAAACATATATTCTGATTTCATAAATGACAAGGTAAACTCCTTTAAATGCCTAATAATACCAACAAAGGTTTTTAATTCAGGTAAATTTATTTATCTTTTAGTAAGTTTAAGAAGTATATAATTATTTATAATAATAATACAAAGGAATACCAATGCTAGTATGTGAATGTAATGATGTTGAGTTTGATGCTATAAAAGAGGCTGTAAAAAAACATGGTGATAACCTAGAAGCTATCATGGAAGAGACTGATGCAGGTACTGTTTGCGAGTGCTGTTTAGAAGAAGACTGCGACAAAGTAGACCTCCCTCTACCCCTTGCTATAAAGAAGGCTCTGGAAGAACTAAAATGATTTTATGGTAAAATTCCACTTATGAAATTAAATGTATTAATATCTCTACTCTTTATTATTGCTACAACATTTACTGCTCTACATGAGTTAGAACATATATCAGGGGAGCACAACAGTGCCTCTTGCCAGATATGTGCAGTAGATGATCATTTAGTTTCAGGCGATATAGTAGTTGATATTGATGAAGTATTTATTTATTCATTCGATACAATTACAACTCCAACACCTCTTCTTTTTGCACACTTCAAGAAAGTAACAAACCACTCCACTGCTCCTCCTTCAATAATTTAAATTTAATCAAATAACAAACAATTTTACAACAACAAATTATTAGGATAATTATGTGCAATAAAATAAATGCCCTTAGGGTACAAAAAATATTACTAACTGCTGCACTGTGTGCAAATATGGCTTATGCTGAGGCTACTGTATTACCAGTTGAAAAAAGAACTTTTGATCAATCAAAATTTATACCAGACATCTCTTTAATTTTAGATGCTTCATATGTTTACAGAGATGCCGACAGAGATGAAGTGGGACATTTTGAAGTTCCAGGAATAGCTCACGGACTTTTAGGTTCTCACTCACACGATGGAACTACTCATTCAACTTACAATGCGAACGAAGGTTTTAACCTTAATTATGGAGAGCTTGTGTTATCAAGCAATGTGGACCCTTACTTTAGCATGGAGGGTGTTTTTCATCTCTCTGAAGAGGGTTTTGAGATAGAAGAAGCTTACTTTACATCTACAGCACTAGAGCATGGACTGCGTTTTAAAGGTGGTAAATTTAACTCAAACTTTGGTTACCTAAATGTACAACACCATCATGTTTGGGACTTTGCAGATATGCCTTTAGTATATGAGTCATTCTTAGGAATGCACGGTATCAATGAAGTTGGAGTACAACTTCAATGGATAGCACCAACATCCTTTTACCTTATGGCTGGAGTTGAAGTACTTCAAGGAGAGAATGAACAGATGTTCGGAATAACGAGCATAGGTGACTCCGAGGACCCAATTGCTGCGAGTGCAAATGCACCAGCACTCTATATTGCCTACTTAAAATCTTCATTTGATATTGGCGATACAACGATTCTTGGCGGTATTTCTTATGCGCAGGGTAGCTCAAGACTTGACCACAGCGAGGATGATGAGAATCCACATGCATTTAGTGGAACGAGTAAACTTTATGG
>CAZPRE010000169.1:0-4352 GCA_964588875.1 uncultured Sulfurimonas sp. | reverse complement strand
TTTTGTATCTATTGCATATGGTGTAAAAGGACCTAATACTTCAAGTGTAACAGCTTGTGCGGCTGGTACTCATGCTATAAGCGATGCTTGCAAAACTATTATGTGTAATGGCGCTGATAAAATGTTAGTTGTAGCTGCAGAGTCTGCTATAACTGGTGCAGGAGTTGGTGGTTTTGCATCTATGAAAGCACTTTCAACTAGAAATGATGATCCTAAAAAATCTTCTCGTCCGTTTGATGCAGATAGAGATGGTTTTATTATGGGTGAAGGCGCAGCAGCGCTTGTTTTAGAAACTTATGAAGATGCTGTTGCTCGTGGTGCAAATATTTATGCTGAAATTATAGGTTTTGGTGAAAGCGGGGATGCTGGTCATATTACAACACCAAGTCTTGATGGTCCTTTGCGTGCCATGAAAGCAGCTTGTAAAATGGCAGGTGAGCCGAAGATTGATTATATAAATGCACACGGTACAAGTACGGCTGCTAATGATAAAAATGAGACGGCAGCTATAAAAGAGCTTTTTAAAGGTAAAGAAAATTGTCCTCCAGTTAGTTCTATTAAAGGTCAAATTGGTCATTGTCTTGGCGCAGCTGGTGGTATTGAAGCTGTTGCTTGTCTTATGGCTATGCGAGACGGTATTATTCCTCCTACTATTAATTATGAAAATCCGGATGAAAATTGTGATTTAGACTATGTTCCAAATAAAGCAAGAAAAGCTGAGCTAAATATAATAATGAGTAATTCTTTTGGTTTTGGCGGTACAAACGGCGTTATAATTTTTAAGAAAATCTAGATATAAGGATTTAATTTGGCTAAATATTTAGATTTTGAACAGAAAATAAAAAATATTCAAGATGATATTGTTTCTGCGCAAGTTCGTCATGATGATCATGCTGTAAAAATATTAAAAATATCTTTAGATAAAGAAGTTTCAAAAACTTATAAAGATTTATCACCTTATCAAAAACTTCAACTGGCTCGTCATCAAGATAGACCTTATTCTATTGATTATATAAACTTAATAATGAGAGATAAGTATGAGATTCATGGAGACAGACATTTCCGTGATGATGCTGCTATAGTATGTTACTTAGGTTACATTGGCGATGAAAAAGTTATGGTTATCGGTGAGCAAAAAGGCCGTGGAACAAAGAACAAGATAAGAAGAAACTTTGGTATGCCTCATCCTGAAGGTTATAGAAAAGCTCTTCGTGTTGCTAAAATGGCAGAGAAGTTTGGTATGCCTGTTTTAATGCTTGTTGACACACCGGGTGCATATCCAGGTCTTGGAGCTGAAGAGAGAAATCAGAGTGAGGCAATTGCTAGAAACCTTTTGGAGTTAGCTGAGCTAAACACTCCAACCATATCTATAGTGATTGGTGAGGGTGGTTCCGGTGGTGCTTTAGCTATTGGTGTAGCGGATAGATTTGCAATGATGAGATACTCTGTATTTTCTGTAATCTCTCCAGAAGGCTGTTCTGCTATTTTATGGAATGATCCTAAAAAAGCAGAAGCTGCTACAAATGCCATGAAAATTACTAGTGGGGATTTAAAAGAATTAAATCTTATCGATGATGTAATTGATGAGCCATTAATTGGTGCTCATAGAGATAAAGATGGTGCGGCAAGTGCTATTAAAGAGTATTTTTTACGCTCTTTAGCTGAACTTCGTGCAATGAGTGACGAAGATAGAATGAGTGCTCGATACGATAAACTTGTTAGTCCAGGTGCTTTTTCAGAGTAACTCTTACTCTGAAAATATTTTCTCTTCTTCCTCAACCTTTAGAGGATCAAATTTAGGTCTTTTTTTTCTTTTTGCTTGACGTGAGAACTTTATCAAATCCTCTACATTATTTATATTTTCATCACAATTCATTAGAGATAATTTAAACAGTCCATAGGTAGTTAATACATCACTCATCGCTCTATGGTGGGTCGCATTTGGATTGAGATCAAATGTATCGTTTAGATAAGACAGTGCATATCTATATGAGGTTACAGTTCTCTCAGCAAGAGCGAGTGAGCAGAGACTTCTATTTAAAAGTGGTTCGAGACCAACCTTATTAAATGAACCAGAAATAAACCTATAATCAAACTTAACATCATGTGCTACAAAAATCCCATTCCCTAAAAACTTTTTAAACTCATAAAGAACCTCATTTAGAGGTGGTGCATCTTTTGTATCTTTAACACTAATCCCTGTTATCTCGCTGATGTGCTTATTAATCTCATTACACTGAACAAGAGAGTCAAATCTATCAATAATTTCTCCATTAATTACTCTTACCGCAGCTAGTTCTATAATTTGGTGTTTATCAATTTTAGAGCCATTTGTTTCAATATCTACGATACAAAACTCAGCTTCACTAACAGGTATAAATTTAGTATCGAAGAAAAAATAGCCTTTTTTCTTAACAATATTTAATCCTTGTGCTCTCCAAATTTCTAAAGAGACATCAAGGCCCTCTTCTAGTTGTGGTCTGATGTAAGCAAGGTGAAGACCATTTGTAGCGAGTTTATTGACACTCTTTTTATCTAGGACAAAATCACTGAGCATTAGTAATAAACTTATGGACTTTTTGTGAATCTTTTATACCAGGAGAAAGCTCAACTCCACTGCTAACGTCAACACCATAAAACCCATATTCTTTTAATGAAGCGACATTAGCAGAATCAAGCCCACCAGCTAAAATAATTTTAGAACAATCAATGCCATCAAACCATTCGATATTGATGCGTTTACCAGCACCACCGTAAGCTTCACAGTAAGCATCAACTAATCTATACTTCTGTGTATCTTTTTTGATGTCATCAATACTTTTTGCTCGAATAACTTTAATATATGGAGTTTTTAAAGAGTTACAAAGTTCATCTGAAGCCTCAAAGTGAAGCTGTGCTAGAGTAGAACCTATTTCTTGACAAATAGAGTCTATTGTCGCAGCATCTTCATTTACAAAGAGTGCAACCTTTTCAACAAAAGGAGGTAGTTGTGAAATTATCTCTTTTGCTTCGCTTGTAGTTATATAACGCGGTGATTTTTTGTAAAATACAAAGCCAAGTGCATCAGCACCTGCATTAATTGAAATCATCGCGTCTTCAAGTGAAGTAATACCACAAATCTTTGTGCGCATTATATCTGGAGACTCTCTATAGCAGTTTTTCTATTTTCATGTTTAAATATATAAGATCCAGCAACAACAACATCAATGCCAACTTCTTTAAGAAGGTGAATATTTTTATCACTAACGCCACCATCTACTTGAATAAGACAATCTGGATTGATTTTATTTCTCATCTCATTAAGACGAGCAGCTTTTGGTATAACCGAATCAATAAAACTCTGTCCACCAAAACCAGGATTAACACTCATTAGTAAAACCATATCTAAGTCTGCTAGTAAAAACTCAACAGACTCAGGAGGAGTATGAGGATTTAAAACTATGGCAGGTTTTATACCAAGTGAACGAATTTTCTGAATAAGACGATGAGGATGTTTTTCCTCTTCTATATGAAAAGATATATATTCAGGTTTTAAGGGTGCGAAAAGTTCAACAAAAAATGTATTGTTTTGAACCATTAGGTGAATATCTAAGGGTTTAGTAGCGGCTTTTGCGATTGCAGATACAACAACAGGTCCAATTGTAAGGTTAGGCACAAAGTGACCATCCATAACATCAACATGAACTAGGTCACAGCCACTATTACAAATTTCTTCTACATCACGAGCAAGATTGCCAAAATCAGCAGATAGAACACTTGGAGCTACTTTAATCATTAATATACCTTTAGATTATTTTTGAAATTATACTCTTGTAAGACTTTTATCTAGTTAAGAAAAAAAGGAATTTATCATCTTTAAAGGCTAAATCGACCTGAACACCTTTTTTATAATTAACAATTTCAAGAAGAGAGTCGACATTTGGGTATGTTTTAGGAAGAGTTATATCTACACTACTTGCACTAAGCTCTTCTAAGATATCATCAATCTGTGCAAAAAATATAATTCCTGAGTCTTCTAGTGTTTCCTTCTGTATAATGTTAAAGAAAATATAAATTTACCTAATATATAGCAATATATTTTGGCTTAAGTTGGACTTTTGCTTTAGTTAGATACAATTCGCAACTTTAAAAACCTAATACAAGGAGTCTCATTATGGCAAGAAGATGTGCTATCAGCGGTAAAGGCCCAATGAGCGGAAACAATGTTTCTCACGCTAAGAACAGAACTAAACGTCGTTTTTTACTAAACTTAAGAACAGTTCGTATCACTTTAGAAGATGGTACTACAAAGAAAATTAAAATTTCTGCAAGAGAATTAAGAACACTTAAGAAAAATTCTTAAGTCTTTTTAT
>CAZPRE010000168.1:0-4369 GCA_964588875.1 uncultured Sulfurimonas sp. | reverse complement strand
TTCGCATTAGATTCTAGTCCAGAGGTTAAAGAACCACAACTATTTGAAACAGATACCATTGTAAATCCAGATAATATAACAGATGCAGTAGTAGCAACAGTAACAGTAAATGCTATCACAGCAGACGATATCATCAATATCGCTGAATCAACTGGTGCAGATATAAATTTTTCTGAAGAAACTATTAATAGTTTAAAGGATAATTTAGAATCAGGAATAGAGAATATTGGAGCATTTCCCAGTAATCTATTTGAGATGACGGATTTTGGAGATACAGTCGATATTACGTCAATAACTGGTGAAGACACGACAACAGCTAGTGAAAATACTGGAGATGATACACCAACTAATGAAGATACTGGAGAGGACACAACAACTAATGAAGATACTGGAGATGACACAACAACAGATACAAATAGCCGTGATAATGGAGACAGCATAGCATTTCCCGTTAATTTCCCAATAGATATTATGTAAATTAAATAGACCATGCATTAAAGCCCCAAATCTCCTTGGGGCTAATAATTTGTAATTATGCTACATGTTAAATCCATCAATTCTTTTTAGTAAAATTCTTTCATCTACTTATCGGGATCTATTTTTGGGCTAAACTAATTCTCTTTTTGCTACAATCCTTCCATGAAAGATATCAACTATATTTTTACTAAACATAGCTTATTTTATTTTGCAGTTTTAGTATCAATTGCACTTATTTATGGACTTTTAAACCTTTTTGATAGCCTCTTTCTTCAATGGCTTAGTATATCTGTACTTTTTATTTCAGTGACGAGTGGAGTACTTTTTATATTAAAAAAACATAATGAAAAGATTGTGTATGATGTGCTTCAAATTAGAGACTATTTAGAAGATATTTCAAACAAAGAGTACACTTCAGCCTTACATATCAAACATTTCAAAGAGTATTTAGAAATTTCAGTCTTATTAAAAAACATAGTGAAACGACTAAATGCTAAAGATAAGAAAAAAAAATAGCATTCTGCCATATTTTCTTACTTCTGAAATTTTATAGGATATATTTTCACTCTTAGGAGTAAATATGCGAGATTTTAAAAGTGTGATTAAAGAGCTAAAAGTCTACTTAGCAGATGGTAAGGAGTTCAAAGTCTTGGATAAAGATGTTGCAGATGCTCTTAATATCTCTCAGGCAAAATTTGCCACGATAAAGAAGCGAAACTCAATGCCTTATGATAGTCTCTTACTTTACTGTAAAACTAAAAACATCTGTCCCATAGAGCTTTTTTTTGAGTAGAGTTATATCTTAGACTGAACTATAACTTTTCGAGCTTCAAACAGTTCTATTGCTTTTTGCACCATAGGCTCTTGTGTAATGTCTGTTCCATTTAACTCTTGTGTCGCTTCCTCAGCAGTTGGCGAACAGTTTGTCACACAAGAAGCGCTTCCACCCATTTCAGCATCTTCTATCATAGAAGTACTTTGTGGTTCATTCATCACTGGTTGTACAATGTCTACTTTTTTTTCAACTACTTTGGAGCAGGGTAAACCCTTTATTTTAGTCTCAAAACTAAATATTTCACGTACTAACTGTTTGATGGCCGAGTAACCATGCTTAAGAGATTTTCTACACTCTTCATCTGCACAAGACTCCCAAGTCAAAACATTATTTTCAAAAGACACAAAACGAATACTTGTTTGAAAACACTCACCAAGGGTATGATTTCTATCTTTTATTTTAGTTACAAGAGTGTTGAATAGTTCAAGGTTTTCATCTATTGCAGGTTCGGGTATTGTTTTTTCTTGTATTTGCTCAGGAATAACTTCATTATGTACAATCGGAGATTGTTCTGGTGTAGCTGTTTGAATTTTTATAGTTGGTGCGACTGGAGTAGAAGGCACTACTATCTCAGGTCGAGTCACGTCTTTTTGTAAAGATTCAATCATCTGATCAATCTCTTTAATTCTTAATGCTTCAACCATCTTAAAAAATATTAGAGACAGCACAAAAGAACCATCCGCGTTTATAGCAAAAAGAGTTTTTGAATCACTGAGTATTCTAAAAAACCTATCTATAACTAGTGTTGAGAACATCGCATCACCAGCAAAAAGTTTCTCTTTAAGATAAGCAATCAACTCATCTGCTACCATTTCGGCTTCATAATCTTCTAGTATTTTTGTGTACTCAACAAGTTGAGCATAATCTTTTGCAAAAACAGCAGAAAACAGATCAGCAATAAATTTAGGATCAACAAGTCCAAGCATATCAGTAACTGTTCTTACATCAACATGATTTTTAGAGTAAATGATTGCTTGGTCGAGTAGGGTAAGTGTATCTCTAAGACTTCCACTTCCGCTACGTGCTAAAATTTCTAAAGCATCATGTTCATACTCTATTTTTTCTAAGTGAAGTATATGTGCTAAATGGTCAATGATTTTATTTGTAGCGATACTTTTAAATCTAAAGTGCTGCGTTCGACTTAAAATCGTTGCAGGAAGTTTAAGTGGATCGGTAGTAGCAAGGATAAACTTGACATACTCTGGTGGCTCTTCAAGTGTTTTAAGTAGAGCATTAAAAGCCTCTTTTGTAAGCATATGTACTTCATCGATAATAAATGTTTTATATCTAGCAGAAGCTGGTTTATACTTTGTCTGCTCAATAAGGTCACGAATATCATCAATCTTACGGCTACTAGCACCATCCATCTCAATGATGTCCATGTGACGACCATCTATCGCCATTGTACAGTTTGAACAGACTCCACAAGGTTGATGACTCATTCCCTCTTCACAGATAAGTGCTTTAGCAAAGATACGAGCTGTAGAAGTTTTACCACTTCCTCTTAGACCTGAGAAAAGATAAGCATGAGAGAGTCTATTTGAGTCAAGTGCAAGTGATAGCGTTTGGCTAATAGTCTCTTGACCAATCAGCTCATCAAAGTTTGAGGGACGATACTTTCTAGCTAATACTTCAGATGCTTCTCTCAATATACAACTCCATTTTAAATTACAGAGATTTTAGCATTTTAAGAGTTAAAAGACTATTTAATACCTAGCCATTTTGAGGCAGTAGCTCTTAAAGCTTCAGGATTTTCAGAGGCAAAGAACTTAAGGGAGGGGTTTTTATATTGATGAGTAAAAGTAAATTCATTTTCAAGATATTCAACTATCGCATCACCAGAGTGAATTAGAGTAGTTTCTTTTCCAAAATAATCGCAAAGTGCATCTGAGATAAGAGGAAAGTGAGTACATCCAAGTATGACTGCGTTTGGCTTTCTTACATCTTTAAAGTAGTGCTCAAGGGTAGCTTCTAAAACCTTTCCACTAAATATTTCTTCTTCAACAAGAGGAACAAAAAGACCAGTTGCTCTAGCTTGTAGATTTAAAAATCCAAGAGAATTAAGACCTATTTTATAGGCTTTAGAATTTACTGTAGCCTTAGTTCCTAAAATAAGTATATTTGAGTTTTTATCTTTCATCGCATTTGAAGTGGCAAGAATTCCAGCTTCTACAACACCAATAACAGGGCAGGTGGCAGACTCTCTCATCTCATTCAAAGCATAAGCACTTACTGTGTTGCAAGCGACTATTATCATGTCAAGTTCAAAGTTTTTGAAAAATTCTACAGCTTCAATAGCATAGCGGATGATAGTGTTTTTATCTTTTATTCCATAAGGAACGCGAGCAGTATCTCCGAAGTAGATTATCTCTTCAAAGAGTTGGTGTTGCAGGAAGGATTTTACAACGGTTAAACCGCCAATTCCTGAATCAAATACACCAACTTTCATTATTTGTCCGTATTCATACTTTCAAGAAATTCTGCATTTGTTTCTTTTTTACCCATAGTTGTGTAAACAAATTTAAGTGCTTCAACTTCATTATCTTGTTTGTGAATCATCTGACGAAGTATAAATACTTTTTGTAAATCAGCCTTATTAATAAGTAACTCATCTTTACGAGTTCCAGACTTAAGAATGTCAATAGCAGGGTAAATACGACGATCAGCGATTTTTCTATCGAGAATAACTTCCATATTACCAGTACCTTTGAACTCTTCAAAAATTACTTCGTCCATACGGCTTCCAGTGTCTATTAATGCAGTAGCGATAATAGTTAAACTTCCACCATTCTCGATGTTACGAGCAGCACCAAAGAAACGTTTAGGACGGTGAAGAGCATTTGCATCAACACCACCTGAAAGTACCTTACCACTTGAAGGTGTTACAGTATTGTATGCACGTGCCAGACGAGTAATAGAATCAAGTAAGATTACAACATCTTTTCCAAGCTCAACACGACGTTTAGCTTTCTCAATTACCATCTCAGCAACTTTAACATGGTTTTTTGCAGGCATATCAAAAGAAGCGTTAAGGGTGAAGTTTATAGCTCTACTTTT
>CAZPRE010000167.1:0-4389 GCA_964588875.1 uncultured Sulfurimonas sp. | reverse complement strand
TTTTTGTTCAACTGAAGGAATTAACGATTTAACTGTTACTTCTGACTTCAGAAACAAAGATTTCGCTAATGCTTACGGAGTACTTCTAGGTGGTTCTGTTCTTGCTGGTGTTACTTGTAGAGCAATCTTCGCTATAAACGAAGAAGGTGTTGTAACTTACAAAGAAATCGTTCCAGAAATTACTGAAGAGCCTAACTACGACGCTGCAATCGCTGCAGTTAGCTAAGCACTAAAGCACAATGCACGTAAGGGACTAAATCCCGAATCGTAAAAACATTGTACTTTTTAAAATCTTGACTACTCTCTTTTGAGTAGCTCAAGTAAATTAGGGTGTCCTCCTGATTTGAAAGATAAGCTTAAGTGCTTATCGATATTTCTCTTTTTTTATTTAGAGCATCATGCTCTAAATATTTCCCAACAATTTAATCTTATAAAATATTAACTCTGATATAATTATGTTTAATTACATTATTAGGAGTAGATATGAAAAAACTTTTAACCGCTTTAGTAGGTCTTGCTATGTTTGCAATGACGGCAAGCGCAGACTTAGCAAGAGTAGAAATGGGTGTAGGTATGTGGAACCAAACACCAGATGGTTTTATGAGTTACACTGAAAATGGCATAGCCGGTGGTACATATACCTCTGATAAAAAAGAGGATTCAACTGCTTATGTATGGATGCTTATACAACATCCAATCCCTATACTGCCAAATATAAGAATTGAGTATACAAATGTAAAAGATACTGGTATTGTTGATGGTGACTTTAAAGACTTTACTTTACCTGTCGGTATAACAAGCACACCAAGTTCGATTGAGATGGTACAGTATGATATTATTCCTTATTACAATATGCTTGATAATACATTTTGGACAAGCATAGATATAGGTCTTGATTTGAAAATTTCAGATACTACATATAGTGTTGATGGTGTAAATGTTGAAGGCATAGACGGTATATCAAATTATGAAGATACAACTATGGTTGTTATTCCTCTGGTATATGTAAGAGTTCGCGTTGAGATCCCTGTAACAAATATTGGCCTTGAAGCAGATGTGAAATATATTTCATATGAAGATTCAACTATTTCTGATATTCGTGTGAAAGTTGATTATACTTTTGAGTTTATACCAGTGATTTAGCCAGCGATTGAGGTTGGATATAGAGTTCAAAAATTTGATTTGACTTATGAAGATGGAGCTGATAAAACTAGAATTGATTTAGAGTTTTCAGGTGTTTATGCAGGTTTAATTCTGCGTTTCTAGTCTCGATTTAAAATCACGATTTCACACTCTAAAGAGATGTTAAACTCAGCTTTAACTCTCTTTTGAGCTTCTTTGATTAAACACATTGCATCTTCAAATTTTCCATTTCCATTATTAACTAAAAAGTTAGCATGTTCTTGACTAAAGCACATCGCCCCTTTAAGAACTCCCTTAAGCCCTACAGCCTCTATGAGTCGCCCAGCATAATCACCCTTAGGATTTTTAAAACAGCTACCAGCACTTGGTGTTGAGGGTTGGTTTGAACGCATCTTTTTAAATATCTCAACTTTAGTTTTATCAAAACCATAGCAAAGCTCAAACGCGGCCTCTAAAATAGGTTCTTTAATATCACTAAACCTATACCCATAAGATATTTCATCCTTAATTTTACTGCCAGAACAAGTTGTAATACTAATGAGAGAATTAAATATCTCATATTCTTTGAGCCCAGCATTCATATAGACTAATCCACCAAGCTTACCTGGAAGATGAGAAATAAATTCAAAGTTAGCAATATCATTTTTTTTACAAAATGAGGCAATTTTTCCAGAAGGAGTGGCTCCTCCTATCTTTAAAATGCCATTTTCTATCTTGATATAGTCATAATTCTTACCTAAAAGCATAAGAGGAGGAGGATTGTTTCCAACAAGGGTATTATTACAAGCGCCAATTAGATAGGTATCTTTAGAGTAAGAGTCACAATTTTCTAAAACGGCTACTTTGAGTGTTGGGCCAATTTTAAAAGAGGAGTATGAAGAAAAGTTTATCTCTCTGTAAGTCATTATTCTACAAATGTTGGAATGAGGTTAAAGACGTTTGTTGAGAAGTCAATCATTGAGTTAAGCATCCAAGGCATAGTGAGAACGATTACGATTACAACACCTAAGATTTTTGGGATAAAAGAGAGGGTCATCTCGTTGATTTGAGTTGTAGCTTGGAAGATACTTACCGCAAGACCTAAAAACATACCTGTTAAAAGACCAGGTAGTGCTAGTAGTAGTGCTATTTTAAATGTTTCAACACCTAGTGAGATAAATTTAGCTTCCATTTATGAGTTCCTTAACTCTTCATACTCAGTTGGAATAAGGTAATCTTCCACTTTTACAAGAGAGTCATAAAAACCGTGTTTATAGCCCAGTTCATAGAGCTTATTAATCGCTTTATATTGTAGAGGACTTAGAGTAATTGATTCATCATTTGCATAGAGTTCTAAGTATTGATCTAGAGTCTCAGCATCTATGCGAACAAGGTCGCGTTCAATCAACATCTTTGAGAGTCTATCTTTATGATCTCTAGCTACTTGGACTGCTTTAGTAAGCATTCTCTCATAGTCTATAGCCTTGTTGAGAGGGAGTGAACGACGAATCGCCATACCACCAAGAGGAAGTGGTAATTCAGTTCCAGCTAATTCTTGCCAAATATCCCACATCTCACGTTCTACTTCAAGAGAATCATCATAAGTTAAAATAGATTCATGGATTAAAACGCCAGCATGGACAGTACCATCTATAACAGCTTGTTCAATTTCTAAAAAGTTCATATATGTAACTCGAGCATCAGGGTAAGCTATACGAAATAACATAGCATTTGTAGTGTGTTTTCCACTTAATGCGACTTTAAAGTTTCGCTTGAGTTTAGCACCCTTTTGTTTGATAAGCTTAGGGCCATAGCCCTCTCCAAAACTAACAGCTGTACGAAGTGGTGCATACTCCTCTTTTATGTGTGGATAGAGTGCAAAACTAATTGCAACTATGTCATAAACACCATTAAGGGCATCTTCGTTAAGTGTTTGAATATCTTTGGCTATGTTATCAAATGCGGTATCTTTCATATCTACCCAGCCAAATTTAATGGCATAGTACATAAAAATATCGTCGGCATCTGGGGAGTGAGCTATTAATGTTTTTTTCATATAATTATTTTAACGAAAGTTTGATAAAAAAGAGGAATAAATCTTCAACAGACAATGCAAGAAAATGAAATAGTGTTTACATAAGGTTTATAAATTCTCTAAATATATAGAATAATATGACAAAACGCCATATATTTGAATATACTTTCAAAAATAACATAGAATTACTCAAATTAAAAATAAGTGAGCCCAAGATGGATGCAAATAAACAAAAATCATTAGACCTAGCGATGAAACAAATTGATAAGGCGTTCGGAAAAGGCGCTTTAATGCGTTTAGGCGATAAAAATATAGAACCGATAAAGTCAATTAGTACAGGTTCTATTGGGCTTGATTTAGCACTTGGAATAGGCGGTATACCACAAGGACGTGTTGTAGAGATTTACGGTCCAGAATCTTCAGGAAAGACTACCTTAGCACTACAAATTACAGCAGAGTGTCAAAAAACCGGTGGAGTAGCTGCATTTATTGATGCTGAGCATGCGCTAGACGTGGTATACGCTAAAAATCTTGGTGTTGATGTTGAAAATCTTTTAGTATCACAACCAGACTATGGCGAACAAGCTCTTGATATTGTTGAGACTATTGCAAGAAGTGGTGCAGTTGATTTAATTGTAATAGATTCAGTTGCAGCATTAACACCTAAATCTGAGATAGAGGGTGAAATGTCAGATCAAAATGTTGGTGTTCAAGCTCGTTTAATGTCTAAGGCTCTTCGTAAACTTACAGGTGTTCTTTCAAAAATGAATTGTACTGTAATATTTATCAACCAAATTCGTATGAAAATAGGAATGATGGGATATGGTTCTCCAGAGACTACAACTGGTGGAAATGCACTTAAATTCTATGCATCAGTTCGTATAGATATCAGAAGAATAGCTTCACTCAAACAAGGTGAGAGTCAAATAGGAAACCGCTGTAAAGCTAAAGTTATTAAAAATAAAGTGGCTCCACCATTTCGTCAAGCAGAATTTGATATTATGTTTGGAGAGGGGATTTCTAAAGAGGGCGAACTAGTTGATTATGGTGTTAAGCTTGATATTGTAGATAAAGCTGGTGCATGGTTTGCTTATGAAGATAAAAAGCTAGGTCAAGGTCGTGAAAATGTTAAACAGAAGTTCAAAGATGAACCTGAATTAGCAAATGAGATAGAAGAGAAAATCAAAGTTGCTATGGGTATGACTGATGTTATGGTTATGGATACTAGTGAA
>CAZPRE010000166.1:0-4406 GCA_964588875.1 uncultured Sulfurimonas sp. | reverse complement strand
TTGTTGACACTCCACACCTAGATGGTGTTCACACTGTTTTTGGTGCGATTGAAGAAGATGATAGTGCTAGTTTTGATATTCTTGCACAGATTCAAGGTCAAGATGCTATCAACTCTATTGAAGTAGTTCAATCAAAGTAATTTAACCTATAAGAGCGTAACTCAGTTTACGCTCCTTTATCACCCTTGTAAAAAAACTCATAAGGCTTTATCATATTAGTACATATTTGTTGTAGCGTTGACTCACACTTTTTTTTAGAAAGACTCCAAAAAGATTATCCTGATGAGAAACTTACGGGCTTCTTTTATGATCCAAACATTCATCCATATTCGGAGTATCAACTGCGTTTACTTGATGTTGAGCGTTCATGTAAAAAACTTGGTATTGACCTACTTGAAGGTGAATATGATTATGACAACTGGTTAAACGCGGTCAGAGGTCTGGAAAATGAGCCTGAAAAAGGTAAGCGTTGTGAGGTCTGTTTTGATAAGCGTTTCATTACAAGTGCCAAAAAAGCTCTTGAGATAGGTGAGCGTAAAATCACTACTACTCTACTTGTAAGTCCACTAAAATCTCAAGAACAACTTAAACGTGTTGGCGATGAGTTTTATCAAAAGCATGGCGTTGAGTTTATCGCAGTTGATTACCGTTCAGGTGGTGGTACACAAGACCAAAGTCGTGTTACAAAAGAGCAACAACTTTATCGTCAAGATTACTGTGGCTGTATCTTTGGTCTAACTATGCAACGCGAACAACAAAATAAACTTATGGACGAGATGTTCTCTCCAATCTCTAACACTATACTTCCTGCTTCAATCGAAGATAGACTTAGTATGTATACTAAACGCAATGAAATAGAAGAGAAAAATATTCAGTATAAAATTATTAAACAGAAGTTTTTAAACTATCGTCAATTTAATCTAAGAGTTACAGAGGGTAAAAAAACGTCTTTAGGTGCATATGCCTTATCTTATTCAACCCTGCCTCGTAAAAAAGCACAAGGTCGTATTGAATTTGAATACCATGATCTTCATTTTTTTAACCGCGAAGAGATAAAATTTATTACGCTTGAGCACTTCAATACTTTTTTTAAATATGTTTATGAAGATATAAATTCACTTATTTACAATCCTCCTTCATTTGAAGAAGAACTTAAAATTAGAACTATTTTAACCGAGTCAAACTATGACTTAACCCCTATAATAGTGTTGGATAGTATCCCAGATACAAAACTCACCATCGAACTTGACGCAAAAGCATATGAAGACGTAAAAGAAAGACTAATCGTTTTATAATATATTTTTAGCTAGAATAAGCAAAATTATTTACAAGGCTTTTAATTATGATTATGGATGTTATGGAAATTCAAGAAATTTTACCTCACAGATACCCTTTTTTACTAGTGGACCGTGTTACGGAATTAGTAAAGGGTGAAACAATTAACTCTTATAAAAATGTATCAATTTCAGAACCAGTTTTTCAAGGTCACTTTCCAGGTCATCCAATCTACCCAGGTGTTATGATTTTAGAGGGTATGGCTCAGGCTGGTGGTATCTTAGCATTTAAAAGCATGGACTTAACGCTAGAAGATGCTGCGACAAAAGTTGTTTACTTCATGAGTATCGACAAGGCTAAATTTCGTTCTCCTGTTAAACCAGGTGATAAACTAGAGTATAAAATTTCTGTTATTAAAAACAAGGGTGCTATCTGGATGCTAAAAGGTGAAGCTTTTGTTGATGGAAAACTAGCAAGTGAAGCTGAACTCAAAGCTATGATAGTTGACAAGTAGAGAGTAGTCAGATTATGTCTATATCTAAACTTGCAGTTATCGAAGATGGTGCAGTAATTGGCGAAAATGTTGAAATAGGTGCTTTTTGTTTTATCTCATCTCAGACAATTATTGGAGAGGGAACAACCATAGCCCAAAACAGTTGTATTTATGGAAAAACGACTATTGGAAAAAACAATAGAATTTTTTCGCATGCGGTTATTGGCTCGATTCCACAAGACTTAAAATTTAACGGTGAAGATGTTGAACTTATCATTGGTGATAATAACACTATTAGAGAGTTTACACTTTTTAATCCAGGAACTAAGGGTGGTGGTGGTAAAACTGTCATTGGAAACAACAACCTTTTCATGGGTTATGTTCATTTAGGTCACGATGTTATCATTGGTAACCACTGTATTTTAGCAAACGCGGCTACTTTAGCTGGACATGTTGAGCTTGGTGACTACGTTGTAATTGGCGGTATGACTCCTATTCATCAGTTTATCCATATTGGTGACTATGCAATGGTTGGGGGAGCTTCAGCCTTAGCTCAAGATGTACCACCATTTTGTATGGCAGAGGGAAATCGTGCAGTTCTTCGTGGTCTAAACCTTACAGGACTAAGACGTAACATGGAACGCGATGATATCAATGAGCTTAAAGCTGCCTACCGAGACCTATTTGAATCTGGGCAGCCACTCAAAGATACTGCTAGTAGAATTTTAGAAGAGACATCGAATCACTATGTTAATAATCTATGTGACTTTGTACTCAAAACAAAACGCGGTATTCCGTTTGAACGTAAAAGATAGAGGAAAATTAAATGAGTCATAGACACTGCAGCTTTTGTGATGCAACAGAGAGCGAAGAAAATCCACTTATAGCTGGTAATGGCGTTTACATATGTAAAAACTGTGTAGTATCTGCTTACAAAATAATGTTTGGCGATAGTAATGAAAATGTAAGTCAAGAGTCTCAAAAACTTTTAGAGGCTGTTGATAATCTAATGACACCAAAAGAGCTAGATAACTTCTTAGGTGATTACATCATAGGACAAGAGAGAGCTAGAAAACTTTTAAGTGTTGCGGTCTATAACCACTATAAAAGAATTTTTAAGTCAAAGAATTTTGAAGATGATGATACAGAGATTGCAAAATCAAATGTACTACTTATTGGTCCAACTGGTTCTGGTAAAACTCTTATGGCACAAACAATTGCTAGAGTTTTAAATGTTCCTATTGCCATTGCAGATGCAACAAGTCTTACAGAAGCTGGTTATGTTGGTGAAGATGTTGAAAACATCCTTACAAAACTTATTCAAGCTGCTGATGGTGATGTAGAACGTGCACAACAGGGAATTGTATTTATCGATGAAGTTGATAAAGTTTCTCGTATGAGTGAGAACCGTTCTATTACTCGCGATGTTTCAGGTGAAGGTGTACAACAAGCTCTTCTTAAAATCGTTGAGGGAGCTGATGTAAATATTCCACCAAAAGGTGGTCGTAAGCATCCAAATCAAGAGTTTACATCTATCAACACTACAAATATTTTATTTATTTGTGGTGGTGCTTTTGATGGTTTAGAAGAGATTCTAAAACGCAAACAAGGTGACAATGTTCTAGGGTTTGGACACGATAAAAAGACAAAAGATGAGCAGAAACCTACTTTTGATATGGTTGAGCCCGATGATTTAGTTCATTATGGTCTTATTCCTGAGCTTGTTGGCCGTCTTCCTATTATTGCTTCTCTCCAAGAAATTAGTGAAGAAGATATGGTCCGTATTTTAACAGAGCCAAAGAACTCGCTGATTAAGCAATATAAAAAACTCTTTTCTATTGATGAGGTTGAGTTAAACTTTGAAGAAGATGCACTCAAAGCGATAGCTGCAAAATCAATCAAAAGAAAAACTGGTGCTCGTGGACTTCGTGCTATTTTAGAAGAGAATATGATTGATATCATGTATGAACTTCCAGAATATGCTGGATATGAAGTTCTTATTACTAAAGAAGTTATAAATGATGGTGAGATTCCCGTTTATATTAAAAAATCAACTAAAAAAACAGCATAAAGCAAGGACATAATAAATGATATTTAACAAAATAATTGGACTTTTCTCAAACGACTTATCAATAGACTTAGGTACGGCAAACACTATCGTAATCGCTAAAGGTCGTGGAATTATTATTAATGAGCCTTCTGTTGTTGCAGTTAAGACTGAAAAGTACGGTCACCAACGTGTTCTTGCTGTTGGACGTGAAGCAAAAAATATGGTCGGGAAAACTCCTGGAAATATTAAAGCAATCCGTCCTATGCGTGATGGTGTAATTGCTGACTTTGATATGACTGAGAAAATGATTCGTAAGTTTATTGAAAAAGCTCATGGTAGAAGTTCACTTATCTCTCCTCGTATTATAATTTGTGTACCATATGGTCTTACTCAAGTTGAGCGTAAAGCTGTTCGTGAGTCTGCTCTTAGTGCTGGAGCTCGTGAAGTATTTCTAATAGAAGAGCCAATGGCAGCAGCTATTGGAGCAGGTATTGACATTAGAGAACCACAAGGAAATTTAGTTGTTGATATCGGTGGTGGTACTACTGAAATCGGTGTTGTTTCACTTGGTGGTCTTGTTCTTTCTAA
>CAZPRE010000165.1:0-4425 GCA_964588875.1 uncultured Sulfurimonas sp. | reverse complement strand
TTAGAGATGAAGAGATTTCCTTGGTTTTAGCTCATCGTGCAAAAAAACTTAGAATAGAGAACAATCTCAAACAGAGTGAGTTTAGTAAAGGGGCAAGATTATCATCTCCTACAACCTATTAAGCACAGCATTTTTTAAATTTTTTCCCGCTTCCACACGGACAACTTTCATTTCTCTCTATCTTGGAGTTGAAAATGACTCCATCATTGTATTTCCAAATGCCATCAACTTTAATAAAACTACTTTTTTCATGCAGTAAAATAATTTTCCCACTATCTCTATAGTAAGCTTTAAATTCTACAAAATTATTATAAGCCTCAATGACATCAAGTTTTAACCATTCTGTAGTCGTTGGATGATTTAACTCTTGAATTGTTTGGTGAATTGATGTATCAACAAGATATTTCCAATCTTCTTTTACAAAGGCTTCATACCTACTTATCATCAATTCTTTGGGGTTTAAGAGTTTATTCATAGTTTATCCCTTTGTTTTTTTGATATACTAACATTATGAAGATTAAATCACTTTTTATAGCCGCACAAGATATAAATGCGGGCACACTATTTGTTTCAATGGGCATGATGGAGATACTTAAACGTAATCTTCATCGTGTAGCTTTTTTTCGTCCTATTATCTTTAGAGACGATGTAGTTGATGGCGATATTGATTTTATGATCAATCGTTATGATTTAGATATAAAGTATGAAGATTGCTATGGCTTTGATGTTGAATATGCAGAGGATATGATTGCATCTAACAAGACAGATCAATTTATAAATCAGATAATTACAAAGTTTAAAAAGTTAGAAAAAGAGTATGACTTTGTTCTCTGTGCAGGGATTCGTCGTTCGTTTCTAAGTTCAAATATAAACTATGACTTAAATGTTAAAATTGCTCAAAACCTTGGTTCTGGATATATTAATATAATCAATGCAAAAGATGATAGTGTAAAAGAAGTTCACGAGAGTTTAAAAATAGAGTATAAAAATATAACTGCTTCAGGATGTACTCCCTTTGCAACTTTTGTAAATAGGGTTGATGAGAAAAAGTATGATGAACTCAAGGAAAAAACTAAAGACTGTGAATGTACAACATATTTTCTACGAGAGCTTGAAGAGCTTAGTCTCTTAAGTATTCGGGATGTTATAGATAGTCTTGGTGCTAAAGAGATTTTAGTGGCTCCTGAAGATTATACAAGAAGTATTCGAGCCGTAAAGGTTGCAGCCCTTAGTTTGGATAATTTTTTAGAACATATTCAAGAGAATGATTTAGTGATTGTTCCGCCAGATAGATCTGATATAATCTTAGGGCTATTAGGTGCACTCTACTCTAATGCATACCCAAATATTTCGGCTATAGTTTTCCCTTTGAATATGGAGGTTCATCCAAATGTTAAAAAACTGATTTTGGGCCTAGAAAAATTTAGTGTTCCTCTTATTTCTGTAGAAACCGATACATATGAGACAGCTAGAAATATTTCAAAGATACATTCTCGTATACGGGTTAATAGTGAGCGAAAAATAGCACTCTCTCTAGGACTTTTTAATTCTAGTATAGATATTGAGTATATTGAAGAAAAAATTGAAACTTCGACAAGCAATGTTATGACACCATTGATGTTTGAATATAAACTATTTGAGATGGCAAGATCAAATAAAAAACGAATAGTTCTTCCTGAGAGTAGTGATGAGAGAATACTAAGAGCAGCTGAGATAATCCTGCATCGTGAGGTAGCTGAGATAATTCTGCTTGGAAATAGAGAAGAGTTAATAGAAACTGGACTGCGTTTAGGAATTAACTTATCAAAGGCAACTTTTATAGAACATAGAACTTCAGCATATATTCCAGAGTTCGTCAATACTTTTTTCGAGGCAAGAAAAAAGAAGGGACTTACATTTGCTGCAGCTGAAGATGCAATGACTCATATCAACTACTTTGCAACAATGATGGTTCAATTAGGATATGCTGATGGAATGGTTAGTGGGGCCATAGGTTCAACCGGTGAGACAATAAGACCAGCATTACAGATAATAAAAACAAAACCAGATGTTTCTATAGTCTCTTCAGTTTTTTTAATGTGCTTAAAAACCAAGGTTTTAGTTTATGGAGATTGTGCAGTAAATCAAGATCCTAATGCAGAAGAGTTATCACAAATTGCTATTTCATCTGCACAAACGGCAGAGGCATTTGGAATTGTGCCTAAAGTCGCGATGCTCTCATACTCAACTGGAGAGAGTGGAACAGGGGCCGATGTCGACAAAGTAAGAGCGGCTACAAAAAAAGTGAAACAAAAATTACCTGACTTACTCATAGAAGGACCAATTCAGTACGATGCGGCAGTTAACAAAAAAGTAGCATTAAAAAAACTTCCAAATTCTAAAATGGTGGGTGATGCAAGTGTCTTTATTTTTCCAGATTTAAATACTGGAAATAATACATACAAAGCAGTACAGCGTTCAAGTGATGCTGTGGCAATTGGCCCAATTCTTCAAGGTTTAAACAAACCAGTAAATGACTTAAGTCGTGGTTGCTTAGTAGCAGATATTGTCAATACAGTTGCTATTACAGCTATACAAGCAGGTCACAATGAATAAGATAGCTGTTGTAAACGCAGGAAGCTCTTCACTTAAGTTTAAGCTTTTTGATATGGATTCAGATACGGTTTTAATTTCTCTTCTTATTGAGCGTATAGGTGAAGAAGGTGGAGAGTTTAAAAATCATCATGAAGCACTAGAAAGTATAGATCTTAACTTCAGCGATTTAAAGGCGGTAGGTCATCGAGTAGTTCATGGTGGAGAAAGCTTTCATGAAGCTACACTTATAGATGATCAGGTTGCAAATGCAATAAAAAAACTTAGCTCCTTAGCTCCTCTGCATAATCCAGCAAATTTTGAGGGTATAGAGCTTTTGAGAAAGAAGGCACCTACTATTCCTAATATAGCGGTCTTTGATACCGCGTTTCACTCAACTATGCCAAAAGAGGCATATCTCTATGCACTCTCTTACGAAATGTATGAAAAACATAAAATAAGAAGATATGGTTTTCATGGAACATCGCACTCCTTTGTTGCCAAAAAGGCAGCTGATACTTTAGGTACTAAGTTAAAAGAACTAAACCTCATTACAATTCATTTAGGAAACGGTGCAAGTATCTGTGCAATTAAAGATGGAATAAGTATAGATACTTCAATGGGCTTTACTCCCTTAGAAGGTCTAGTAATGGGTAGTAGATGTGGAGATATTGATCCATCTATAGTTTTGTATATGCAAAGAGAATTAACACTTAGTCTTGATGCTGTTGATATAGAGCTAAACAAAAATTCTGGATTACTTGGAATATGTTCGCAGAGTGATGTTCGAGAGATATTAAAAGCCAGTGATGAAAAATCTATATTGGCTATAAATATAATGGTAAGACGAATTCAGAAGTATATCGGTTCTTATATGGCACTTCTTGATGAAGTTGATGCTCTTGTTTTTACAGGAGGCATAGGCGAAAATTCTGAGTATATAAGAGAAAGAGTCTTAGATTCAAAACTATTTACTAATTTAAAGAGTTTAGTGATTAAGACAGATGAAGAGTTGGAAATCGCAAATGAGTGTATAAATCTTTTAGCGAAGGGGTAGAGTTGTGAATGAGTACAGTACCGCAAATGCGGCTTTAGACTCTCTTTGGAATATTTTGATTCAAGTGCTAAGACAATTCTAAGTCTAACTTTCCTGCTTATGTAATATATACCCAAAACCGCGAATATTTTCGATAAGTTCTTCTTTAAGTTTTCTTCGTACTCTATTTACTAAAGAGCGAATAGTGGAATCTTCTGCATCTTCACCATCCCAAATAAAAGTACGGATATTTTGATAGGAAATAATCTGACCAATATTACTAACAAATAAAGTTATCAAAGCTGATTCGCGCTTGGTAAACCTCTGTGCTTCATTGTTAAAATAAAGAATATTGGTTTCGCTGTTGAAAGAATATTGATTACTTAGACGAATAACTAGTTCATTTACGAGTTCTGAAGCTTGAGGAATTTGAGAAGTTAATCTGTCTATTCTTATCTTTAACTCTTTTAGATTAAAAGGTTTTTTCAAGTAGTCGCTGCAACCAAAAGAAAAAGCATCAGATATATGGCCGATATCATGATAGGCACTAATGATTATTTTTGGTATTTCTGGATATATTTTCGCTATTTCCTGTAAACATTCAAGTCCGCCTACAAGTGTTGTATTTATGTCAAGGATATAAAAATCATGCTTCATTGTTTGTATTATCTCAAGAACATCTTTTCCATTGTCAAAATGGTCTACAAAGTGCCCTTCTTTAAGGAGGTAGGTACGAATAGATCGAGATAGCATATACTCATCTTCAAGTAGTAAAACTTTCATGACACCTTCCTTTAAGCTTTAGATGTAATTGTAGA
>CAZPRE010000164.1:0-4437 GCA_964588875.1 uncultured Sulfurimonas sp. | reverse complement strand
GAACATCAAGCTCTTTCTAGGAAGATATTTATCGCTTAAATAGCCTATAATAGGGTCTGAAATCATATCAAATAGACGGGCTATAAGTAGAATAGCACCAACACCAAAAACACCAAGCCCAACCTCTTGTGCATAAAAAGTTGGTAGATAGACATATAGAGGTAGTCCTAAAAGTGCCAAAGGCATAGCCGGAAGAGCATATAGAAGGTATTTCTTTATGTCTGCCTTAGGCATGAAGTTTTCTTTTTATAAAACGGAGTATCGAGCCAAGGAGAGGAACCTTCTCATATACATGTTGTGCTGCATCCCAGTAGTCTATGTGGCTCTTTACTTTTCCATCTTCACTAAAAGTTACTCTTGAGACTCCTATAAAAGAGTCCATTTTATGAGTTGAACTTCTAGCATAGTGAAAAGTCCAACGAAGATAAGTCACATCATCATTAGAGATTACTTCATCTACTATGAAACGCGCTATATAGAGTTTTTCATACATATCTACAAAGATATGATGAATTGATTCAAACCCCTGAACTCTTTGAAAAGGGTCTTCAAAGCTAGAATACTCATCAAAATATACTGCATATTCCTCTTTTGTAGAGGCAGGCGTTAAGTTGTCATAAAAATCGGCATAATTTTTTGCAAAATTTGTACTGTTCATTATAGAGCCTTTTTTGTTAGGCTAAACGCCATTTTATAAGGGATTACACGAAGAAAATGTAAAAATCTACTAATTGCCCAAGGAAATTTAATCTCAAAATTACTTGAGTCTTTGAGTCCCTCATAAATCTTTTGGGCAGCAACTTCTGGTTCTAAGAGTTGTGGCATATCAAAGTCGTTTTTGGCAGTAAGTCGTGTTTTTACAAAACCGTGGTTTATAACTTGAACCTTGATATTCTTTGTATCGAGTTCAGGTTTAATTGATTCACAAAAGTTAATAAGTCCTGCCTTTGGTGCTGAGTAACCTCCACCGTTAGGAAGACCAAAGAAGCTAGAAACACTTGCATTAAAGGCAATATGTCCTTGCTTTTGCTCCTCAAAAAGAGGAATTATCTGCGTTAAGACCCTAATGGCACCCATGAAGTTGACTTGATTCATAGCTTCAAAATGTTCTAGGTTCCACTCATTGACTCTCATGCTCTCGTAAACACCAGCATTATAAACACAGAGGTCCAATCCACCATAAAGGTTCCAAGCTATTTGTGTTGAGTCGATGACACTTTGGGTTTTAGTAACATCCATATCCAGAAGGTGCAAGTTCTTTTGAAATTTCTCTTTTAAGAGTTTGAGTGCATCTGAAGTAGATGTGTTTCTAGCTGTAATTATTACTCTGTCTCCATTGGCTAAGTATAATTTTGCAAGTTCTAAACCGATGCCATTACTCGCACCGATTAGCCATACTATTTTTGAAATAATTTCTTGTGACATAATTTTCTCCTATTAGAGCTTTAAAAGCTCCATCGCTTGTATCATATCTTTGTCACCTCGTCCTGAGAGACTTACTATGATTGTTTTACCCTGTATTTCATCTTTAGGTATCTTTTTTAAATACGCTATGGCGTGGGCTGATTCAAACGCGGGGACTATTCCCTCAGCCTGAGAGAGCCATACAAAGGCATCCATTGCTTCATCATCTGTTACACTTGAGTAGCTTACTTTTCCTTGTTCCATCAGGTAGGAGTGTTCAGGGCCTATTCCTGGATAGTCAAGTCCAGCTGAAATTGAGTGTGCTTCTTGAACCTGACCTTCTTCATCTTGAAGCAGGTAAGACATTTGACCATGGAGTATTCCTGGTTTACCAAGTGCTAAACTGGCTCCATGCTTACCAGTATTAAGTCCATGTCCACCAGCCTCTATTCCGATACACTGAGTTTTCTCTTCATTAATGAAGTGTGCGAACATGCCAAGAGCATTACTTCCTCCACCGATGCAGGCCACAACATAATCAGGAAGATGACCCTCTTTAATCATTATTTGTTTTTTTGCTTCGTCACTGATGATGGCTTGAAAATCTCGCACCATTAAAGGGTATGGATGCGGACCTGCAGCTGTTCCTATGATGTAAAAAGTATCACGTGCATGAGTTACCCAGTGGCGAATGGCATCGTTCATGGCATCTTTGAGTGTTCTACTTCCAGATGTTACAGAGTGAACTTTAGCCCCTAAGAGTTTCATTCGAAAAACATTGAGTTCTTGGCGTTTAACATCTTTTTCGCCCATAAATATTTCACATTCTAAACCCATCAAAGCAGCAATTGTTGCAGTTGCGACACCATGTTGTCCAGCTCCAGTTTCAGCGATAACTTTTTTCTTACCCATTCGTTTTGCGATAAGACCTTGGACAATGGTGTTATTAACCTTATGAGCTCCTGTGTGGTTGAGATCTTCGCGTTTAAGATAGATGTTTGCACCTAGTTCTTTACTTATAGAATCTGCTCTATACAGAGGAGAAGGACGTCCTACATAATCTTTATAGTAGTAGTCAACCTCCTTCCAAAACTCTTCATCAAAACGCAGACTCTTGTAGACTTCATCAAGTTCAATAAGACTTGGCATAAGTGTTTCTGGTACATACCTTCCACCAAAAATACCAAAGTGACCTCTTTCATCTGGGTCAAAGTCAAAAGGACTTGGAATATAGTAGTTCATAATATCTCCTAATTATTAGAAGTATTTTATATATATTTCTAAAGTTTTAGTATGCCTAATATGTTAGTTAATAATTTTATATGCCTTATAAGTAGACATAATTCGTATACAAGATGTCATTTTATTGTGCGATAATGTGCATACAAAAATATATAATTAGGAAATAGATTTTGCAAGAGATTAAAAAACATTTTTACCATGCGATATTGATTTCAATATTTACTGTTGTAGCAGGCTTTTCTTTTAAAATATTTCTAGCCCGTATTCTAGAAAAAGATGTACTAACTCTCTACTACACAGCCATAGATATATTTTCTTTTTCACTTCTTATACTGATAGGGTTTCGATCTTCTATGGTCGTTGCCTATGCTAAAAGTAAAAAAGATGAAAACATCATTAATATTTTTAGGTACTTTATAGTAGTTCTTGTCCTTATATCTTGGGGCTTTATACTTCCATACCTTAAACATAGAGTTGGTATAGAGATACATTACTGGTATCTAGTCTTCACTATTCTTTCTATGAGCTCTTATGCTTATCTTACAAATCAATTAGCGATGTATCGTCTTTATTCTATAATGAAGCAGAGTACATTCATGGAGCCTATTCTTGGTGCTGTATGGTTTTTAATCGCATACTACATAGCTCATACTAATGGTCTCAAGGCTCTTTTTATTATGACAATCATGAGTTATATAGGTCTCTCTATATTTATATGGTTAAAAAAACGCAAAGAGATAACTGAACCTCACTTAACTCAAGTCGAACTAGATTCTGACACAAAAACATTCTTAAAAAATGCAGTGCTTTCAACTGTTGAGTTTGGCTCTGGAATCGTGATGATATATACAGCGGTATTTTTTCTTATGCATTATTATAGTGTCGAAGAGTTAGGAGATTTTCAAGTGGTAACTAAACCAGTTCTTCTGTATATGATTACTCTTTTTGTGTTTCCAGTCTTTAGGTTTTTACTCCCTGAACTCTCAAAACTTCATGCTCAAAAATCTTATAATGAGATTATAGATTTACAAAGATGGTTTTATAAATTTGCATTTCTAGTAAGTGGAACTTTTGTACTACTGATGGTTTTTTATTCTCAAGATTTTGTTTCTGTTGCATTTAAGCCTGAGTACAATGGAGCATATCTCTATCTTACTCATCTGAGCTTTTTCTTTATTTTTATCATGCTCAATGCCTTTCAGCTCTCGCTTATAAAAGCTTCTGGTTCTTTTGGCAAGGCTCTGTTTGTGAGAGTTAGCGGGATAGTTCTTTTTATAGTGGCATTTTACCTTACGAGACTCTACTCTGAGAACTCAGTTTCGGTTGTGTTTGGTTTAGCTCTTGGTTATACAGGAATGTTTGTCTTATCTTTTGTCGAAGTTAACAAGATTATGAGAAAAATAAAAGATGAAAAGGTTCTGACTTAAAGAGTACTCAACTCTTTGACTAAATATTAATCGACATTTTTCTTCTATGAACGAACTCATCTAGATGCTATAATTTTCTACTTTAACATTTAGGAGATTCTAGTGGATATAGAAAAATTAAAATATGATTTAAAATGTATGATTATTGAAGAATGCGAAAAAGAGGATATGACTGCAGAGGATATTGGTGATGATGTATTGCTTTTTTCAGATGAGAGTGGTTTAGAACTTGATTCACTTGATGCATTGCAGATTTCAATGGGATTACAAAATAAGTATTCCCTTAGACTGGGAGATTCAAAAGATTTTAAGAGAAAAGTAACTACGATTAATGAAATAGTACAACATATAAATGAGCTAGATG
>CAZPRE010000163.1:0-4460 GCA_964588875.1 uncultured Sulfurimonas sp. | reverse complement strand
ATGAAAGTTAACCTCTGTAAGTATATGTTGAGCTGAGTAGTGTTTAGAGATGTTTTGTAGGTCTATTAGTGCCATTTATATTTCTTCCAATTTTTGTTCAAGTTCATCATTACATATCTCTTTTACAGTATACCAATCGGCAATGCCTTGGTCGTTGTACTGATATTCTTGTTGAGATGGCGGAATTACAGAATTTCTTAATTTTGAGCGGACTATACCCATTACAATAAAAGTTAAAAGTAGCGAGGCAATTGCTATGAAATAATCATAAAAGAACCAAGTTATTAAGCCTACACTTATAGTTGTAAATTGCAAAAAAAGTCTTAAGGCTAAGGCTATGAGCTTACATTTTTTGGAGTGTAGTTCTGGTGTTGGTTCGATTAATTCAATATAGTCTGATTGCATGATACAAGTATAGCTGAAAATTACTAATGCCATTTATAACTAAACTAAGTTGAGTCATAATGACTAATGTAAGTTGATTGCAGTTGAATCTATTAACCTTTTTTTGATATACTCCTTTAAAATTATTTCAAGGAAATTAAAAATGGCAAAACATCAGTTCCAGACAGAAGCAAATCAAATATTAAATCTTATGATTCACTCACTCTACTCAAACAAAGAAATCTTTATTCGTGAGCTTGTTTCAAATGCTTCAGATGCACTTGATAAGTTAAACATGTTAGTTTTAACTGACGATAAATATAAAGAAGTTACTTTCTCTCCACGTATTGATATCGTTGCAAACAAAGAGGCTAAAACTCTTACTATTAAAGATTCTGGTGTTGGTATGAACGAAGAAGATTTAATGGATAATCTCGGAACTATCGCAAAATCAGGTACGAAAGCATTTCTAGAGAACTTAACAGGGGATCAAAAAGCAGATTCTAACCTAATTGGTCAGTTTGGTGTAGGTTTTTATGCTTGTTTTATGGTAGCTGATAAAGTGGAAGTTACAACTAAAAAAGCTGGCGAAGAAGAAGCTTTTTTATGGAGAAGTGCAGGTGATGGTGAGTTTGATATAGAAACAACAACTCAAGATGGACACGGTACTACAATCGTAATGCATCTTAAAGATGATGAAGATGAATTTTTAGATGCACATAGAATTGACACTATTATTAAAAAATACTCTAACCATATTCCTTTTCCAATCTTTATGGATAAAGAGAAGCATGTTTCTGCTGTTATGGATGATGAAGGGAAAGAAGAATTAGAACCTTCAAGAACTGAGATCCAAAATGAGCAAATTAACCGTGCAAATGCACTATGGACTATGGCTAAAAAAGATGTAACTGATGATGAGTATAAAGACTTTTATAGCTCTATCGCTCACTCAAGTGAAGAACCATTAGCATGGATGCATAACAAAGCTGAGGGTGCAGTTGAATACACTACACTTTTTTACATCCCATCTAAAGCACCAATGGATTTATACAGAGTTGACTACCAAACTGGTATTAAACTTTATATAAACCGTGTTTTCATTACTGATGATGAAAAAGAGTTAATGCCTACATACCTACGTTTTTTGCGTGGTGTGATTGATTCTAAAGATCTACCTCTTAATGTTTCTCGTGAAATTTTACAATCAAACGCGGTGATGACAAAGATTCAGAAATCATCTGTTAAAAAAGTTCTTTCAGAACTTTCTAAAATGGCTAAAAAAGATGCTGCAAAGTATGAAGAGTTTTACAAAGAGTTTGGAAATGTCCTTAAAGAAGGTCTTTATAGTGACCATGATAACCGTGAGAAAATTTTAGAGTTAATGAAGTTTAACACTATCAACTCTGAAGAAACGGTAATGATAGAAGAATATATAAATAAGTATGAAGATAAGGTGAATAGCGAAGCTAGAGAGAATGCCCTGGGGCAGAAAAAAGAAATTTATTATCTAACTGGTAAAACTTCATTAGCGATGCTAAAAGCATCTCCTGCATTAGAGCGTTTTAAGGCTAAGGGTATTGATGTTTTAGTTCTTAATGAAGAAGTTGACACAATTATCTTTCCAATGGTAACTGAATATAAAGAGTATAAGCTTATTGCTGTAGCAGATGCTAAGTTTGAAGAGAGTGAAGAAGAGAAAAAAGCTGAAGAAGAAGTTGCAAAAACTTATGAAGGTTTAGCTAAAGAGTTTAAAGATGCTCTTGGTGAAGCTGTTAAGTCGGTTGAAACGACTTCAGATTTAGTTGACTCTCCAGTTGCTATTAGAGTTGATAAAGAAGATCCTTCTTACATGATGGCTCAGATGATGAAGCAGATGGGTCAGGGTGGTGACACTCCCGAACCAGCTCCAATTTTACAAATCAATCCGAATCATGAACTTCTTCTAAAGCTCAAAGATTCTTCTGATGTAAACCTTATTAATGATGCAGCACATGTTTTATTAGATCAAGCAAAACTATTTGATGGTCAAGAGTTAGGTGATACTGCCGACTTTATTTCAAGACTCAATAGAATTATTTCTAAAGCATTATAATTAATTATAAATGAGTGCATTCGTAGCACTCATTTCTTTACTCTATACTACGTATTAAAGATGCGGAAAATTTCTCTATGATTTTATGAAAAAAGATGATGTAGATTATCTCAAAGATTGTCTGATAGCATTAGAACTTTGTGCAATTAAATTAAAACAATCTTTTTAAAATTTATTTTGCAGCATGAGAGACTTGTTCTAACATACCTCGAGGTTTTTTAACAAATATATCATGTTTTTTAGTGGGTAGAGCAAAAGCCAATATTATAAATATAAATGAGAATACAATACCGCTTAAAATACTAAGAATCAATTTTAATTTAAAATCTTTCATGCATACCTTATAATTTTATTGTGTTAATTATATCACGATAAAATACTAACATGTTTAAAATAATAGTAATTTCCACCTATTTTAGCTACATTAAATAATGTATCTTAAATTCAAAATATTTTGCACTGAATATTTTAAAAACTAAATAAATGTATCATCTAGAGTTTAAAGATGACTCCTGTATTGTTTATGCTATAGGTATATGGAAGGGTAGTTTAATTATAGATTGTACTATTGAAGCATATGGAGAGTAGAGTTACTACTTTGTAGTCATATATACCCAAAACTCTTTATGTGTGTGACCTTTGTTTAAAAAATAGATCTGTAAAATAGATACTCTATAGAGGGTTAATAACATTTTTGCATAAGGAATTACAAGACTTAATGCCACTAAAAAAGGTTGTTTTTTATCGCCCTTAGATGTGACCATCTCCTGCATCCCAATATTTTTACTTAGATATATTCCAAATAATATGGAAATTGTAAAGTTTAAAATAAGTCCAAAAATCATATATGCCATAAAGTCTTGTTCATTCATTCCAATTATCATGGTAAATTAAATTCCTAATTTTTTTAAGTTGCTAATTTTATCTTAAATATGCTTTTATTCGTATGATGCAATTCTTTTTTTTGTGAAAAAAGTCCCAAATGGAATTAGTGATGCAACAAAGAATATTACATTGTTTTTAAAGGGCCATTTTGTATCTTGCCAAGCGATAACAAGTAAGATACAAAATGCAATAAAAAGTACACCGTGTGCCATTCCCACTACTTTAACTGCTAAAGGGATTCCAAGTAGATATTTGACAGGCATAGCAACAAATAGGAGTAGTAAATACGAGTAGCCTTCTATAGTGTTTATAAGTCCAAAGTTTGTTACATTTTTATTCATTATTGTCTCTTTTATTTAAATTTTGCGGAAGTATATAATCAAAAAGTAACAATATAGATATATTTAAAAAATAAGCTTGGACGAGAAAACATTTTTTAAACATCTTTATACTATACTCTGCGGTAGAAATTATGAACAAAGGTAACTTATGGAAGAAACTAACCTCGTAATAGAGGGATTTAAATTTATGGGGCTAGGAATGTCAATTGTATTTTCATTCTTAGTAACAATGATAATAAGTATGAACTTAATGTCGTTTGTAATTCATAAATTTTTCCCTGAACCACTACCAGTTGCAACGCCATCGGCGTCACAACAAGACAATAAAAAAGTAATTGCAGCAATCACTGCAGCAATTAAACATCACAGAGAGGGTTAAGTTAAAAATGGCTAAAAAATTTATAGATGTAATGGACACAACTTTTAGAGACGGTTTCCAGTCGGTTTTCGGCGGCCGTGTCCTAATGAAAGATTTTTTTCCAGCTGTTGAAGCTGCGAAAACTGCAGGAATTAATCACTTTGAATTTGGTGGTGGAGCAAGATTTCAATCTTTATACTTCTACTTAAGAGAAGATGCTTTTGAAATGATGGACGAATTTAGAAAAATTGTTGGTCCTGATGCAAATCTTCAAACACTAGCACGTGGTGTAAATACAGTTATGTTAGATACTGGTTCAAAAGAGCTAATTGATCTTCATGCAAAAATGTTCAAAAAACACGGAACCACAACTATTCGTAACTTTGATGCACTTAAT
>CAZPRE010000162.1:0-4470 GCA_964588875.1 uncultured Sulfurimonas sp. | reverse complement strand
GCTGAGAAACATCAAGAACATTTGCTTTATCAATAGAACAAACTCTCTTGTCTCGTTTCATTGCAATTTGAAAGGCATGATGAGAAATACGAACTATTTCATCACGAGTATAAACCATAGTGTTCCAACCCTTCTCCTCAGTACGACCCTTAGGTTCACCAAAGTAGATACCACCGATAAGTTCACGAACTACCATTATATCAACACCCTCGATAATCTCAGGTTTTAGAGATGATGCATTAATAAGCTCGTCATACACAACAGCAGGACGAAGGTTGGCATACACACCAAGCTCTTTTCTAAAACGAAGTAGTCCACTTTCTGGACGCTTTTCTCTAGGAAGAGAGTCCCATTTTTGCCCACCGATTGCACCGAAAAGTACAGCATCAGATTGCAGAGATTTAGTTATAGTCTCTTGAGGAAGAGGATCACCAGTGATTTCATAAGCGATTCCACCCATAAGAGCTTCATCATATGAGAAATCAAAATCACAACAAGATGCTACAGCATCTAAAACTTTAACAGCTTCATCTATTATCTCTGGACCGATTCCATCACCTTTAATAAGGGTTATTTTATATTTTTTCATCTATTTACCTTTTACTTCATTTGCAGCGAAATTCATTAATCCACCTGCATCTATTAGTTCTTGCATAAATGCAGGAATTGGAACAAAATTATAAGTTTTGTTTGTAGTTTTATTTGTAATTGTACCTGCATTCATGTCAACACTAATCTCTTGACCCTCTTTAATCTCTGCGCTTTCTGGCAATTCAAAGATAGGAAGACCCATATTAAATGCGTTTCTATAAAAAATTCTTGCAAAAGTTGGAGCTATAATAGCAGCTACACCCGCAGCTTTAAGAGCGATTGGGGCGTGTTCACGGCTACTTCCACAACCAAAGTTTTCACCAGCAACTATTACGTCACCTGCTTTCATGTGGTTTACAAATTCTGGGTCTGCATCTTCCATAACATGTTTTGCTAACTCTTGGGGCACTGAAGTATTTAAGTATCTTGCTGCGATAATTAAGTCTGTGTCAATGTCTTTACCAAATGTCCAAACTTTTCCATCAATATTTGCTTTTTTCATTATAAAAATCCTATATATTCAACTAATAATTTTGCGATTATATCCAAAAGGAGGTTTTATTTCCATTAAAGAGTTTTTATAGATGTTTAGTAAAAAATTAGAGTTCACATTTATTGGTCTCATTGTTGTATCTATGTATTTGATAGTTATAAATAGTTGATTAAAGAAGAAGAAGAAGAGATTCTAGAACTAATGTAAAAAAACTATTCAAATAAGAATTGACTACTTCTATATCGAGTCAAAAGACTTGAAAGAAGACTATTTATTCTCTTTTGAGATTATTTATCGTCTGAAGCATTTCATCACTTGTTGTGATTACTTTTGAGTTTGAGTCGTAAGCACGTTGTCCTGTAATAAGGTCTGTTAATTCAACAACAAGCTCAACATTACTAAGCTCAACAAAACCTTGACGAAGCATACCTAGACCATCAATACCAGGAGTTCCTTCAACTGGTTGTCCAGAACTATCTGTTTCAATATATAGATTATCACCCATAGAGTGAAGACCAGTAGGATTTATAAAGTTTGTTGTTTGTATTTGACCAATAACAGTTGCTTGTGTTTGCCCAGCTTGAACTACACTAACAGTTCCATCTGTTCCTATACTAACCTCTGTCGCATCAGATGGAATAACAATTTGAGGTACAAGTGTATATCCATCACTATTTACCATAGTTGCATTTTCATCAATTTTTAATGCGCCATTTCTTGAATAAACTTCTGTTCCATCTGGTAATTCCATTTTGAAAAAACCATTTCCTGTAATAGCAATATCAAGCTGATTATCAGTCTGTTTTAAAGAACCCTCAGAAAAGATTTTATTTATGGCTGTTGGTCTCACACCAAGACCAACTTCAATACCAATAGGGCTTTTAGTAGTGTTACTTGTAGATGTTCCAGCATATTCCACAACTTGATACATCAAGTCTGCAAATTCAGCACGAGACTTTTTAAAACCTATAGTATTTACATTGGCAATATTATTTGCCATTGTATCGATTTGAGTCTGCATACCCAACATCCCTGTCGAGGCAGTATAAAGTGATTGGATCATTGTTTAAATCCTTTTACTTAAGTTTTAGCAGCAATTTTAGTAATTGCATCTTTGTTCATATCATTCATCTGTGTATCCATGACTTTTTGGTACATTCCAACTAAACGATTTGTTTCTATCATTTGTGTCATCATATGTACCGAGTTTACATTACTTTTTTCAATAAAACCTTGTTTCACTGCCCCACTCTCTTCAATACTTTGCATAGATTCGACATCAGCATACTTGTAGAGATTATCACCCTCTTTTTGAAGAACTCTCGTGTTGTCTGGCTGTGCTATAAAAAGCTTAGAGCCAATTGTTAATTTTACTGTGTTGGGAATATTTGTATACATTTGTCCATTTTTATCTACTTCAAGAATACTATCTTCTTGATTTATACTTATAGACCCACCCGCAGCAAAATAATCATTTGGCAGTACTTCATAACCTTGTTTAGTGGTAATTTTTCCTTCATTGTTTACTATAAATGCACCATCACGGGTAAGTCTTATCCCATTAGGAGTCTTAACAGCAAAGAAAAGTCCTTTACGAGAAAGTGCAAAGTCTAAAGGATTATCTGTTTTTTGCATAGCTCCAAGACTATGATCAGTATATTTATCTACAATTTGAGGTGCTCTGTTCATAGTTCTATTTATAAACTCAGCTCCATCTTCAGTATGATTCGTATTAGGAAGCTTATCTCTTGCCTCTTTATATATACGCATAAAATCTCCAACAACAAGATTATCTTGCTTGAAGCCCGCAGTATTAACATTCGCTAAATTATTTGCAATTGAATCAAGACGGTTAAATTGGGTAACCATTCCCGCTGCTGCATCGTAGTATCCTGACTGCATTAAAGTTCCTTAGAAATTACTTTAGTTCTTAATGAGCAAAGAGTGTTCCAAAAATAAATATTCTAAATCTTAGCTTCTTTTAAGTATATATCGGTATAATCCACTCTTTAAATTAACTTAAAACTTATGGAGCATACTCAGATATGACAGCCAAAGAACTCAACAAAGCAATAGACCTATTCTTCTCAGAAAAGAAGTCTAAAGATTGTTCTACTTATGAATCTTTAATAGAACTTTTTGAAAAACAACCTACAACTGCACAAGCAAAAAATATTTTCAAACTTATGACAAAACATAAGACTTGCCTTTATACATCTTCAGAGCATGCAAAACTTCTTAATGATAAAGAAGCTGAAGCTAGACGTGATGCACAAAGAAAGATGCTTGAAAACAATGAGTCAGATAAATTTGATATTCTAAAAGAGCATGAACTTCTTGAGTGGTCTCGTTCAGATTCTCCAGTTCGTATGTATCTTCGTGAAATGGGACAAATTCCTCTTTTAACAAAAGAGGAAGAGATTGAAATAAGTAAAAAAATTGAGGGCGGAGAGAGTATCATTATTGATGCTATCTGTTCAGTTCCTTATTTAATAGAATTTATTTTAGACTACAAAGAACCTCTTATTAACCGTGAACGTCGTGTTAAAGAACTTTTCAAAAGTTTTGAAGATGAAAAAGAAGAGAGCGATGATGCCTCTGATGATAATGCGAGCGATAAATCAAGTGAAGAGAAAACTTTAACTGCTAAAGATAAATCAAGGGTAGAGAAAGTATCTACAAGCTTTAAAGCCCTAGAAAAAGCAAAAAAAGATTGGATAAAACTTACAGAAAAAGCACCTGAAGATTTAGATGGCGATCCTACAGAAAAAATTATCAACTATTTTTTAAGTGTAACTTTCAAAAAAGGTGTTTTAAAAGAGAAACTTTTAGACCTTGGTCCAACTTCTAAATTAATAAATGAACTTGTAAAAGCTATGGAGACAGCACTTAAGAGTGATGATGGTTATGACAAAGAGCTTAAGCGCCTTGAGTATAAACTTCCACTTTTCAACACGACTCTCAAAGCAAATCACAAAGTTTTAGTAGATAAGATTCAAGAACTTAATAAAGAAGATATTGCTAATATGGTTCCAGAAGCTACTATGGTTTCTACTTATATGGAAATCAAAAAGCTTGTTCAAACAAAAGAGGCATCTAAAAACTCTTTTGATATGGAACCTGAAAAACTTGGTGATATTCTAGAGCAAATTAAACGCGGTAAGAATATATCTGAAATCTCAAAAACTAAGATGGCAAAATCAAATCTTAGACTTGTTGTATCTATTGCTAAGCGCTATACAAACCGTGGTCTACCTTTTCTCGATTTGATTCAAGAAGGAAATATCGGTCTAATGAAAGCAGTTGACAAATTTGAGTACCAAAAAGGTTATAAATTTTCAACTTATGCTACATGGTGGATTCGTCAAGCAATTTCTCGTGCTATT
>CAZPRE010000161.1:0-4663 GCA_964588875.1 uncultured Sulfurimonas sp. | reverse complement strand
CAGTGTTTAAGACCAGCTGGTTTGTTAACCATAACATCGCCTTCTTTATAACCATAAGGTTTAAGAGCGGGTGCTTCTGCTGCTGAAACTATATGTTCCATTTCTTGATTGATTGTTTCCATTTCTAAAGCTGAATATTTACCGTCTACTATTGATTTCTCGCCAGCTCTTCTCATACCATAACCCATGTTTACAGGTGATGCTGCGAAAACGATATGTTTCTTAACAAAATCCCAGTCAATTGACTCAGGGTTGTTATAAACTATCTCTCTAGCAATATAGTTCCATAGAGCAAGGTCAGTATTTGGAGTAAAGATAATCTCTTCATCAGCTAAATCTGAAGTTCTATGTCTATATGTAGAGATATTGATAACTTTTACACGATCTGGATCAGAAAGTTTTCTATCAGTTACACGAGACCAAAGGATCGGGTGCATCTCTGCCATGTTTGAACCCCATGACACAATAGTATCAGTAAGTTCGATGTCATCGTAACAACCAGAAGGCTCATCAATACCAAAAGTTTGATAGAAACCAACAACAGCTGATGCCATACAGTGACGAGCATTAGGGTCGATCGCGTTTGAACGGAATCCACCTTTCATCATTTTTTGAGCTGCATAACCTTCCATAACAGTGTATTGTCCAGATGCAAATACTGCTACACCTTCAGGACCACTTGCTTTAAGGGCTTTTTTGATGTTAACTTCCATTTCATCAAATGCTCTCTCCCAACTTACTGGAGCGAACTTACCATGTTTATCAAACTTACCATCAGCATCAACTCTTAAAAGTGGCTGAGTAAGTCTATCTGCACCGTACATAATCTTAGCATTAAAATAACCTTTAATACAGTTAAGACCACGATTTACAGGAGCCGCAGGATCCCCTTTGACCGCAACAATTTTACCGTTCTTAGTTGCCATCATAATACCACAACCAGTACCACAGAAACGACAAGCTGCCTTGTCCCATCTCCAACTACTCTCAGCTACTTTAGCTGAAGCTTCTAGTTCCGCTGGTACAGTCATACCAATAGCCGCTGCTGCAGATGCTGCCGCAGAGCTTTTCAGAAATTCTCTTCTTGAAAGTGACATATTTTCTCCTAATTTGATTAGATTTGGATCTTGTTAAGGTGTCCATTAACAAACTTCATCCTACAACCTTTTGTACTAATTAATTATGATATATATCAAGAAAATGCTTGCTATATTTATATTCACCGATTTTGTTAACATTGGTAACACTTTTTTAACTCTAAAATCTAAGTTTTTTTATTTTATTTAAAATATAAATAAAATGGTATGCATTATGCTTGATGTCTTAATTAGTATAGGAATTATGGGTTATATTAATATAAACTACTATTTTACAAAAGTTGCAAAGACTACGATAAACTCTAAAGATATGAGTTTGGTTTCTTTAAAATCTTTAGAGTCTAGAATAACTAAGATAGACAATATTTTACAAAAATTGATAAATTATGAAGTAGAAGTTGCCGAGTATGAGAGACGAAGTTTTGTATCTCATTATAACAGTATTATAATGAAAAAAAGGAATTTAGATGAGTTTTCAAAAAATAGCAATTGGCTTAACAACTGTATTGGCTTTAGTCACTAGTCTTAGTGCAGAGGCTGAGGTTGTAAAAGCAGCTATTAAAAGTAATGGTCAGCTTGTGTACAACATAAAGCAGAAGAATGTAGATACTTTTACAGGGATGTTTACAGAGGGAAATTACTATGGTCGTATCCGTTCAAATACTTTTTATAATACCTTTGATCATGATGATGATAGTCATTTAAGTCATACAATTACTGGTATAGGTGGTTCTTTAGTTTTAAAGAGTGCTACTCTTAAAGGTTTTGATTTTGGAGCTGGTTTCTACTTTTCACAAGGCTTTTTTGATGTCAAAGATGATAATGTGGCTGGTCTTAAAAAAGGTAAAGATATTATCAGTAGATATAACTATGTAAATAATAATGTCGATTATATGGCTGTAGTTGGACAAGCTTATCTTCGCTACAGCGGCATTGATAAGACAGAACTAGTTTTAGGTCGTCAATTAGTTGAAACATTCTACACGAAGTCTAATGATACAAAGATGATACCAAATACTTTTGATGGTGTTGTAGTCTCTACTAAGGCTATTCCAAGTACATCAGTTAAATTAGCTTATCTTTATGAACAAAAACTTCGTGATCACACTTCCTCACATTCTATCTTGATGTATGGAGATGCTAATTCTACTTCGGACTTAAGGCCTGAATGGAGCGAAAATGATGATTCTGCAATGCATAGAGGATTAACATACACGGCATTAAAAGCGGCAGGAAAACCAACTAATGCACCTTTAATCACAGGAGACTTTAAAAATAAGTCTATTAAAAACTTAAAAGCTGATGCTTCTTTTTATATTGTTCCAGAACTACTCTCTCAGATAATGCTTGAGGCAAACTATAAAGTGAATTTTGATGGTTTTAGCATTACTCCAGGGATGAGATATATTAAGCAGTTTGACAATGGAGCAGGAAAGGTTGGTGGAGCATCTTATGCTAAAGGTCTAAATGCTGTAGGTTACAAAGACATTACTTCTCTTGAAGCACAAATGATAGCTGCAAGAGTTGTGACAAAAATTGATAATTATAAGATTAATCTTGGATATTCAAATATTCTTGATGAAGCGGATTTGATTACACCGTGGCGTGGGTTTCCAACAGCTGGTTATACTCGTTCGATGGCCCGTTATAATTGGAGAGCAAATACTCAAAGCTACCGTTTAGAACTAGTCAGAAATGCTAACAGCACAGGTGTATATAAAGATGTATTTATTCAAGCTTCTATTTTGTATATAGATGCAGATGAGAAGAAAACAGATGCAGATAAAATGTACTACTATATAGGTTTTATTCAAAATATTCCTGCTATGGTTGATCTGCAGTGGCGTTTGAGACTTGGTTATGCTGATTACATTGAAGAAAAAACTTTTAATGATTTAGATGCCCGTTTCGAACTTAACTATCTATTTGGGAATATAATTTGAAACAGTTGATTTTACTCTTTTTATTTTTTATTGCTTTACCGCTATATGCAGGAACTATAAGTATCGCTGTGGCAGCAAATGTTAGTTATGCTATTGAGGATTTGAAAAAAGAGTTCAATAACATCTACCCTGATACAAAAGTACGAGTAACTCTTGGTGGAAGTGGAAAATTAACTGCACAAATTAAATATGGAGCACCATACCAGCTCTTTATGTCTGCAAATATGAAGTATCCAAATATACTTTATAGTGAGGGAATTGCTGTTACTAAACCCATAATATATGCACAGGGAAGCTTGGCTTATTTTAGTGTTAAAAAGCAAGATTTCACTCAAGGTATGCAACTTCTAAAGAGTGTAAAAATTAAAAAAATAGCAGTGGCAAACCCTAGAACTGCACCCTATGGACAGGCAACCTTTGAGGCTTTTAAAAATGCTAAGGTCTTTGAGGATATAAAGAAAAAAATTGTGTATGCAGAGTCTATCTCTCAAACTGTATCGTATGCAGTAACTGCAACTGACTTGGGCTTTATTGCTAAGTCTTCGCTCTACTCTAGCAAAATGGCTATGTATAAAAAGGGTGTAAATTGGGCTGATGTAGATACAAAACTATACACACCTATAAATCAAGGCATAGTTATACTCAAATATGGTGAGAATAGTAGTGAAGTAGCCGCGTTTTATAAGTTTATCTTGGGTCAAAAGGCTCGAAAAATTCTTAATGATTATGGGTATGCACTACCATGAGTAGCTTTATAGCTAAAGTTTTAGAGATAAAAAACTGTGAGAGTTTACATATAGTAAAGTTTGACTTTCATGGAAAAATACTCTCAATGATGAGTTTAGATTTAAATGCAAATGTTAAAGTGGGTGTTAATGTTAAGCTTATCGTAAAGCCAACTCATGTTTTACTTGCTAAGAGTCTAAACGCGGAAGTAAGCTGTTTTAATAGACTTCATACTAGTGTTATTTCAGTAGAAAATGGTCAGCTCTTAAGTAGCATTGGTCTTTGTATATTTGAGAATGAACTAGAGTCGATCATAACTCGTGAAGTATCAAACGCGATGGATATAAAGGTTGGTGATAAACTTATTGCACTTATTCAAGAGAGTGAACTTTCAATTGGTGAGATTTTAAATGATTGATACACTCTTAACACTAGATTTTGAGCCATTTTTACTCTCCTTTAAACTTGCCTCAATTACAACTTTCATACTCTTTTTTATCAGTCTACCTCTTGCTTGGTGGCTTTCTCAAACGCACTCAAAGGCTAAACCTTTTTTTGAAGCCCTAACAGCTCTTCCTATTGTTTTACCACCCTCTGTTTTAGGATTTTATATCCTTGTGGTTCTTTCTCATAACTCACCTATTGGATTCTTTTTTGAAGAGACTTTTGGTATTAATCTTGTATTTAATTTTACTGGGCTTGTGGTAGCAAGCTGTTTTTACTCTCTACCCTTTATGGTTCAACCACTTCAAGGTGGGTTTGAGTCTTTAAATAAAAGTATGATTGAGGCTAGTTATATTGCGGGAAAAAGCAGAGTCCAAACAGTGTTGAGAGTAGCATTGCCAAACATAAAACCAGCACTAATAACTGCCATCATTATCACTTTTGCACATACAG
>CAZPRE010000160.1:1690-4692 GCA_964588875.1 uncultured Sulfurimonas sp. | reverse complement strand
CTACCCTTACAAGGTAGATGTCACAAGTTCGAGTCTTGTAATGCCCACCATTTTTAAAATACTATTTATTATATGCGCGGTGGTAGCTCAGTTGGTTAGAGTACCTGCCTGTCACGCAGGGTGTCGAGGGTTCGAGTCCCTTCCACCGCGCCACTTCTTTTTGATTATTTGCACTTCAAAATCAGACTCACATACTTAATGTATGCTTCGCCTAATTTTAAAGCACAACTAATTCAAGAAGAAGATTATATTTTGCCGACATAGCTCAGTTGGCTAGAGCAGTTGATTTGTAATCAACAGGCCCGGGGTTCAAATCCTCGTGTCGGCACCATAGTATAATATGCGGGAGTAACTCAGTGGCTAGAGTTCCTGCCTTCCAAGCAGGGTGTCGCGAGTTCGAATCTCGTCTCCCGCTCCATATATACTATAAAACTCCACTTATCTACATTTCCCTTTTTATACAAAACTTTTTGTTCCACTTTTATCATACATATCTTTATATCTAAAGGTTATTAGGTTTTGCATAATAGCAAAGAGCATGATAAAGTTTAAAAAACTACTTCCACCATAACTAAACATAGGTAGAGGTACTCCAACAACAGGTGCATACCCTATAGTCATAGTTATATTAACTCCCATATAGATAAATATCATAAATGATATAGATACTGTCACAACTTTGATATAGTAGTCTTTAATAAATATACTTAGGCTCAGTAGATGTAAAATTAACATTACATAAATTAATATAAGACCTAAAGCTCCTAAAAATCCGGTTCGCTCAACTACAAATGCAAAAATAAAATCACTTGTTGCAATAGGTAAAAATCGCATCTGTGTTTGTGTTGATTCCTCTTTTGAATTTCCAGTCCATCCACCAGAACCGATAGCAATTATGGATTGTTTAACATGATAAGAAGGTTTTTCACTTAAAAAGTCGTTAATTCTAACTTTTTGATAATCATGCAGAGTAAATTGATATGCTAATGGGGAGAGAAGAAGTATAAACGCAATGATAGTAGCCCATATTTTCCAGTAAACACCGATAAAGAATAGTACTCCATACCCAATAAGTAAAAGAACTAATGCTGTACCTAAGTCAGGTTCTTTAGCAATTAAAATAAAAGGGAGTAAAATATAAAAGCTAAGTCGTAAAAAATCTTTTATTCTATAGCCATTTACATCTGGAGGATTTTTATTGATAAGATAGGCTAGCATAAGGATTAGTGCAGGTTTGACAAATTCCGATGGTTGTATAGTCGCGTTTACAAAAGGGAGTTCTATCCAACGTTGAGCACCGAGTCTTGCATGACCAAAAAACTCAACGGCTAAAAGAAGTAAAATATTTATCCAATAAACTAAAGGAATAAGCCAACTCATACGTCTAATAGGTAAAACAAATACAAAGATAAAGGCAATAAATGCTACTCCAACATAAGCACTCTGCTTTTGGGCCAGAGCAGGAACGACTTCCCCAATTAACCAATGTGAAGCTATTATCAAAGGAATGATTAATATCATGCTAAAAAAGTCAAATTGTGCTAAAATACGCTTATCAAATCTCCACAAGATTATAACTCCAAAATTTTTTATAAAATTGTAACATAAAAGGACATAAATGAGAGAAGTAAAAAGCTATATATGTGAGGAATCTCAGCGTTTAGATACGTTTCTTGCAGCACAAATAGGTCAAACTCGGTCACAAATATCTCAACTAATTAAATTAGATTGTGTATATGTCGATGAAAAAAAAGTAAATAGACCAGGTGTAAAACTAAAAGTTAATCAAACTATTAAAGTAGAATTTCCAGAAGCAAAAGTTGAAAAAGCATTAGAAGTTGATTTTGATGTAGAGATACTTTATGAAGATGATGATGTTTTAGTTATCAATAAACCTTCTGGTGTAACGGTTCACCCTGCACCTAGTGTAAAAGATGCAACTCTTGTTGATTGGTTAAAGCATAAGGGAATTAGACTCTCAACGATTAGTGGAGAAGAACGCCATGGTATTGTTCACCGTATAGATAAAGGTACGAGTGGAACAATGGTTGTTGCTAAAAACAATGAAGCTCATGAGCTTTTATCAGAACAACTTCAAGATAAAAGTATGGGACGTTATTATATAGCTGTAATAAACCCACTTTTAAAAGAAGATATCACTACTATTGAAAGTAATATCGGTAGAAGTGCAAGTAATCGTCTAAAAATGGCAAATGTTACAACTGGAAAATATGCTAAAACAATGTTTAAGCAACTTGGAGTCTCAAAAGATGAAAAGAATCAGTTAATCGCTTGTAAACTTTTTACTGGTCGAACACATCAGATTCGTGTTCATTTAGAATCAATCAACCGTCATATTATCGGTGATCATATCTATGCACTAAGCCCAAAAGAAGAGAAATCGGAACGAATTTTGCTTCATGCCTACATAATATATTTCATTCATCCAACGACTAAAGAAAAACTATTTTTTAGTGCACCTTTTGATGATACGATGGGCGAATATTTAAATAAAAAATTTAATTTGGAGAACTTAAATGAAGTTATGGACATTAACTACATTATCAACAGCTTTACTACTGATTCTTAGTGGTTGTGGGGCTACACCTACACCTAAACAAGAGGCTATTGTCGATTTAACTCTTCCCGTTATAGAGTTGACAGAGAATGGAACTTTTTCTGATATGAAGGCTATCGCGTTTGAATGGAAACCTATCCAAGACTCAAGAGTTAAAGGTATTTATATCTATAAAATGAGTCAAAGTGAAGATGAAAAAAAGAGTGAGCAGACTTACTATACGACTATTGAAAATCGTTTTGCTACACATTATGTGGATAATGCTGTTAAGCCAGGCACCAGATATAGCTACTCATTTAAGACATTTTCTAAAGATGCTGAATCGATGCCAAGTAATATTGCAACGGTTAATTCTCTTCCTATTTTAGAGTCTATTTCATGGATACATAGTGTTTCAGGTATGCCAAGATCTGCAAAACTAATT
>CAZPRE010000160.1:0-1680 GCA_964588875.1 uncultured Sulfurimonas sp. | reverse complement strand
CAAATCAAAAAGTTAAAGCTTATCTTATTGAACGTAAAACCTTAGAAGATGAAAAATACGAAGAGGTTGGTCGTGTTGATGGTAGATTAAACGCGGAGTACATAGACAAAGATTTGAAAGATAATTATGTGTATAAGTATCGTGTTAAAGTATGGACTTATGATGATATTGTCTCAATACCAAGTCAGATTGTGAAGGTTATAACCAAACCTTTACCTAAAAAAACTACAAATATTGTGACTACTACAGATTTACCAAAACGAATAGAACTGAGATGGGATAAGTCAAAGGAAGATGATTTTGCTCTTTATCATGTATATAAATCTGAAGATGAAGATGGAACTTATGAGTTAGCTGCAAAGCTCCATAATAATCATTATACGGATAAAATAGATATTGATGGTAAAAAGTATTTTTATAGAGTTTCCTCTGTTGATATTGACGGACTAGAGAGTCTTCATACCGAGTCGGTTGTAGGAAAAACTCTTGTTCGTCCTACGGCACCATCACTTGTTGAAGCAACTTTTATTGATAATTCTATTGAACTTGTCTGGAGTAATTCAGATGAGAGAACAAAGAGTTATATAGTGAGAAAAAAGGAGAAAAAAGGGTGGTTTGATGCAACTACTGAAGATATAGTTAATATCAAATCACAAAGATTTATTGACTCGAAAATTTTAGCAGGCGCTACATATTTTTACAAAGTTTATGCAGTAGATGAAAATAAAATTTTATCAGAGGACAGTATAGAGGTACAGGTTAAAGTACCAGAGTCTGAGAAATTAATACCAGCTAAGCAAAAAATTCAAGAAGAATCTATATCTGTAACACCTGAAAGAAATATTGATGTTGTTGGTGAAGTGGCTACACCTGCACAAAATTTAGATTTGAACGAACTTTAATGCCACACTTACATATAGAAGAGTTTAAAACAGTAGAGTTTCCTTGTTCTAAGGATGATGTAGAGTTTAATTTTATAGCTAATAATGCTAATCATGAAGATGAAAAATTAATCTCTGTAAAGGTAGATGAAGATGAGTTCTTTTTACTTGTAAAAGATGAAGAGAATAGAAGTCTCCTCAAATCAGACAAACTCACTCGTCCAGCTTCTATATATAATGTACATCGTGCACTGCTTAGCTATGCCGAGCTTGCTAGCTTAAATGTTATATCCTCAAATGTCCCAGAACAATCAAAAAATATCCACCTTGAAGAAGTAACTGCACTCAAAAATATAGAATGGTTTGTTTCAGATTTTCCAAAAGATAGAGAAATACGAATAGAAGTTGGTTTTGGCTCAGGTCGTCATCTTCTTCATCAAGCAGTCAATAATCCAGATATTCTTTTTATTGGAATAGAAATTCATCGTCCTTCAATTGAACAAGTACTAAAGCAGGTAAGTATTCAAAGCTTAGACAACTTGTTGGTTCTCGACTATGATGCAAGACTTTTTATGGAATTAGTTCCTTCAAATCTTGTCGGAAAAATATATGTACATTTTCCTGTTCCATGGGATAAAAAACCGCATAGACGTGTGATAAGCACATCTTTCATAGAAGAGTCTCGTCGCGTTTTAAAAGTAGATGGGAGATTAGAACTTCGTACAGATAGTGAAAACTACTATGCATATTCATATGAAACTTTTATCGCATTTAATAAAACTGTTTTACATATAAATAA
>CAZPRE010000159.1:0-4771 GCA_964588875.1 uncultured Sulfurimonas sp. | reverse complement strand
CGATATTTAAGAGTAGTCTCTTCACCAACTTTTTTATCACCAATTACAAATGGAAGTGCAGCTGACTTGTTTTCAATAACAAGCTCAGTTACAACAATCTCAATAGCACCAGTTTTAAGACGAGGGTTAGTAAGACCCTCACCACGTAAACGTACAGTTCCTTTAACTATAAGAACATATTCGTCACGAATACTGTTAGCGATTTTATGTGATTCTACACTGTCCGCAGGGTCACAAGTAAGCTGGATAAGACCAGTTTTGTCACGTAAATCGATAAAAATAATTCCACCATGGTCACGGTGGTTATTTGCCCAACCTGTTAAAGTAACTTCGTCACCAACATTTGCTTCACTTAAATCTGTATTGTAATGGCTTCTCATATATATAGAGTCCTGAAAATAATTTTTGCGATTATAACAAAAAACTGTATAATTAACAAAATAAATCAGATAAAAGAGCATATGTGCAGAGAAAAATAAAAAAAGTTGGTGTAATACTAAGACCTTCAACTCCAGAGCTCAAAGGTAAATACTTTGAATTAGAAAAGATTTTCAATGCTCATTCTATAGAAGTTACTATAGAAAGTATAAGTGGTGGAATGATAGGTGTAATGGGAATGGATTTTGATTTACTATGTCAAACATCCGATGCTTTAGTCACCTTAGGTGGAGATGGAACACTTATCTCTGTTGCACGTCGTTCTTTTAAGTATAATATACCTGTTCTAGGTGTCTATGCTGGAACTTTTGGTTTTTTAGCTGATGTTAATATAGAAGAGTTAGATACTTTTATGGACAGCTTTGAGAAGGGCAACTATAGAGTTGATGAACGTTCTATTTTAGAAGCGAAGTTTACTTTAAACTCCAAAGAGATAACAACATATGCTTTTAACGACATAGTCGTAACGCGACACTCTGTTTTAAATATGATTCATGTTGAAACATTAGTCGACTCTAAAGCCTTTAACACTTACTATGGCGATGGTGTTATAGTCTCAACACCAACAGGTTCAACTGCCTACAATCTCTCAGCCGGAGGTCCAGTTCTTTTTCCTCTTACTAATGTTTTTTCATTGACCCCAATTTGTCCTCACTCTCTAACACAAAGACCCGTTGTTCTTCCGGGTGAATTCTCTATAGAGATGAAAACACCAAACGAAAAAGCCTTGGTTATTATTGATGGACAAGATAAGCACGAACTCGAAGCAGGGCAGAGTATACATATAAAACTAGCGACAAAAAAAGTCAAGCTCATACATAAAGAAGAGTTTAACTACTTTGATGTTCTTAAAAACAAACTAGGCTGGGGTGAATAAAAACTATTTAAATACTTGGTCTATACACTCTCACATTTTCGCATTTATGCTCGTCTCTTAGATATTGAGCATGGAGTTGACTCATGATGCCTTTTTCACAGTAGAGTAAGTACTCTTTGTTTTTTGGTAGTTTTGGAAATTCTGACTTGAGTCTATGAAATGGTATTTTGATAGTTTCGCTCGTAGTCTCAATGCATTCATCTTCAGCACGAATGTCAATTACTACATACTCTTTAGAGTTTAAATCTTCTACAACTTCTACAGCAGCTAAGTTGGCAACATCATCAACAATATCATGTACATAAATACTTTTAGAGTCCTCAACCGCTTTATCAAGTACATCGTAATTAAACTTTTGTGCTACTTTTTCCATGCGTTTAAAAGAACCATGAGTGATAGGGTTTTGAGAGATAACACCACAATACTCAGGCATTGCCTCAGCAAAGTGTCGCGTTCCGATGTCGTTTGCTATAGACATAATGTCTGGTTTGTTCATCGTTGAAAGAGGACGAAGTATAAGCATACTGCTTGCTTTATCAATAATCGCAAGGTTTCGTAGCGTTTGACTAGAGACTTGTGCAACACTCTCTCCTGTTAAAAGAGCGTCTATTTCCATATCGTCAGCTATTTTCTCAGATGCTCTAAGCATTAGGCGTTTAAGAGTTACACCCATGTATGTTGGTGGCGTTGAACGAAAAATCTCTTCTAAAACATCGTCAAAAGGTACGGAGATAAACTTTACTTTATGAGATGAACCAAACTTAGACCAGAGGTAAAGAGCTACTTGCTTAACACCAATCTCGTGAGCCATTCCACCAAGGTTAAAAAAGACAAAGTGAGTTTTTATACCGCGTTTCATAGTCATGTATGAGGCAACTGTAGAGTCAAACCCTCCAGACATAAGTGAGAGAATATCACCCTGCGTTCCAATAGGAAAACCGCTTAAGCCTTTATACTTAGTAGTAATGATGTTGAGCTGACCCTGTATAAGTTCCATGCGAACAGTAATCTCCGCGTTTTTAAGGTCAACACCTTTGGCGTTTGAGTGAGCAAGAAGATAGCCACCAACAGTCTGTTCTAACTCTACTGAGCCAAAGTCATGCTTACCTGTACGTTTGGCTCTAACTACAAAGGTTTTGTCCTTTAGAGAGTCTATAACAAGTTCACCAACCTTAACTTTTATCTTATCAAGTGTGTCCATACCATCAAACTGTAGAGCTTCAAGTATCTGCTCGATGCCTGAAGTGTCAAGAAGTCTCTGTCTTACCTCAGGAAGTACATCTGTAGGAGCTACGACCTCTATCTTGTCAGAAAACTTTCTTACGTCTATGTCTGGAGATATTCGCTCTAAAATATTCATTAGGTTTGTGTAGAGTTGTCCAACCATCTGGCGTTTAGCTGAAGAGCCTTTTATCATTATTTCTGGGAAAAGTTTTAGTATGAATTTTTGTGTTTTAAGAGGTGTGTTTTGCACAGTTGTGACCTTGTTTTTATATAAGTGCAATTATAGCGTAAGAGATGTTTTAGATGTTTATATTACCTCTGTGAGGTTACGATAAAAATCTACATTATCAAAGACGCCACTTTTATTAAGTTTTAGTAATTGTTTTTTATCTCTCTCTTTTGCTAAAATAATTACTTGAATATCATCTTTTTTTAAGTTGATTATTAAATCTTTTAAAGTGAAAATTGCAGTTAAATCCATAAAAGGTATATCTGTAATATCAATTATAAATCTTTTTGTATCTAAAATAGAATTTGCTTCTCTTTCAAATATTGTGCTTGAACCAAAAAAGAATGCACCATTTATCTTTAATAATCTTGTTTGAGCATCTAATTTATAATCTATTTTATCACTTTCATTATCAAGTACAATTTGAGTCTCTTTTGTTATTCTGTAGACTATAAGTAATGAAGCCAAAATGATACCAAGACCAACAGCTGTGATTAGGTCTACGAATACAGTTACAAAAAATACTACTAACATCACACTTAAATCACTTTTTGGTGCTTCTCGCCAAATATGTAAAAATCTATAGTCGAGTATATCAATCCCAACTTTAATTAAAATTCCTGCTAATATTGCCATTGGAATTTTTGAAGCAATTGGTGCAAGAAACAATATAACAACTAAAAGAGTTAGAGCATGGATGATTCCTGAAATCTGGTTAGTTGCACCACTTTTTATATTTATTACAGTTCGCATAGTTGCCCCAGCACCAGGTATTGCACCAAAAAGACCACAAACTGTATTTCCTATACCTTGTCCTATAAGTTCTTTATTTGGATTATGTTTTGTGTTGGTAATCGAATCGGCAACAATAGAAGTTAACAAAGTATCTATCATGCCTAGTACCGCCAATGTAAAAGCTATTGTAATGACTGTGCTGTAGTGTTGTAAATTTAAATTTGGGCTTATAATATTTGGCAATGAAGTTGGTATCTCTCCAATAGTTTGAATATTAAAATTAAAATATATGCTAAGAGGTGTTAATAATAAGAGTGCAATTAATGGTGCCGGAATGATTTTTGCAATTTTGTGTGGAGTAAAAAACATAATGAGTAGAGTTATTGTTGCTAAAAGAACTGAATGATAATTTAAGTTAAAAATGTTTGATGGAAAAGTCATTAGAATATTTATAATTGATGCATCACTATCTAGCCCTATAAATGGATTTATTTGTAAAATGATTATTATAATTCCAATTCCACTCATAAAACCAGATATCACAGGGTAGGGAATGTATCTAACAAATTTACCAATTTTTAAAATTCCAAATAAAACTTGAAATAATCCGGCAAGCATAATCGCAGTCGCTATTAAGTTTATATTACCGTTAAATGTAATTACTGCAGCTGCAATAACAACAGTCATTGGTCCAGTTGGGCCTGATATTTGTGTTGGAGTTCCACCAAATAGCGAAGCAAAAAAACCTAGGATTATTGCTCCATAAATCCCAGCAGTAGCTCCTAATCCACTAGCAACTCCAAAGGCTAATCCTAAAGGTAATGCAATAACTGCAGCAGTAACCCCACCTAGGATATTTTTCTTTATATTCATACTATTCATTGATTTTGTCTTGATCCTCTTTATCTAGTCTTTAGGTAAACACTTGTAAGTTGTTCCAATCCATGCGTCAAATTTATTACTCTTTTCAAATTGCATTACATCAAACATTTCAGGGTTAAGTGCTTTAAATGTACCTTTAAAAGCACTTAAATTTAATTTATCCATATTTTTATCATTTTTTATTCTTAAAAAGATCTCTGTAAAGTCTGTTAGTTTGTAACCAATATTCTTTTTACCAAGAGTTATAGGTTTACCGTTTTTTTCTATGCCTAGAATTTTTGTGGCTTTAAAAGCTTCTTGTTTAACCTTAAACACCTTATCATGCAAAGCTAACCTAAGAATTACATCTCGTGACTGAGGACAATCATATTTTTTCAATTCTTTTA
>CAZPRE010000158.1:0-4783 GCA_964588875.1 uncultured Sulfurimonas sp. | reverse complement strand
AATCAAGATATTGTTATGGGTGCTGTTATTAAAAAAATGGCGAAGTTTTATGCTGAGGAAATCAACTGTGGTGATGCTACTGTTAACTTGGTTTATCATCAGTGGATGGGAGCATTTCCTACAAATAAAGATTTTGCAGAGCAGCTTATAAATATGTCAACTGTAATTGCTTCTATGGTTGGAGCTGATAAAATCATTACTAAAACGAGAGAAGAGGCTTCTGGTATTCCAACAAAAGAGGCAAACGCCAAAACAGTTGCAAATACACAGTACACTCTTGGTATTTTAAATGGTTTACCAAATATAGTTGACGAGGAAGAAGAAGAAATACTTACTCTTGAAGTACATGCAATTATGGAAGCTGTATTTAATGACCCAGCAGACACTCTTTGGAGAAAAGTTTTTAACTCCATTAAAAATGGAATTATTGATGTACCTTTTTCACCGCATATTATTAACCATAATGAGATGATTACTATTAGAGATGCAAACAAAAATATTAGAATTATTAAACGCGGTAATGTACCTATTCCAGACAAATGTTTTCTTTATGAAAAATCAAAATGTGATCTTACAAAAGACACTACTTCAATAGTAAACGATATTATCCATGATATAGGGATTATGCAATGAGTAAACTACTACTAGATATAGGAAGTACATATTTTAAAGTATGTACAGACAACTCTTTAGAACAGCACTTTAGGGATTTCAACAAAGATATTTTTGATGATTTAAATCATAAATGTTCTGAAACTATCTCCTCGTTTGAGAAAGAAGATATATTTATATGTTCATCTGCAAATGGTGGTTTAAGCACTCTTATTATTGGTCTAACAGACTCTTTTTCACTTAAGTATGCAAAGAACATCGCGTTTAACTCTGGTATTAATATTATTGAGACTGTGATTTATCAAAATATTGAGGATTACTCAATTCCAAGTGATTTAATTGATGTTGTCATTGTAGTAGGTGGTATAGACTCTGCATCAGATATATTCTCTGAATCACTACACAACTATTTAGATGCTCTGAACTACTCAAATATCGTTTATGTTGGTAGCCAAAAAGAGAGTCTGAAAGTAAAAGGTAAGATAAAAAAGTTAGTGGTTTTGCCAAATATCATAGATAATAAACTTCATATTGTTGAAGAGCATTTAAAAGAGTATCTTACAAATCTTTATCAGGCTGATATTGTAGGTAAAGAAGATATAAAAAGTCTTTATGAGATTACATCAAATCAAATATACTCAACGCCATACATAGTAAACAAAGCACTGCCTCTTTTAGATGCAAATTTCTCAGTTGTAAACCCTTATATCCTTATAGATATTGGTGGAGCGACAACAGATATTCACTACTCAAAAGATTTAGTAGATGACAATATAGTGACTCAAAATGAATATGACAGACTTGTATTTAAAAAACTTGGTGTTTTTAAATCACGTGAGTCTCTTATTTTTACAGCGCAAAACAATGAATTTGTATATGAGCTTTTGACGCATCTTAAAGTGACCGAGAATATATTTGAAGAGAGTAGTGAAAAATCACTCAGAGTTCTCATGCAGTTAGCGATTTTCTTAGTGCTTTGTAAGATGTCTCACTATAAACAAGCATATATAAACCTCAAACTGCTCTCTATTAACTCTATAGTCTTAACGGGTGGTATTACGAAGGTTCTCTCAAATGAAGAAGTTGAAGATATTATCGGATTTTTCTATACAAAAATACTTAGCTCAAAGCACAACCCGACAGTTGTTATGGATTCAAACTATGATATCTGGACACTTGGAACAAAAATATAAAAGGATTAAGTCATGTCAATTAACTGTATACGCACACTTATAGAGGGTTCTGCTCGAACACATACTGATAAAATAGCCTTAGTTCACAATGAAAAGAACATCACTTACGGTGAGCTTTTCAACCGAGTAAATCAAGTGGCTTATTATTTGCAAGAATTAGACCTACCAAAAGATTCTCGTATTGGTATTTATTCAAACAAAGGAATTGAACAAGTTATTGCGATACTTGCTATTTTGTCAACTAATTACATCTTAGTTCCTCTAACAAAATTACTCAAACCAGAGCAGGTTGAATACATTATAAATGACTGTGACATTAAATGTATTATCACAGATAAATTAAAATTAGAGAGTATTGAAGAAATAGAATTTGATGGTCATATTATTTCGTATGAAACGACTACGAAGGAGATTCCATCTTTTGAAGAGATTTATAAATACTACAATAAATTATATTCTTGTGACATAAGTGGACATTCAAACGCGGTTATAACATACTCATTTGGAGTGAGTGGAAGACCAAAAGGAATAGTAATTTCTCATAGAAATCTTATTAATTCCGCTCGCGTTGTTTCTCAGTATTTAGAGATAAAAGAGAGTGATGTTATTTCTGGTATTTTGATTTTTAATCTTGATTATGGACTGAACCAAATCTTTACAACTCTTTATAAAAAAGCGACATTAGCTCTGCACAGATTTATACTTCCAGAGAATTTTTTAAACCACCTTATTGATGATAAAGTAACCACGATTCCTCTTATGCCGATCAATATAACTCAGATATTTGATGAAGATATGCATAGAGTTCCAAACTCGGAGTTATTTGCAAATGTAAAAACGATTACCTCTTCAGGTGATAATGTCACTAAAAAAATGATTCAAGATTGTAAAAACCTCTTTACAAATGCCAAGTTCTACTCGATGCACGGACTTACTGAAGCATTTCGTTCAACTTACCTAGATCCAACTCAGGTTAAAATTAGACCAGACTCTATAGGAAAAGCTATTCCTGATGTTGAGCTATATGTTATCAACAAAGAAGGTAAAGAGTGTAAAGCTCGTGAAGTAGGGGAGTTGATTCACAGAGGCGGATATATTTATAAGGGTTTTTGGAATGCTCCTGAACAAAATGCTCAAAGATTTAAGTCTATCCAAATTCTAAAAGATGTTATTGCCTTAGAAGGTCAACTTGTTGACGAGATTGTAGTTGCAAGTGGTGACTATGTTTATAAAGACGAGGAGGGTTATTTCTATTTTGTTTCACGTCACGATGATATGATTAAAACGCGAGGATTTCGAGTTTCTCCGCTTGAAATAGAGTCTGTTGTATCAAAAAATATGACACAGATTGATTCGTGTGCTGTATTTTCTATTGAAAATGAGTTAATAGAAGAGGAGATTGTGATGGTCTACTCTGCAAAAAGCGAAATTCCTGCCAATGAGATACTGTTTGAACTTAAGAAACATTTGGCATCATATATGATACCGAGTAAAATTATCTATAAAAAATCACTTCCATTAGTACAGAGTGATAAAAATAGAATCAACAAAGAGGAGCTTAAACGCGAACTCTTAAACAATTAGGAGTTAAAAAAGTGTAAGTTGTGTTTGGTAAGGGATAGGCTTATCCAAGAAGGACTTATCTATACCAACTATAAGAGCAAAATGAAAACTGTTTTGCAGTAGAATTGCTCTTATATCTTTCTCATTTTTATAGCTAAAACAGTTCTCATCATCTATAAAATCATCAGACTTCAAAAAAGGCAATACATAAATTATTTTCGCCCATGTTGCATTTTTCTGTAAGTACCCAATCTCTGATTTAATTAGACTTGTGTTTTTTTCAAAAATCAAAACCTTATCACTTGCTCCAAACTCTTTAAATTCGAGGTTCTTGTTTGTAAAAACTGCTTCAAAGTGCTCAATAGGAGTAAACTTGCGAAGTCTAAAGTTTATTTTTTGGCTTTTAAAAAGATTTAGAAGCTCATTTAGATAGGGTATGAAAAAGGGTGAGATAAGTTGTCTTTCGTAAAAAACATCATCATAAATAAAAGAGGTCTCAAAAAGAGTTTTTTCAATGATATTTATAGTAGTATTTGTAAGTCTTGGAAGCTCTCTTACTTCTGTAAAAATTGAACCCTCACTAAGAGCAGGGGAGAATAGAACAATAGACTTGGCATCTATCTCCCATAGAGAGTTGTATAGTGACTTTATATCACCATTTATAGCTACGAAACTAGGCTCTGTTATAATTTGTAGTGCGAGTTTAAGTGTGACTTCATTACACTTGTAAGCTATAACCTCTTTTTCTATGAGTCGAAAACGTAGGAGTCTTTTAAGAGCATCCTCAAGAGACTCAACTTTTATCCAGGCTATTTCACTGTCACTAATCTGTGTTGGTTTATCGAAAAGAATCCCGTATGCACCGTGTAGAACTGCTTCTTCAATCATCTCTTCATCAAACGCGATAAATAAATCACCGCGTTTAAGAGACTTTATGTCAAAAACAATATTAAGAAAACTGTTTACAAATGGTTCATTTATGAGTTTACCATGAGTAAGTGCAAGTAGATTTTCTAGTCTCATCCAATAGGTGTGCCCGCTTTTTTAGGTTTTTCCGGTCTAACTAAACATAAACCATCTTCATCTTTAGCAGCAAGAAGCATTCCCTCAGACATCATACCCATAAGTTTTGCAGGTTTTAGGTTTGCAACGACACAAACTTGAGTACCAATAAGAGATTCTGCAGAATAGAATTCTTTGATTCCAGCTACAACTTGGCGATTGCTACCTTGACCTAAATCAACTTGTAATTTTAGAAGTTTTTTACTCTTAGGAACTTCTTCTGCCTCAACTACAATACCAACTTTTAATGATGTTTCAAAAAACTGACCAATCTCTATGAGGTTATCTTCTTCTGTAGTTTGAGGAGTCTCTTTTTCCTCTATTTTTGGAGGATTTGGCTCAGCCTTTGGTGC
>CAZPRE010000157.1:0-4816 GCA_964588875.1 uncultured Sulfurimonas sp. | reverse complement strand
ATTGAGTTTGATTACTGTTGTGTTCATGCCGCGTTTGCTTTAAAAGAGATGGGTATTGAGTGTATTATGTACAACTGTAATCCTGAAACTGTTTCTACAGACTATGACACTTCTGACGTTCTTTACTTTGAACCAATTGACTTTGAACATGTTCGTGAAGTTATTGAAAATGAAGAGCCAGATGGAATCATAGTTCACTTTGGTGGTCAAACGCCACTTAAACTTGCTGACTCACTTACAAAAATAGGTGCAAAAATTTCTGGAACTACTTCAGCGGTAATTGACCTTGCAGAAGATAGAGAGCAGTTTAGTAACTTCGTTATTAAGCACGGTCTTAAACAACCGGCAAATGGTCTTGCTCGTAAAAAAGAGGAAGCTGCTCCAATAGCTGCGAGATTAGGCTACCCAGTACTAGTACGTCCTTCTTTTGTTCTTGGTGGACGTGGAATGAAAATCGTTTACTCCCAAGATGAGTTAAATGAGTACATGACACTTGCTATTAGTGTTTCAAATGAAGCACCTGTTCTTGTTGATAAATTTCTTGATCAAGCTATAGAGCTTGACGTTGATTGTATTAGTGATGGTAAAGAAGTTTACATCGGTTCAGTTATGCAGCATATTGAAGAGGCTGGAATTCACTCTGGTGACTCAGCATGTTCACTGCCTCCAATGAACTTAACTAAAGAGATGATAGAAAAAGTTGAGCAACAAACTAAGACTATTGCTCTTGGTCTTGGCGTAGTTGGACTTATGAATGTTCAGTATGCAATCTATAAAGATGAAATATATCTTATCGAGGTAAATCCTCGTGCATCACGTACAGTTCCATTTGTTTCAAAAGCGACTGGTATGCCACTTGCCAAGGTTGCGACTCGCGTTATGATGGGTGAGACACTTGCTAGTTCATTAGAGTTCTATGATAAGTATGACATTGTAGAAGAAGTAAACGGTCTTCGTCGTCCTAAACTAAAGGGGCATGTAAGCGTTAAAGAAGCAGTTTTTCCTTTCCATAAACTAGTTGGTGCTGACTTAGTTCTAAGTCCTGAGATGAAATCAACTGGTGAAGTTATGGGAATTAGTAAAAACTTCGGCGTTTCATTCGCAAAAGCGCAACTCTCAGCTGGTAATAAAATTCCAACTAAGGGAACATGTTTCTTATCTTTTGTAGATGCAGATAAACAGCATGCTGCAGAGATAGGAGGAGGTTTAGTGGCTAATGGCTTTAAACTTGTGGCGACTAAAGGAACTCAGACTATCTTAGAAGAAGCTGGAATTCCTTGTACTAGAGTTCTGAAAATTTCAGAGGGTCGTCCAAATATCGAAGATAGCATGAAAAATGATGAGATAACTATGGCTATCAATACTTCTGATAACAACACATCGAAAAAAGATGCTACAGTAATTCGTCAAGAGGTTCTTAGACGCTCGATTCCATACTTTACAACACTGAGTGCTGCTCGTGCAGTAATACTTGCATTAGAAGAGATGAAAAATGATTCTTGGTCTGATGTATCGGCTATACAAGATTTCTTAAACTAGAGATGTCTATCATACTCACACAAACCGATACAACTGTCGGTTTTTTATCTCAAGATTCAAAGAAACTTTTTGAGATAAAGTCACGTGAGAATACAAAACCTTTTATCAAGGTTTTTCAAAACTTCAAAACTTTTTCACAATCTGGAAATAGAATACCCAACAAACACAAAGCATTTATAAGAAGAGCTCGAAAAACTAGCTTTATCACTAAAGAGACCGCGTTTAGAATTAGTGCTACTAATTTGAACTCTCAAATTCTTCGAAACTTACCTTGGTCCTATTCTACATCTGCAAATGAGTCTGGTAAAAATTTTGATATAGAGTTTTGTGAGCAAAAAGCTGATATAATAATTCAAAATGTTGATGGATTAAGAGAATGTTCTTCATCATCACTCTACAAACTTGCACATAGTAAAAAAAGGAGATTAAGATGAGTAAATTTTTTACTCTTCTCATCGGATATATTATAATCTACCTCGATAACAATAAGTTTAGTACCATTGTACTTGGTGGTCTATTTTTCATGCAAAAAAATGTTAGACTTCAAAATCAAAGACATACATTTATAGGTGATATTTACTATAACGGGCGAACAAGCATAACTTTTTATGATTACGAATTAGACAAAACTATACTATTAGAAAAAAAGGATTTAAAATAATGCGACATATTTCTTCAATAGCGGGCGGAGTAGCACTTGGTAGTGCTGGTGTACTTATGATGGGAGTTCTAAGTGGATGTGAAGCTCCTCAAAAAGAACAACAAAATAGATTTTTAGTAATAGAACAACAAGCAAGTGGAAAATATATAGTAGTAGAAGAGATGCCAACAGATGGTCCATCTCGTGCTATTATTCGTGAACGCGATGCAAATGGAGCGGTAAGTGAGCGTTTTATGAATGAGGCTGAGATGAAAACTCTAGCCGAACAAGAGTATCAAAAAGTTCAAAACGGAACATCTGAAACTGTTCAAGAAAATAGTGGAGGTGCTGGAATGGGTCTTGCAGGAACTATACTTGCAGTTGCAGCAGGTTCACTTCTTGGAAATATGATTGGAAATTCATTGATGAACAACAAAAACTTCTCAAAAAACTCTGCATCATCCAATAAAAGTGCATACAGTCGTTCAGCAGCTTCACGTGCTTCAAAGAGTTCAAGTAAGAAAAGTTTCTTTGGTTCATCTAGTAGAAGCTCATCTTCTAGTAGAAGTTACGGTAGTTAAGTAGTGGTTACATTACAAAAACTTGAGCCTCTTAGTGATGAGGCCTTAGAAGAGTTAGGATTTGATTGGCATACAGATAGTGATGGCAGTAAATATGTCAGTGACGAGTTAGTAGAAATCTCAACACAAGAAGCAGAAGCTTATTATGAGGCTACAAACGCTATATATGATATGTATGTTGAAGCGGCTGAGTATGTTATAGAAAATGAACTTTTTTTTGACCTTGGGATTCCTTTTAATCTAGTTGATATCATCAAAAAAAGTTGGGAAAATGATGTTCATTGGCATATTTATGGGCGTTTTGATTTAGCTGGTGGAATAGACGGCAAAGATATAAAACTTATAGAGTTTAATGCAGATACTCCAACTTCACTTTTTGAAACTGCCCTACTCCAGTGGGCAATACTTAAACATAATAATCTTGATGAAGCATCACAGTTTAACAATGTCTATGAGGCTATAAGTGAGAACTTTAAAAGACTTATTACTCTTTTTGAGGATACGGATGTTTTTGATGAGAGATATGATGGATGGAAAATTCTTTTCTCTTGTATTGATGGCAATAGTGAAGAAGAGGCAACAACAAGACTGCTTCAACAGATGGCTACAGATGCAGGATTTAACACCGCGTTTGAGTACCTAGAAAATGTTCACTTTGATGAAAATGGTATTTTTGATGCACATGAAAATGAGTACGAGTACTGGTTTAAGCTCTACCCTTGGGAAGACATAGCTCATGATGAACCTGAGCTTGCTACAACGCTTACAAATATCATAGAAAATCAAAAGGCCATCATACTTAACCCAGCCTATACACTTCTGTTTCAATCAAAAGGAATAATGAAAATCATGTCTGATCTATTTCCAGACTCACCATATCTTTTAAAGACCGCGTTTGAGCCTTTAGAGGGTATTAAACATGTTGAAAAGGCTGTGTTTGGTAGAGAAGGTGCAAATACTAAAATAATTGCTGCTGATGGTGTTAGCGTTGAGGAGAGAGATGGTCCTTATGATAACTACAAAAAAGTTTATCAAGAGTATGTCGAGTTTCCTAAAGATGTTAAAGGTAATAAGTATCAAGCCGGAGTCTTTTTCGCTTATGAGGCTTGTGGTATGAGTTTTAGAAAGGGTGATGAGATTATGGATAATATGAGTAAATTTGTAGGGCATGTTATAGTTTAATACAAGGTGCAGCTGAAGCAGCACATCCGAAAAGTGCTCTTGGATGTATAAGGTGCAGAGGAAGCAGTAAAAACTGCTCTTGGATGTGTGGCTTCAGCCTCACCGAAGAAGCTTGAACTTCATTGATGTCACAAGCTGCAGATAAAGCAGCACATCCGAAACTATTAAATATTAACTGATAAATGGATTTCTATGCTTTATCTCTAGCTCGTAGCCTAACTGATTTAATACTTTATCTAATGCGACTATAGAAATATTCGCAATATAACCATTTTCAAGTTTAGAGAGTGTATTTCTGCTTAATCCTACTAGCTCTGCTAAAGTTTCTTGACTCATCTTTTTCTCTTTTCTTAACTCTCTAACTTTATTTCCAATTTCTGATAGTATCATCACTAATCTCCTTTAAAGACTCTCCACTAAGCGACAACTCCCAACTCTCATACATTCTAGTACCCACTTTTTCAAAATGGGGGTTTAACGCTATATAATTTTTTAACTCTAACATAGACTCTTCAAGCGAATTAATACATTGAGTGTATGCGTTTAAAGCCTCTTTTTTTGATAGTAGACAGTATCTTTGACCAAAGCTTAACAATGTTTCTTTTGAGGGCCACACTTTTTTTCCATCAAGAGTTAAGGCTGGCTTATCTTTAAAAATATATGCAGTTGTGGTAACGATATCATAGGCAGGAGAAAACTCAATAGTAGTAAAGTCTTTACTAAAAAGAAGTCCAAAGTTTTTTAAATGAGCATCACCATTTTTTAGTAAATAGCTCATAATAAGGGTTTTGTAAAACTGCTCTAGTGCCTCTGACTTATTAGTACAAAATTGTAAAATAATTTTTGAAACTTGCTCATAACTCAGGGCAGTATA
>CAZPRE010000156.1:0-4816 GCA_964588875.1 uncultured Sulfurimonas sp. | reverse complement strand
CTATACTCTACTAAGGGTAAAAGACTTTTGATTGCTACTTTAGACGAAGGTTTTAAAGTAACTAAAAAAAGTGAAAATGAAGTAGAATTAAGAGGTTTAATAAAAAAAGGTTCTTTAACTGAAAATAGTACTGAGGTATGGGAAGAGCATGAAGAGTTTTACTTCGATATGTGTGCTGTATGTCATGCAGCTCCACAAGTTCCACATCACAGTATGGTAGAGTGGGAAGCACTGTTTGAGCCGATGAAAGGATTTGCAAAAATAGATGCAGAAGAAGCAACATATTTGCTTCGATATATCAAATCAAATGCTAAAAATGGTTTGGTAGAAGCAAAACATTAAGGTAGTTAAATATATTTATATTATAATATAAGACACTAATCCTGTTCGAACAAAGGAGATATTTTGAAAAAAGAACTTCTTGAGAAACTACAAAACCTTACAATCCTATATGCAGAAGATGAGGTTGGAATAAGAAAAAATATTACCGATTCCCTTAGCTACTATGCAAAGGAGGTTTTTGAAGCCTCTGACGGTGAAGAGGCTTATCAGATATATAAAGATAAAAAACCTGATATTATATTAAGTGATATTCATATGCCTAAGATGGATGGTATTGAGTTAGTAAAAAAAATCAGGGAAGAAGATACCAGAACATCGATAATAATGATAACAGCACATACAGATAAAAACTATCTACTCGAAGCGGTTGAACTACATATGGAAAAATATCTTGTCAAGCCAATAGACTTGGAACAGTTATTAACAGGCTTAGAAAAGTGTATTGAGCAGATAGAGAAAAATCGTGAAGTTACCTTAAAAGTTGATTCTAATTATGTTTACGATTATGACAACAAAGCCTTAAAGTATAAAGATCAAGCGATTATTTTAAATAAAAAAGAGATGTTGTTTTTTGAAGTTCTAATATCTAATCAAAGTCGTATAATATATTATGAAGAGCTACAAGAAGATGTTTGGGGCGAAGACATAATGACTGATACTGCACTACGCTCTTTAGTAAGAAATCTAAGAAAAAAGCTGCCTACTGAAATCATTTACAATCTTTCTGGTGTAGGGTATAAATTTGTTTAAACAGATATTATTTTTAGTCTGTTTAGTTGTCATAGGTCAGGCGAGTCAATATCTCACACCCGAAGTCAAATTTAGAGATGATGATTCAGCATCTCGAGTGGCAGAGCCTATGCATCCCAAATCTCATATTAAAGTTTTTATACCAAGTATTCCATATTCATATATTGCAAAATGTACAAACTCGGGCTTGATACGTTCTTTTGATAATAAAAAAGGGTGGGAATATGATCTAGCCCAAAGTCATAAAAGAATTGACGATTACACATATGAGTTCACACTTAGACAAAATTTGAAATTTCAAGATGGCACACCTTTCAACACTGATTCTGTCATAGATAACTTGAAGTATTTTAAAAAATCACCCATTCTGTATACTAATATTGATCAGGTAGATTTTAATGTTGTGAAAATCGATAACTATAGATTTAAAGTAATTTTACAACAAAAATATGAGATGTTCTTTTCTGACTTAGCAAGGATATATTTTTATAGTAAAAAATATTTAGATACTTATGGTTTTAAAGGTGCTGAAACAGGATCTGCCATACAATCTCCAGGCGCTTTTGGAATGGGACCCTATGTTCTTACTAAAGGGTTTGCATTGGGAGAGAAACAAACTTCAAAACTTGAACTAGAAGCAAATTCATACTATTGGAACACAAACTATCCAAAGATCAAAAGAGTAACAGTGTATACACAGCTCAACACTAATGAAGCTATTAAGATGGTTACTCAAGAGGAGGGGAAACTAGATATTGTTCCCATCCCTTTTAACAAAAAAATTGAAGTTTTAAGATCAAAATATGCAAAGCTTATTATCAGTAAATCCACCAATAACTTTATAGTTTTTTTTAATCTTGTTAATGGGAATAAGAAGTTGAAAAACAGAGAATTAAGAGTCGCGTTAAATCAGGCTCTAAATCAAGAAAATCTACTAAACTTTGTTTATAAAAAAGAGGGTTTTATATCTCCGTTTACTACATCTGTAAACTATAAGATAGTCCAAAAAGTACTCAAAAACAATAGAATTCCTGAAGTACAGTACTCAAAAGAGAAGATAAAGAGATTACTCAACGGATTGCATTTAAACATCTTTACTCAGGATCGTTTCATGTTCTTATGGAAAGGAGTAGAGTATCAACTTAGAGAGTATGGTGTTACATTAGATTACAGTATAACAAATAGTGAAAAAGATATCTACAATCAACTACTAACAACACATGATTCTAAAAACAGTAAAAATTGGGATCTTTTAATATGGGGTGATGATGACTGGTATTATGCAAACCCATGGACGGTTTTTTTTATTTATGAAAATGGCAGTGCCTGGTCAACTATAGGCAAGGATAACATTATGGCTGAGTACATAGATAAATTTTTTGAAACAAAAATAGATACTAAAGAGTATGAAGCCATTGTATCAAAGATACTCTACCGAGCAAGAGATAAAGCATATACATTGAGAGTTCCTTCACCAAATAAAGTCATAGCGGTTAATAAAGAAGTAATCTATAAACCATACAAGGGTGCAATTATTCCTTTATGGAAAATCGAGATAACCAAGGACCATTGGTCGATAAGAGATAATAAGCTATATCCTTTAGAACTCCAAATACCATTCAAACCACAAAGAGTTGACAATGATAATAATTAATAGACTAAATATAAAATTTAAACTCAGAATTCTTTTTCTAATATTGCTTACATCTATCATTATAGTGAGTTATAAATCAATAGATATTAGTCAAGACAATAAGGATACTCTCGAAGTTGTCCATAGTAAAGCGCAAACTGTTCTCGCTCTACAGGAAAAGGTAATCACCCCTCTTTATCGTTTAAGAGAGTTAAGTCAGTCTCTTGTTATGGCTCCAAATAAAAAGATCAGAAAATCAGTTGGAAATAATTTAGAGATGCTTATAGAAAAGTTAGATATAGCATTTGAAAATTTTGCTCAAGATGATGAAAAAATATTTGAAATGTGGATAAATTACAAGTCATTAATCGGTGTAACTGGTCAATATTTAGATTCGGAGTTTGAAGAAGGTGCTTATATTAATGTAACCACCGCTAGTAGAGAACAATTTCATCTATTAATCAAAGAACTTCTCGTCATTCAAAGTGATTCGTTAAATAAGTCCACAGTAGTTTACAACAAGGCTGTTAAGGAAGCAAAAGAGATTAAAATAGAAATATTATCATCACTTTTTTTGATTCTACTGTTCTCAATAGTTACCGGATATTTAATCTCAAACAATATCATCGAATCTATTCATACAGTTCAAAATGGATTAAAAGAATTTTTTGAATATCTTAATCATAAAAGAGAAAAAGCCAATAATATTGAGTTGACATCAAATGATGAATTTAGCGATATGGCTAAGATAATTAATCAAAATGTTCAGACGATACAAAACAATATTGAAAAAGATGAAGCATTAATTAAAAATGCTACCAAAGTTTTAGAAAATATAAAGAGTGGGAATCTTGGAAATAGGCTGAGTAAAGAAACAGACAGCACGAATCTAAATGAACTAAAAGTTATGATAAATGACATGATAGATAATTTGGAGGATAAAATCCAAGAAGAGATAGACAAAAGGCTAGATCAAGAGCAGATGCTGATACAGCAGTCAAAATTAGCTTCGATGGGTGAGATGATAGGTAATATAGCTCATCAGTGGCGACAGCCTCTAGCTCAGGTATCAGCTATTTTTATGAATATGAAAGTTACATATGATTTTGACAATTTCTCGCAGAAGTATCTGAATGAAAAGGTTGAAGAAGCAAATAAGTTAACTCAATACATGTCACAGACCATTAATGATTTTCAAAACTTTTTTAGTCCACATGGCAATGCAGAAGTTTTTTCCATTGAAACAGCTTGCAGGGAAGCACTTTTTATCATTGAGTCGTCTCTTAACTATCACGAGATTAAAGTGAATTTCTCAATCTTGGATAATACAACAACATTAGGGTATAAAAATGAGTATTCCCAAGTAATATTAAATATCTTTAACAATGCAAAAAATGTTTTATTGGAGAGAAACATAAAAGACCCGTCTATAAATATTGAGATCAAAGAGGGAGAGAACTTTGCTATAGTTAAAATTGGGGATAATGGTGGAGGTATTGATAAAAAAATATTAGATAAAATCTTTGAACCGTACTTTACAACAAGACATAAAACACAAGGCACAGGTATCGGACTTTATATGTCTAAGAATATTATTGAAAATAACATGAATGGTTATCTTAATGTAAAAAATACAGAATTTGGAGCTTGTTTTACAATCAAAGTATTAAAATCTTAAAGGTTTCTCTTTGCTTGAGGTAACACTCCTACTTTAGTAGATCATTTTTCCTCTGAAGAAGACGGTCAATTGCACATATAACTATTCTTGTCCTTATATCTTCTAATGAGCGCTCTGTTTTCATATCTTCATCTAATCGTGGAAATATTATATTGCTACTATTTTTAATACTGTTGTAGTAGGTTGCTATATCTTCTATTGTATTTAGCTCTATTAATTTGTAGAGTACCTTTTTCACTTCTTCACATTTTTCACAATGTTCCAATAATGCATAAGTCTCGTTAAAGTATTTTAGTTCTGTTTGATAATTAATCATCGATTACTCCATTTGCGAGAAGATAACTCTGAATTAAGACAAGAGTTAGTAAAATCTTACATATATTTTTTATATTATATCCTAATAAATCTAATTT
>CAZPRE010000155.1:0-4836 GCA_964588875.1 uncultured Sulfurimonas sp. | reverse complement strand
AAATTTTATCTAGTAACATTGCTGTTGAAAGTGGCGATTGCACATACTGTGTTAATTGAGGTTTGTTTAATATGAAAGTGGTGGCCAATCTCGGAATCGAACCAAGGACACACGGATTTTCAGTCCGTTGCTCTACCGACTGAGCTAATTGGCCGTACTTTTAAAGAGCGAAATTATAGCCTGCGAGTACTGAAAGTTAGCTTAGTGTAAGGAAATCTATTTTAGAGGGATAGACCAGTTCTTATAGTAGGCAATAATTCTAAGTGAAAGACTCGCTACAAAGAGAGCCGTGATACTGCTTATGGAGATAAGTGAAAAGAGATTTAGAAGATATAAAATGAAACCAATAAGTAAAGATATTGTTCCATAAAATCCTGTTTTTAAAACGAAGGGAACTTCATTTATAATTACATCTCTAGCAATTCCTCCTCCAATGGCAGTGAGAAAGGCCATCGCAATTATTCCAGTTAGGTTAAAGTGATGTTCTATCGCAATGAGTGCACCAGATATACTAAATGAGACTAGGCCAATAGAATCACTTAACATAAAAAGAGATTTATTTTCAATGGAGCCGCGTTTATGAAATCTAAATATTATGAGAAGTAAAAGAACTACGATAACAATGAGGGCAGGGTAGTCGTGAGTTAATGCAAAAGGAATTCTATCAACAGCAATATCACGGAGTATGCCCCCGCCAAGAGCTGTTAAAAATGTAGCTATTAAAACACCTAATAGATCTAGTTTATTACGAGCTCCAACAAAAAATCCGCTCATTGTAAATGCAATGATCCCTATGTATTCTGTTATTTCAAACATATCTTTAAGCCATTGATAATTGTCTTCTTTTCAAGCTCTTTAATTTTTAGCTCTAAACTCTCAACTGTCTCGTCATCCGAGAGTTTGAGTTCCTCTTGGTAGATTATTTTACCCTCATCATAAACGGTATTTACTTCATGAACAGTAACACCACTAACTTTTTGTTTATCTCTAATAACGGCTTCATGTACAAACCTACCATACATTCCCGCTCCGCCATAATGAGGCAACAGTGATGGATGAGAGTTTATTACCTTGAAATTTTCTGTAATTTTAGGGGAGAGTTTTTTCATATATCCAGAGAGAAAAATGTATTCACACTTAGTCTCTTGTAAAAGTTGAAATAGCTTCTCATCTGGGTCTTCATGTTTTTTTGAATTAACTAAGAAGTTAGGGAATCCATATTTATCTGCTTTTTGAAGAACCACCGCGTTTGTATTGTTTGATATAACAATTTTTATATCAAAAGCTAGAGTATTGTTTAATATAGCTTCATATATGGAATCAAAACCACTTCCATTATAAGAGGCAAGTATCGCTAAGTTTTTCATTGTAACTCAGATACTTCTTTTTTAAACAAATTACCACGAGCAGCATAAGAGGTAAACTCATCTAAACTTGAAGCGGCTGGAGAGAGTAGAGCAACTTCATTGTCCCTTAAATTTAAAGCTATCATTTGGACCGCGTTTATAAGGCTTTCACACTTCTCGTAAGGAATATCATAATCTTGAGAGAGAGAGCAGAGTTTGTCTTTGTTTGAGCCGATATTATAAACTTTTACATCTACAGTTTTTAAAAAATCAAATAGTTCTGCTAAATCCACACCCTTGTCATCTCCACCTAAAATAAGATGAATACTCTCATCCATATACCTTTTAATCGCAGCGATGCTCGCATCAATATTTGTCGCCTTAGTATCATTTACCCAGAGGCGATTTTTAGAGTCTCTTAACTCCTCTTGACGATGCGGATCAAGAGTGAAAGAGTTTATCTTCTCATAATCTATAGTGTCAAAAAGAATCTTATCAACTGCCATAGCTAAAAGAGCATCAGCAAGAAAAGCACCTTTGAATTTCACCATTTCTGGCTCTATATCAAAGTATGCAGCTAAATCAGCTTCATTTTTATAAGGGATAATGTGAGCATTTGTTTTAATGTTCTTATATGCCTCAGGAATGATGGCTATCTCACCCTCTCTCATCATAGTAATTGGTTTGAGCTTCGCATTTACATACTCATCCATACTTCCATGCCAAGAGAGATGATCAGGGCTTAGGGGAAGTAAAATATAGATGTTTGGTTTTGCAATGTTTGTATAGTGCATTGTAAATGAGCTAGTCTCTAGAATCCATATTCTTTTATCTTGAGGAAGTAGTGCTAATGGTGTACCTATATTACCACCCTCAATACTACCCTTGTCCTTTAGTAGATGCTGCATCATTTGAGTAGTTGTAGTCTTTCCGTTTGTGCCACTTATCCAGACCTGTAGAGGTTTTACATCTGCAAAATAATCATATTCGCTTATGAGGTTATTTGCTTTTTGAACTAGAGGATGAAAGGGTGGAATCCCTGGTGATGGTATTTCAAGTGTAGATAAACTCGGGTTAAATTCACTTGAGGGTTGTACTAAAAAACCATGCTCATCACGAAAAGGTTTTGTGCACTTGTCATCATAAAAGATAGCATTTTGGACTATCTTAGCTAAAGCTCGTGTTGTTCCGCCGTAACCAAAAAGAGAAGTTCTTTGCATTAACGTATCTTTAGAGAGATTAGAGCAACGATATTCGAAAGTATGGCAATAATCCAAAACCTTACAATAATTTTGTTCTCAGCCCACTGTTTCATCTCAAAGTGATGATGTATTGGCGCCATTAAAAAGACTCTTTTTTTACGAAGTTTATAAGAGCCTACTTGAAGAATTACAGAGAGGGTCTCTATTACAAAAATAGAACCGATAAGCAGAAGTAAAATTTCACTTTTCGAAATAATGGCGAGGTAACCTAAAAAAGCACCGACTGTAAGTGAACCGCTATCACCCATAAAAACTTCTGCAGGATGACAGTTAAACCATAGAAATCCGGTAAGTGCACCCATAAGAGCAGCTGCAACAATAGCAACTTCACCAACATCAAAGTTTGGCATAAGAAGGTAAGTACTTATTTTAGCATGACCAGTAATATAGATGATAATACTAAATGAAGTAAGTGCAGTTAGAGAGGGAACTGTAGCAAGGCCATCAAGTCCATCTGTTAGGTTGACCGCGTTTGAGGTAGATACGATTACTAAAACCCAAAGAACGATGGAAAACATACCCATTTCAATAATAGGAGTTTTTAGAAATGGAACATAAAGGTCTGTATTGAAGTCTGCAAATATACATAAATAAGAAGCTACAATAAGTGAAGATATTATTTGTAATGCTAGTTTAGTTCTTGCTTTTAATCCTGCTAAATTTTCATTTTTTCGTATTTTTGCATAATCATCTTGAAAGCCAATAAGTGCAAATAAAACAAGTGTTGAAATTGCACCAATAGCATAAACATTAGAGAACTTGATAGTTAAAAGTGAGGCTAAAATAGTAGCTCCAATAAATACAATTCCACCCATAGTTGGAGTAGAAGCTTTTGCTTTATGTCGTTCTGGTGCCCAGTTGCTTATTGGCTGAACACTAGATGTTCTTTGTGCCCATCTGATGAACCTTGGCATTAATACAAGTGTAAAAAGTAGAGCGAGAAAAAAAGAGATACCACCGCGAATGGTAATGTAGCCTAAAATGTTGATATCAAAAAGTTCGTGTAACCAATAAAGCAAATTATGTCCTAAATATATATTGTATTGAATAATTAAAAGTGACATTATAGTATAATCACCTAAATTTTCTATTTTAAGGAATTAAAATGTCAAAAAAAGTAGTTTTAGTAATAACAGACGGCATAGGTTACTGTTCAAAAACAGAGCATAATGCATTTTATAATGCAGAGAAACCAAATTATGACAAGTTATTTAAAGATACACCTCACTCTTTGATAGATACTTTCGGACTTAGTGTTGGACTTCCAGAGGGACAGATGGGAAACTCGGAAGTGGGTCATATGTGTATAGGAAGTGGTAGAGTTTTATATCAAGATTTAGTAAAAATCTCTTTAGCACTTTCTGAAAATACATTGGAAGATAATGTAGAATTAAAAAATATATTAAATGCTTCAAATAGACTCCATCTTATTGGGCTTATGAGTGATGGTGGTGTTCATTCGCACATCGATCATTTTATGGGTATTGCAGATATTGCAGCGAAAAACGGAAAAGAGGTTTTTTTACATCTTATTACAGATGGTAGAGATGTATCTCCAACTTCAGCACAAAAATATCTTGAAAAAGTTGAAGAGCACTTGAGTGAAAATGTAAAAATTGCAACTATTTCAGGCCGTTTTTATGCAATGGACAGAGACAATCGTTGGGAGAGAGTACAACGCGGATATGATGCTATTGTGTCTGCTACTCCAAAAACAGACTGGAATCCTGTAGGCTATATCGGACACTCATATTCAATTGGTGAGACAGATGAATTTGTAGAGCCTACCGCATTTGAGGGTTATGATGGAATGCAAGAGGGTGATAGTGTTTTAACAATCAACTTTAGAAGCGATAGAATGAGAGAAATGGTCACTGCTCTTGGTGATAGTACATTTTCTCAGTTTCCTACAAAAAAATTAGATTTAAATTTAGCGACTATAACTGAGTATGATAAAAGTTTTTCATATCCAGTTCTCTTTTATAAAGATGTTCCAGAGAATACTTTGGCTGAGGTTATCTCAAAAAATGGACTAAGACAACTTCATACGGCAGAGACTGAGAAGTATGCACATGTTACTTTTTTCTTAAATGGTGGAATAGATGAGCCTTATGAAAACGAAACAAGAGTTTTAATCCCTTCACCTAATGTTAAAACTTACGATGAAAAACCTGAAATGAGTGCAGATAAAGTAGGTGAGGCTGTATTAAAAGCGATGGATGATTCTT
>CAZPRE010000154.1:0-4861 GCA_964588875.1 uncultured Sulfurimonas sp. | reverse complement strand
TTTGAAATGGTGAGAAAACTACAAGATGAAACAGGTGGTTTTAGAGCATTTATTATGTGGAGTTTTCAAGGGCAAAACACTGAACTCTTAGCCCTAATTCCAGATATGGAAAAACCATCTTCAAATCGTTATCTGCGTTTACTTGCAGTTGCACGTCTTTACCTTGATAATGTGCCAAATATCCAAAGTTCTTGGGTAACACAAGGTCCATATATCGGTCAGATGGCACTGCGTTTTGGAGCGAATGATTTGGGTTCAACTATGATGGAAGAAAATGTTGTAAGTTCAGCTGGAGCTGCTTATAGTATGGCCAAAGATGAGATGGTGCATCTCATACAAGATATTGGTGAGAGAGCTGCGGTACGTAATACAGCGTATGAAACATTGGAGATTTTTAACTAATGAAATTCTTTTTAACACTACTACTTTTAGGACAAATAATAATGGCAGCAACAATAGATTATATAGAGACTAATGGTCTTAAAATTCCATTAGTTTATGAGAACGATAAGAGACTACCTCTTGTGAGTATGCAGTTTACATTTACGAATTCTGGATCAATTTCAGATACAAATAAAGCTGGACTTGCAAAGTTTAGTGCAAAAATGATGAATGAGGGAACTAAAAAGCTTGGTTCTACAGCCTTTGCCTCTAAGCTTGAATCAAAGGCGATTCATATAGCTTCATCAACAGGAAGTGAAACTTTTGTTATAGAAATGGGTTCTCTTAAAGAGGAATTTGATGAGGGCTTAAAACATTTTGAAGCACTTTTAAAAGATCCAAATCTGAGTGAAGATGCTGTAAAAAAAGTAAAAACAATGACATTAGGTGGACTGAGTGCTAAAGAGAATGATTTTGATTACACAGCATCAAATGAGTTAAAGTCGATTCTTTTTAGTGGCACACCTCTTGGACAACCATCTTCTGGAACATTAGAGAGTGTTCAAAGCATTAATCTTAATGATGTAAAAAGTTTTATAAATTCTCATCTTGCAAGCTCGAGATTAATAGTTGTACTCGGTGGAGATATTGATTTAGAAGATGCTAAGATGAAAATAGCAAAAGTTATAAATGCTTTACCAAAAGGTACAAATGAAAAGATAAAAAACTATGCTGTTACTCCAACTCCTAAAGAGTCTGTCTTAAAAAGAGAGACTGAACAGGCATATGTATATTTTGGATCACCATACAATATGAAAGATGGTGATGAGGATTACTACAAGGCTAGAGTTGCAACTTTTATACTTGGAACTGGTGGTTTTGGATCACGTTTAATGGAAGAGATTCGTGTTAAACGCGGTCTTGCTTATAGTGCCTATGCAAGAGTTCATGTAAGTAAATCAAGCTCTTATTTTAGTGGCTACCTACAAACAAAACTTGACTCTTTAGAAGAGGCTCAAAAAACTGTAAACGCGGTAATATCCAAGTTTGTAAAAAAAGGTGTTACTGAAGAAGAGTTAGAGCAGACTAAGAAATTTATCTTAGGAAGTGAACCTCTTCGTGTTGAGACTATGAGCCAAAGACTCAGTCGTACTTTTATGGAGTTTTATAAGGGTGAGAAGTTGGGCTCATCAGTCCAAGAGTTGGAAAAGATTAAAAATCTAAAACTTGAAGATTTAAATATTTTTATTAAAGATCATAGCGAGATAAATGATTTATCTTATGCAATAGTTACTAAGTAATTATTGCATATAGACATATTTTTTGCGTATGTCTAAAAAAGTAGCTATTCTTTTATAATAAGGAAATAGCATGAAACTCACAAAAGATATAACAGCAAAGTTCACAAAACTAGGTATTAGCTCTTGGTCTGAGCTTGCTCTTATTATCCCTCACTCCTACGAAGACTTCCGTGTAAATGAAAAGCTAGAGACTCATAAATTTCAACTTATAGATGCTACGGTGGAGTCTGTTTACCGTGCCCCCAACTCAATCCAAATTACTTTTTTTGCACACAACTTTGGTTATAGTGTAACGGGTGTGCTATTTCGTCCAAAAGCATATATGATGCATCAGTTTAAAGTAGGTGAACGCGACTGTTATTATGGAATGATAGAGTGTAAAACTGGAAGCTGTAGTATGAGTATGCCTAAAAAGATTACAAAAGTAGGTGCCATAACACCAAAGTATAAGTCGAACCTTAGAAATGATGTAATGGGTCGTTTTATTAGCGCACACTTAAATCATAAAAACTTAGCCTCAGAAGGTATTCCTGCTAATGTAATAGATGAAGTACTTAAACTTCATTTTCCAAGTGAAGAGGTTTTGCAAAACAAAGAGTTAAGTGAAGATGCATTAAATGCATTGAAATATATAGAACTCTACTCTTATATGAAGATGTTAGCAGCTAAAAGAAGGTACTTTAAGCCACTAAAACAAATTGATAGTACATATGCTGAATGGATGGAGAGTTTACCTTTTAATCTTACTACAGAGCAGATTAACACTATTGATGATATAAAGATTGACTTGGCTAAAGAAGTAGCGGCTAAGAGAATGGTTGTTGGTGATGTAGGAAGTGGAAAAACTATGGTTATATTGGCCTCTGCATATATTAATAGAGACAATCGATCTATCTTGATGGCTCCAACTACAATATTAGCTAATCAGCTTTTTGAAGAGGCACAAAAGTTTTTACCTACTCTAAAAGTTACTCTTGTTACTAATAAAAGTAAAAAAATAGATTTAAGCGAGTTTGATTTTATTATAGGCACACATGCTCTTCTTTACAGAGAGTTACCAGAGACAACTCTTGTGATGGTAGATGAACAACATCGTTTTGGAACGCAGCAGAGAAATATGTTAGAAAAGCTTGTGAGTGAAGGTGAACTTAAACCGCACTTTTTACAGTTTTCAGCCACTCCTATTCCGCGGACTCAAGCTATGATAGAGACTGCACATATTGATGTCTCTCTTATAACTTCAACACCATTTAAAAAAGATATAGACTCTAAAGTAATACATAAGAGTGATTTTAAAGAGTTGCTAGAGCATATAGAGAGTGAGATTAAGGAGAATAATCAAGTACTTTTAGTTTACCCTCTTGTTGAGCAGAGTGAGATGATTGATTATCAGAGTATTGAGGAGGCTCGTGGGTACTGGGAAAAGAATTTTTCTGATGTATATGTGACTCATGGAAAAGACAAAGAAAAAGAGCAGGTGCTACTTGATTTTAGAGAAAAAGGAAATATTTTAATAGCAACTACAGTTGTCGAGGTTGGAATCTCACTACCGCGTTTAACAACTGTTGTAATTGTAGGTGCAGAGAGATTAGGTCTTTCTAGTTTGCATCAACTTCGTGGTCGAGTTAGTCGTACAGGACTCAAAGGTTACTGTTATCTCTATACAAATCAAGACAGTTCAGGCAGACTTGATGAGTTTGTAAATACTACAAGTGGTTTTGATATTGCAAACTTAGATTTAAAATTTAGAAAAAGTGGTGACTTGCTTAAAGGGACTAATCAGAGTGGAACTCAGTTTAGGTTTGTCAATATTGGTGAGGATGAAGAAATAGTTAGATTGGTAAAAACTGATTTAGGTGTTAGTCCCAACGCAGAGCGTAGGAACTAGGGGGAATTAGAATTTTAATAGAGACCGAATGTTCCGTTAGAGCGTTTAAATAAAACACGAGTTTTATCTTCGTTGTCTAGAAAAATTTCAAATATTTTATCGCTATCTTTTAAGTCAACTAAAACATCTTCAACTTCACGCGGTTTGTAAAGTTCTAATGTTACTGGAACGATTTCATCTTCCATAGCCTCAGTAGCTTCTTTAACACTAACTTCTTCGGCTTTAGCATCATTAAGACCAACTTTTTGGTAAGAAGTGTCACGGTCGTGTATACGACGCATAGCTTTTTGAGCACGAGATATTGCAATATCAATAGCGGCGTATAAATCATCATCATTAATAATTATAGAGTTTTTGTGAGCTAGGTTTATAACAAACTCAACGACTGAATGATCTTTACCTTTTTTAGTCTGAGCAGATGCAACAACATTTACCGAAATAATGTCCATGTTATATTTGCTAAGAGTTTCAATAGATGTATTCATATGAGCTTTAATAGCGTCAGTAAGTTCTAAATGTCTTCCTGTTAAAGAGATATTCATTTAATAATCCTTTTGTTTCTTTTATAAAAAAATTATAACATTAAAAAGGTTTACAGTTTTATAACTTTTGAATAGTTCTTCTAAAATATCTTATAGGTTCGGTTGTCACGTTTGTAGATGGTAAAACGGTAACAGTCACGTCCATTATTACGGAGCCATTCTGTTCAGGAGTTTGAACGACTATAGTGTCTGTACAAATATCAGCAGTATAAACATATCTATTTGTAATACTAATACTATAGATTCCATCTTGAACAAAGGTAGGTATAACCTGGTTTGAACATGGACCATCTTGTGCAATTCTTAGTAGTGCATACTCAGTAGCACTTTTAGAAAGAAGAATGGCCTGTTCATAAAGATATATGTCACCTGTTCTTTTTGTTGTAATAGTGGTCATAGAGAGTGAGAGAGCCATAATACCAGCCATAATTACAATTACGGCAATAGCCATAATCATAGCCATACCCCTACGATACATTTTTCTAAGAGAAGATTTTAAAATATTGTTTTTTCTTTACATAATGAATAATCCTCCAATAAAGTTGATCCAGCACATACCTGAATCTTCATAATTGAACCAATTGACATAAACTGAAAGGTTGTAACACCTTCCATTATAACTTCTGATTTTCCTGCACCTGACTGAATGTTATTCCATGGTTGATAATCGTAAAAGTAAGTTAAAGTACCACCATTTGCTGCTGTCCAGATAATGGCATTTGCTGTCCAAGCTAGTTTATAGTATTCAT
>CAZPRE010000153.1:0-4906 GCA_964588875.1 uncultured Sulfurimonas sp. | reverse complement strand
TTCTAAATCACGTTCGGCTAGAGCAAAAAGAGTTGCTGCAAAAGAGAACTCTGCTGATATGAGTGATATGAATTTTTATGGTAAAAAGAGCTTTTTAAATACTTTAAATTCTCATAATATTGTAGCTTCAAATAAATTAGCTATTGATCTGCAACGTGGTATGCTTGGCTCACTAAAAAAGAGTTATAAAGGTATTCATGATGGTGGAGTTAGAGAAGGACCATTTTGGGTTTTAGTTGGTGCACAGATGCCTTCTGTTTTAGTTGAAGTTGGATTTATAACACACCCAAAAGAGGCAAAAAGATTAGTGAATGTAAAGTACCAGAAGAAACTGGCACTTGGACTAGCGAATGGTGTAGAGCGATACTTTTTAAATAATTAGATTTGGCATTTATGCCAGATCCTCTTTTTTCCACTCTAGCTTACCTGCTACAGCCTCTTTATCGCTTATAAGAGACTCTATCTGCTCTTTTGCTTTTTCGTAACGATACTGCTCCTTAAAGCCCATAATTCTTCCACCGGCCGCGTTTGGATGTCCACCACCATTTGCCCACTCTTTAGATATTTGAGCTACACTTACATTATCTGCTGCTCTTAAGCTCATAGCTCCTCTGTAGCTAACATCTACGATAAAGTCATAGTCTGGATAAGCCACTAAGAAACCATTCCCTACAATAGAAGTATTACCAACGCCGTAGCTAAGGAAACCTCTATATCCTTTATAGTAAATAGTGTTCGTTTTCTTTTTCGCACCAAGCAGTTTTACAACATATTTTGTTGCAAGATTATCTAGAGTGTTATCTTTATCTTCTTTGAAAAACTCTTTTTTAATTGCGTGGATTTTCTCATCTAGTAGGATAGGGGCATTTTCTTCACCTATAAGTTTAGTAGCTTCAAGTAAAAGAGAGAGTTTATAGTGAGAATCTTCAGTTGCAAACATTACACGGTTGAGCTCACGAGTCTCGGTTACAAGTCTCATACAAACTTTTCCATATTCAAAGTTCTCCACCTCTTCTTGTTTCCATAAATCTACCGCGTTTACTACATTAACATAAGCATCCATCCACTCAGGTTCGTCAAATTCAAAGTGCTCTTTTACATAATCATATGTAATTTTTGTAGCACAGCGTTCTGTGTCAAGGAAGTACCATTTATATTTTTTAGCACTCTCTTCACCACTTCCGTGATGGTCGAGTAGAGTAAGAGTTATTTTTACTCCAGAGTCATTCATCTTTATTACTTGTCCATGTAACCATCTTGACTCATCTGCTGTCAGATTTAAATCTGTTATGAGAATAAGTGCATCTTTTACCTTACTAGTTTTGATGTTTTCTAAGATAAATTCTAACTTAGAACGAACTTCTGCACCGTAGTTTGCATTGTAGTTTGTAATAGTATAGGGAGTATATTTCATGATAAGTTGGCAACTATAACCATCTAAATCTATATGTGAGAGGTGGTGAACATTCATTTGTAACCTTTTTTTTGTATTTATTATTTTATTGATATTGAACCCATAACTTCAAATGTAGCACTTGAGTCTATTTCAGCATGTGATAGGGTGACTACATCTAAAGAAAATCTTTCAAATATTTCTGCTACTCCACGACGAAGCCCGGGATCTACTATTATTACAACAGGAGATACACCTTTTTGTAGGAGTTCAGCCGCCTTTGTACTTGTAGCTTGAATGAGTGCATTAATCTCACCAACATTTAGCATGAGGTTTCTGTGACCATCTTGTTCGACTGATTTTTCTAGCATCATCTGCTCTGAGTCTGTGTCAAATGTTAGAAGTCTTATAACACCATCATCACTAGAATACATCTGTGTGATAATGCGTGAAAGCTTTGCTCTGACTTGTTCTGTAATTACATCTATATTTTTTGTAAACTCTGCAATATCAGCGATTGTTTCTAAAATTCCAAGCATATCTTTAAGTGGAATTTTCTCATGAAGTAGAGCTTTAAGAACTCTCTGAATAAGTCCGATATTTGCAACTTTTTCAACATCATCAACAATAACAGGGAAGTCAGTTTTAATCTTATCTATAAGTGTTTTTACCTCTTGACGAGTGAGTAACTCTTCAGCGTTGCGTTTGATTAACTCACTCATGTGAGTAGAAATAACAGTAGCTGGATCAACAACAGTATAGCCATTGATGATAGCATCCTCTTTTTGATCAGGATTTATCCAAAGTGCATCAAGTCCAAATGCAGGTTCTTTTGTTGCATCTCCGGCTATATCCCCAGTAGCCATTCCGCTATCCATAGCTAGAAATTTATCAGGCATAATTTCACCCTCACCAATAGAGACACCTTTAAGAAGTATCTGATACTGCTGTGGTAATAGATGTAAGTTATCTCGAATTCGGACCTGAGGCATTAAAAAACCAAAGTCTGATGCAATTTTCCGTCGCATAGAGCGAATTCTCTCGAGTAAGTCTCCACCTTGGGAACTGTCTGCTAGACGAATAAGCTGATAACCAAGAGTAAGTTCAAGCATCTCTACTTTTAAGATATCTTCAAGAGCAGTTTCTTCCTCTTTTGCAATCTCTTCATGAGATTTTTTAGGTTTTATAGCATCTTTCTCTTTTTCTTGCATCTCTTTTGATTTTGAACCTAATATGGTATCAACATCAAGTATACTCAGTTCTCCTCTTTCATACTTGTAAACTGACCAACCTAGTCCTGCAAACATTATACCTACAAGACCCATAGGAGCTGTAGGAAGTCCTGGCACTAGAGCAAAGAGAATCATGATAAAACCAACTATCATCATAATCTTCGCATTTCCCATCATCTGGTTAATTGTACCCTCTGCGAAGTTATCCCCATCGCTTGAAGAGCGTGTAATCATGATACCAGTTGCAGTAGAGATGATAAGTGCAGGAATCTGACCAACTAAACCATCACCAATAGTTAGAAGTGTAAATGTGGATGCACTATCGCCTACTGTCATACCGTGTTGAAAAACACCAATAAGAAAACCACCAATAATGTTAATAAGAATAATTACAATACTAGCGACAGCATCACCTTTTACAAATTTAGAAGAACCATCCATAGCCCCATAAAAGTTTGCATCTTGTAATATTTCTGCACGACGTTGTTTTGCCTCAGCATCATCAATAAGACCTGCATTCAAATCGGCATCAACTGCCATCTGTTTACCCGGCATAGAATCAAGAGTAAATCTTGCTGCAACCTCTGCAACTCTAGTAGAACCTTTAGTAATAACCATAAAGTTTATAAGTACAAGTATAGAGAAGACGATAATACCAATAAGAAAATTTCCACCTACAACAAAGTCACCAAAACTAGTAATAATACTACTTACACCATCTGGACCTTCATGTCCATGACTTAAAATCATTCTTGTTGTTGCAATATTTAAAGAGAGTCGAAATAGTGTTAAAATAAGAATAAGAGTTGGAAAAGTTGTTAGGTCGGTTGGTTTTGGGACATAAAGTGAAATTAGTAAAATAAGTACAGCTAATGCCATTGAAATAGTTAGCAAAATATCAAGGAAGGCCGATGGAAGGGGAACGATAATAATGGCCAGAATTGCCATTACAAAGATAACAACACTTAAATCTCTCTGTCCAATGAGAAAATTTAGTGCTATACCAACCTGTTGTCTAAATGTAAGTTTTCTTGCCAATGGACTAGTCTTCTAGAATATCAGCTAGAGTAAGTTCAGCTAAAAAAGAATCTATCTTCCCCTGCAGTTTATTTAAGAAAGGCCAGAGTGAGCAGATTTCAGCCTTATCGGACGGGCAATTTTTTGCAGATGCGGCACAGTCAAATACTGCAGGTGCTTTACCTTCAACACAAGACATGATATCAAGTAAGCTAATGTCATTTGGCTTTATCTCTAACACAAAGCCACCATTTACACCCTTGTATGACTTTAAAATACCTTGCTTTGCTAGAGCTTGAAGAATTTTGGCTAAAAAACTTTTAGAGATTGAGAGCTCACGAGATAGTGTTTCACTATCCAGAGGAGAGCTTGATTTAGATAAAACGATAAGAGATAAAATAGCATATTCGCTTGCACGGGTTATTAACATAATTATGAACTTTGTATAGTGATTTATTTAAAGATTAGATTATAGCTAAAGAAGTTGAAATTATAATTATGTATAGCTTTGTTTCAAAATATCCAACTAAAAATAAAATCAAGTTTAATTTAGGTATAATCCCGGTTCAACTTTACATATGATGTGTGAATGTTAGATTATTATACCACTCAGGAGGCTATTATGGCTTTAGATTCGGCTAAAATCCAAGAGATCGTTACACAATACGGTCGTACAGAAACAGATACAGGTTCAAGTGAAGTTCAAATTGCACTTTTAACAGCAAGAATTGCAGAATTAACTGAACACTTAAAAGTTTTTAAGAAAGATCATGCATCAAGACTAGGTCTACTAAAACTAGTTGGACAACGTCGTCGTCTTATGAAGTACTTCAAAAGAACTCAAAAAGATGCTTATAATAAATTAGTTTCTGATTTAGATATTCGCGACAACATCTAGTTCGACCCTTCTTTTAAAGTAATTAAGTCCTAATATTTAGGCTTAATTACTTTCTCTTATATTACTCCAAACTATTTAAAAAGTAACTAAACTACACTTTTATGACAGAAATCTCCTTATTTATAGTATTGAGTCCACTGAAGCATTTTTTAGCTAAAATAATATAACCAAGAAGAGGTGAAAAGTGGCATTTAGAGATACGAGTAATACATTTTCAGATATAGCAGTAACATCACGACTAGAGAAAGTAAATTCATTCCTAATTTTGACGATATATTTGATTTTTAGGAGATAGAAATGTATAGAGTAGAAGTAAAGAACCCATGTAGTTGTTTTGTAAAAAATGGTTTTGCAGAGAAAAGTGAA
>CAZPRE010000152.1:0-4920 GCA_964588875.1 uncultured Sulfurimonas sp. | reverse complement strand
GGAAAAGGGCTTGACAATGTTCACGCTGCATTCAAAATGAATGAATATATCCGTGCTGTTCGCAACAAAGAGACTATCGCATTCCCAGTTTCAGTGGGTGGCAAAGAGTTGAATGTTGTTGTTCAATCATATGAGTCTCAAGCAGTTACAGGTAATTTATTACATGTTGATTTAATGGTAGCACAAACTGGTGTTGAAGCTAAGTTTAATGTTCCTGTTGTTCCTATTGGTGAAGCATTAGGTCTTAAAAATAAAGGTCTTGTTCATATTGCTAAGCCACGTTTAACAGTTAAATGTACTCCAGAAAATCTTCCAGCTTCAATCGAAATTGATGTAACTGAGATGGATACTGGTGCTTCTAGACTTGTTCGTGATTTAACAGAGATTCCAAATGTTACTATTTTAGACTCTACACGTGTAGCATTAGTTTCAATCATTAAAGCTAAGTAATCATGCTTATAGTCGGACTGGGGAATCCTGGTTCCGCCTATACATTTACACGCCATAATATCGGTTTTATGGTTATGGATGAACTTATAAAACGACATAGTGCTCAAAAACTTTCCTCTTCATCATTTAAGGGTGAACTTTTCAAATTCTCAAATCATTTTTTATTAAAACCACTTACATTTATGAATCTTTCCGGCGACTCAATAGTTGCGGTAAAAAAGTTTTACAAGGTAGATGAGGTTGTTGTAATACATGATGATTTAGATTTACCATTTGGAACATTGCGTTTTAAACATGGTGGTGGTCATGGTGGACACAATGGACTAAAGTCTACAGATGAAAAGATATCATGTGAGTATGGACGAGTTAGAATGGGTATTGGCAAGCCAGAACATAAAGGGGAAGTCTCTTCTTATGTACTGAGTAATTTTAATACAGATGAAGAATCCCATATTGATGAGTGGATAAAACATACATGTGATGCAATAGAGTTTTTATTTAAAAACTCTCTAGAAGATACTAGTTCTAAGTTTACCATTAAAAAATTTAAGCTAAAATAGACTAGTAATTAAAATATAACCTGGACTTATTCAGACTATGCATGAAGGAACAATTTGTTAGCATTTAGGTATATCTCTTTTCATTACTTGAAGTATATATTTATTATATTAAGTGCATTAGTTATGTTTCTTGTTGGATTTGACTATATGGAAAATGCTTCAGAACTCTCAAAATCAGCTAACCTAACACTTATCTATTTAGCATATAAATCCTTTTATGCTGTTGATATGCTTCTCCCACTTTCACTTGTTTTTGCGATGATATCAACAAAAATATTTTTAATCCGTTCAAATGCCTTAGTCTCTTTTTACTCTTTAGGCTACACTAGAATAGATGTTCTTCGTCCATTCTTGGTAGTGTCAACATCCATTATAGTTCTGTTTATCGCATTACATGCACTTCCTAGTTTCTCACGTGCTGATGAATTTTCAAAAAATATTCGTAAACACTCTCAATACCTATCGCCCACACGAGACCTTTTTTTTACATATAAAGATCAATATATCTACTTTTCTAAGATGCTACCACTACAAGAAAAAGCGGAAGGTATTAGAGTGTTTAGTGTAGAAGAGAACTCTTTAAAAGAGGTCTTAGTCGCTTCGTCTGCAATGTACAGAGATGATTATTGGTATATAGATAGAGCTGATTTGATTGTTAAACCAGATGATATGAGCTTTAATTCTCCTGGATTTGATATAAATGAGTTTAAAGAGTTGAAGATTTTACATGGGTTTAGACCTAAAATGCTTGACCAGGTTTATGAGGGTAAGGTTAATTTTACCATAATGAATGCTATTGATGCAATCAAACTTTTAGAGAAACAAAATGTTAATACAAATAGTATTAAAGCTGCGCTTTATAAAATATTTATCTATCCATTTTTTGTACCCTGTCTAGTTGTTATCATATTCTTTTTTGTACCTATAAGTGTGCGCTTTTTAAATATTTCGATGTTTAGTTTTGGAGCAATACTTGCCACACTTATGGTTTGGGGAGTTCTTTTTATGCTTATAGAACTCTCAAATAATAAGACGATTTCGAGTGAAATTGGAGTAATTTCACCCATTGTAGTTCTCTTTTTAATTGCATTAAGGCAATGGAACAAGTATCGGATCACTACATAACAAAAACATAAGCACTTTTTGGATAAAATCTCTTTAAAAATATTACGGATTATTTATGATAAATTTTAAAGAGTTAGCAGATAAATATAAGACCCCACTTTATATCTATGACTTAGATTATATGCAGGCTCAATATGAAGAGCTAAAAGATTCTTTTAAAGCAAGAAAGTCAATTCTCTGCTATGCTGTAAAAGCAAATTCAAATCTTAGTGTAGTGCAACATTTTGCAAAACTTGGTGCTGGTGCAGACTGTGTTTCCATTGGTGAAGTCCGTCGTGCATTTCTTGCTGGTATTCCCGCTTATAAAATTATTTTTTCTGGTGTTGGAAAGTGTGATGATGAGATTCGTGAAGCGATAGAGAAAGATATTTTATATATTAATCTTGAGAGTGAAGCGGAGCTAGGTCGTGTAGAAATGATAGCTAAAGAGCTTGGTAAAGTTTCTCGCATCAGTGTACGTGTTAATCCAAATATTGACCCTCAAACACACCCTTACATCTCAACGGGGCTGCATGATAATAAGTTTGGTGTTGATTTGACAAGTGCTAAGCGTATGTATATCAAAGCGAATAACTCTGATTACTTAGACCCTGTAGGAATACACTTTCATATAGGCTCACAACTTACAGAACTAAAACCGATTTATGAATCAGCGGAAATTGTCGCAGACCTGGTACGCTCTTTAGAAAAAATCAAGATTGAACTTAAATTTTTTGATGTTGGTGGTGGATTAGGGATTAAATATAATGATGAGAAGCTTATAAATACTTATGATTATGCACAGGCTATCTTAGCAACTCTTAAAGGACTTGATTTAACGGTTATTTGTGAACCTGGTCGTTTTTTGACTGCAAACGCGGGCTATTTTGTATCTAAAGTTCTATATGAAAAACAAAATGGATCGAAAAAATTTGTTGTGATTGATGGTGCAATGAATGATCTTCTTCGTCCGGCCCTTTATAATGCTTCTCATAAGATTGAAGTGGTGAGTGAATCAAGAAGTGAACCAAGAGCGGTTGATATTGTTGGTCCTGTTTGTGAGAGTGGTGACTTCTTTGCAAAAGATTACCAACTTCCAGAGTTAGCACATAATGATTTAATTGTTGTGCATAGTGCGGGAGCTTACGGTTTTGGTATGGGAAGTAACTATAACACTCGTGGTAGAAGTGCTGAGGTTGCGTTAAAAGGTACAGAGTCAAGATTAATTCGTAAACGTGAAACTTTTGATGATTTAATTGCATTAGAAAAAGAATTTTTAGTTTAGGTTACTGGGAGTATAGAGGTCTTAAAATGATAGAAGATAATTTATATAAAGTGTTCACTTGTTTTTTATAGATGTTCAAGGTACATTAATCAGTGATAGCGATAAATCACCCATTCGTGGAAGTATCGCATTTATAGAGAAACTAAACGCGGATCAAACCCCTTATATGGTTATTACTAACAATACTAAAAAAGCATCAAAAGATTTTTATACTTATTTAAAGTCAATAGGATTTAATTTTGATTTTACAAAGTATCTTGACCCTCTGATGCTTTTAGAGTCTCGTGTTTCTAAAGATGCAGTTGCGGCTTATGGAGCAGCGGAATTTTTAGTAACACTGAAGAAAATGGGTTATGTATTAAATTATAAAAATCCTAAAACTGTGCTTGTTGCGATTAAGGAAGATTTTTCTGCTGATGAGTATGCACAAATGATAGATTTTATTTTAGATGGCGCCTCTTTAGTTGGAATGCATGAGACATCAATTTATGCAAAAAACTCTAAACGCTATCCTGGTGTTGGAGCAATTTTAAAACTTTTAGAGTTCGCCACATCTTGTACTTACACTGTTGTTGGAAAGCCTAGTACGGCATTTTATGAAGAGTCACTTCGAGGGCTGAAGAAACAAGACTTGAGTGCTGAGTTTAATAAAATCACAATGATTAGTGATGACGTCAAAGGTGATTTAGGTGGAGCTAAAGAGATGGGTATGAAGACTGTTTTTGTAACAAGTGGAAAGTACAAAACTGAGCAAGAGATAGTACCTTTTTTAGAAGATAATTTAAAACCAGACGAAGTATATGCAGATATTCAAGAGATATTGGAGAAGATATGAGCGAAATTAGTGATTGGAAAACTTTAGAAGAATGTAGAGATGCAATTGATTCTATTGATAACGAAGTATTAGAACTTTTAAATAAACGTATGAGGGTTGTTGAGAGAGTTGGTGAAATAAAGCACAGTACGGGAACAGCTGTTTATAGACCAGAACGCGAAAAAGATATTATTAACAGACTCTCAAAAATTAGCGAGGATTCAAATGGTATTTTAAAGGCAGGTGCTATTGAAGCTATATTTTTGGAAATTTTTGCTGTTTCACGTAACTTGGAGTTACCAGAACGCATAGCTTATCTTGGACCTGAAGGGAGTTTTACTCACCAAGCAGCAGAGAGTCGTTTTGGGGGTATGAGTGATTATCTCTCACTTGGTTCTATCCACTCTGTTTTTAAAACATTAGAGTCCAAGCGCGCTAAGTTTGGTGTAGTGCCTATTGAAAATTCCCGTGATGGAATTGTAGGTGAGACACTAGATTTACTTGCTAAAAGTTCTGTGAAAATTGTTTCAGAACTTTATATGCCTATCCATATGTCTTTTGCAACTAAGGCAAAAAAATTAGAAAAAATAACAAAAATTTACTCTAAAGATAAAGGTTTTGGACAGTGTAGAGAATTTTTATCAGAGCATGGTTTTTTAGAAATTGAACAGATACCTGTAGAATCAACTGCAAAAGCTGCAATCTTA
>CAZPRE010000151.1:0-4971 GCA_964588875.1 uncultured Sulfurimonas sp. | reverse complement strand
AATTCTTGTTTGAAAATGCTCTTTTGCTATGAGATCTTCTTTTTCTGTTTTATGAAGGGTAACAACAAATTTTACACTTCTTGTATCTGAAAGTAGTCTTATCTTTTCCATCAGTTCATTTGGGTAGAGTTGTGCTTCATCTAAGAGTATTACAGGAACAGAATTAAGAGAACTATTATCAGCAATTTTCATGAACTGAGTAAAGTTGAGTTCCCCCTTATAATTCACAGAAAAAATATCTTGGGCTAAGGTTTTAAAAAATTCATTCTCATCTAATATGGGAGTTTTGTATATATATACATCTTGAGTGGAAGATAGGTCATGGTAAAGTTTTGCAAGAAACATACTTTTTCCAGTTCCTGGTCTACCATAAAGTAAAACCATTTTAAGTGGTTTTTTAATTGAGTTTTTGAGAGACTGATAAATTGTAGAGACACGGTCAAATTGTATGTAGTCTTTAGCATGTACAGTATCTAAAAAAACATCTTTAGAATTTTCAAAAATATTTGAGTTCATATTTAGCTATAACCTTATTTTATTTAGAAATTTCAATGGCTTTTGAATCCACTTTTGGACGGTTTATTTCAGCAAGCTTATCAACTCCATCAGACATTGAAACGGACCTTTCATTGGTTAATACACCGTTAACTAAGCCCTCATAACCTAAGTCAGATAAAGATACGGAATCTCTCTCTCTATGGATAATATGTGGTTCAATAATAATAACAAGTTCTTCTGTGACTTTTACCATTTCTTCATATTTAAAGAGATAACTTATAATAGGAATATCACCTAAAAGAGGGACTTTATTGGACTTATTTGTATTTTTTGTATTAATTAAGCCTCCAAGTACTACACGGTTTCCATCTTTGACTGTTACAACAGAAGAGAGCTGACGACGAACAAGATCTGGTGGCATAACTCTATTACTATTGTCAGCGGAAATATCACTTCTTGTTTCAGATAGAGATGGATTGACGATTAGAGTAATTGTGTCATTTTGACCAATTTGTGGAGTGATTGAAAGCAGAACTCCTGCAAAAACAGATTTAATATTTTCATCTGTGCCCTGTGTACCACTTGTTCCACTGGCTAGTGTTTCAGTACTTGTAAGTTTGTAAAAATATTCAGTTCCTGCTGTAATAAGAGCAGGTTGATTGTTTAGTGTTAAAACTTTAGGATTTGAAATTGCATTAACATCACCTTGAGTCTGAAGAAATTTGATAACCTCGTTAAGAGAACCGCCAGCTTTGACACTAACGATATTAGCAACTGAGTCAAATGCATCAACCCCACTTTCAGCCATTGTTGAAATATTAATACTTTTATCACCAGACTCCCATGTTTTTGCATTATTATTAGAAATATGATTTACAGCTAGTTCTATACTTTGAAGAGCATATAGTTGTTCCCAATCAATACCGGTAGTCTTAGCATTTGACATAGTTACGGATAACAGTTGTACATCTATAAGTACTTGTAACTGAACCTTACTTTGTAGCTTTTTAAGATAGTTTTCAAACCGTTGCATCTGTTTAGTGGTAGCGGTTACAGTAACTAGGCCAGCATTTTTATTTATAACAGGTTTTGGTGCTTGGTATGTATCTTGTGGTCTATTTATGATAGTTTGAAATTCTAAGTCTAACTCTTCCCAAAATTTAACTTCATCACTCGTTTCTATATTAGCCCCTGAGTTCGCACTGGATTTTCCACCAGAGGCTCCCGTTGCCCCCGTTGTAGCACGACCTTGTGAATTACTTTGTATGTCTGTTTCTGAACTTAGTGTAATGTCTGTGCTCCCACTTCCTTTTCTATGCGACAGAATATAGTCAATACTGAAAATTTTTGTTGTAAGATAGGATATCCTTAAAAGGTTGTTCTCTAGAGTATATGAAAGGTTGTTTTCATTGAGAATAATTGATAGTACTTCATCAATAGTTAGGTTGTTTAGATGAGTCTTATTTAATGTTGTCTCTAAAAACTTTTCAGCATAGGGATCAGTAATAATAATACTAAACTCACATTCATCACTCAACTGATCTATAAAGTCTATAATTTTAGTTCCCTTTGTAGAACTGATACTAAAGAGTTCGTAAGAACAGTCAGCAATAGCACTGCTTGATAGCATTAGAGCTAAAAGTGTTGAGTATATTGATTTATTTATAAGTTTCATAATTCTGTACCTACTTATTGTTGAAATGTAATTTTTTATTTATACTTTGGGTGGAACGTATTATTTTCTTATTTTTTTTAGTTAAAAGTATTGACTTTTTATTAACCTCAGATAATTTGTACCCATTGACTGTATCACCTTTTTTATACCAAATACCGCTAATTAAAGCTGATTTATTAATAACAGCCATAAGTGATAACTTTTTCTTTTTTTGAATAACCTTTTTCTTTTTTGTCAAGGTGGCACTAATATTATTTAAAGAATTTTGAGTTGTCTTCTGTTTTTTTACAACTTCTTTTTTATATTTTTTTAGAAAAATAAAAGGATCTTTCATTGATGAAATAGATGAACTTTTGAGGCCACTTCTTGATGGTTTAATAGCTTCTATTTGTTCATCCACCCAAGCGAGTTCATTAGCACTTAAGTTAACAATAAAAAATAACACAGTAACGATAATAAAATTTTTCATTAGTAAGTAATCCCCCATACTGATAAATTTAAATCAGCACTTAATTTATCTTTTGCTTGAATGTTTAAATGATGTATATCAACAACCAAGTTACTTTGCTCAAGTGAGTTGATAAATTTTAAAGTATTTTTATAATTTCCAACTGATTTTATTGATATATCTAGAATGTGACCAAATGAATCACTGTCGGGTGCAAAATTATTGCTAAAGTTTAAAATTTTCACATTATGTTTTTTGGCATTTTTAGATATGGAGTATAGGTACTCACCCCATGCTCTTTCATCATAAATTAGAAATGAAATCGTTTCTATTTTATTTTTAATATAAGCATTATTGTCTTTATGTATTAAGACTTGAGCATTAGTCAGTTTTATATCTTGCTCAAGTTTAGCAATTTTACTTTCTGGATTTATTTTTAGATAGAGATTGTCACTCATAATCTTATTTTCTAAAGACGTGATTTTAGTCTGTTTCTGCTTAAAGTGCTCAAAAGAACTATCCCAAAATAGAAGATAAGAGAAGGCAAAAATAACACTAAATATCATTATATATGTCATGTACATATCTTTTTGTGTTTTATCTTTAAAGGCACTATCTATTCTGTGTAAATAATTTTCAATATTTATTTTCATAATATTTCCACCGTTAGTTTACTAAAATATTTTTTATCTTCTTCTTCAAATGATATTTTCTCTAACGAGAAAGTGAACTCGCCTTCGTGAGTTTTTGTTAAGTACTGAACAAGCTGAGTTATCTTTTTATCATTAGATGAGACTAGATTTAAGATGAATTTTTTTGATTTTTCATCTTCACTATAAGATAGCCATTCCATTCGCACATTAAATTTATCTAAATCTTTTGATAGTTTAGAAAGAATCTTCGCTTTCATTGGATAGTTTACTTTAACGTCATGTATCTTTACAAGTGTATTTTTCTTATTTGTATACTCTTTCTTCTCTTGTTTTAGTAAGGTAAGTGATTTGCTCTTATCAGCTGCTCTATTATTTATAGTAGCTTCTCTTGTTATTTTTAAATTATGTAACTCTGTATATTGTTCTTGTAAGAGATTTTGTTGTAGAGATTGAGCATATGTTAATACCCAGTATGTGATTGGATAAGCAAAAGCAATTGCAAATGATGCTGCAACTAAAATAATAATTTTACCACTTTCTCGTTTTATAAACTTTGGTGGACGATGATAAACTGTGAAGTTGTTAGTGTACTTTTCATCACTTGTAAGTGTTGTGTATATATGCATAAGAGCATGCAGTTGATCAATATAGATGTCATTACTCTCAAAGCCATAGTCAAAATCAAAGTCACTTGATTTGATATTTAATTCAACTTCTAACATTTCATTAAGTTTAGTAACTGTTTGAATTTGAGAACCAATATAGATATGGTCAATTTTTTCTATTTCAAAAGCACGTTTGACATAAGTTAAAATATCATTAATATTTGCAAAGAGCTCTTTGTAAAGTTTAATGATAAATTCTTTATATTCGCTTGTTGTATCCTTTAAACTCTCTTTAGAAATAAAGTTAATAAAGTCTATATATTGAATTTGTTCACCATAGAGTTCGCAAAATCTCTCATGCATTTGTAAGAGAGAATATTTAATGGATTTCGTATAAACAAATTCTTTTTTATTATAAATAGTTATAAATGCATTATTTTCTTGGAAGTATATATAACAGTGTACACCACTATTGTCTATGATCTCTTTTGTATATAATGATTTTATCAGGAGAGGAGATGGGATAATAACATCTATATATTTTATTTTCTCAACTACTGTGTCATATGTTTCTGATATCGTTAGAGGGTCAACAATGAAAATATGAAAATGTCTGTTTTCATCATCCAAATTATGAAAAGTTTCTATAAATTGTATCTGGTATTCAATAGCTTGATCTAGTGCTAATTCATCATATGCTTTATTACTAATGGCATCTTGTAAATCTTCTTCAGGGATATTTTTACTGATTTCAATCTGAGAGTTTATAAAGCTTTGTGTATTTAAATAAGAGATTACAAATTGATCTTTTGCAAACTCTGGCGATGGAACCTCATTTAAAAAACTAGATATACCACTCAGGTAAGTATCTTTGTATGGATTAACTGAAATTACACTTGAAAAAGAGTGTTGTGATTCTTTACTCATTTAATACAATCCTATTTAAAATGAACCATTGACATGGAACAAAATTCATCATTTTTATAAAATTCAATTCTGTAAATATTATTTGCATCATCAATTGAAAACTTATGATTTAAGTTTTTATGGTTAATTTTGATACCACTCTCTTTGAAAACATCTTTTTTATGA
>CAZPRE010000150.1:0-4971 GCA_964588875.1 uncultured Sulfurimonas sp. | reverse complement strand
AATGGTTTGGGGAGTTTAGAGATTAGTGGTTGGTTGCTTTTTGTGGGAATGTATTATGCTTATCAATGCATTATGATTTATAATAATGCATTGATATATTTTACTTATTTACTTCTATAAATGTAGGCTCTGAAATATTTGGTACATCATCATATGCAAATACTGCATAATACTTGTGCACACCCTTATCTCCAAAATTATCATATGTATATGTATCACTTCCACCATATAGCTTTTCACCATCATAGGCTGAACATGGAACTTTAAATGGATTTTTAACAACTATATAACCATTAGTTACTTCATCCTCTCCTTTATCCCATTCTAGCTTTATTAGATCATTTTCAATTTTATATTTTAAATTCTTAACTGGAGTAGGTGCTGATCTTCTTTTTTTAATATAACTAATCACTAAAGATGGTTTTTTCATCTTTTTAGAATCTAGCCATTCTACACTCTGAGATTTACAAAATGAAGTTTGGGATGATGCTGAGATTACAAATATAGCCTTAGGATTTTTTGATGCATTACTCAACATTTCACTAATTGCATGTTTATCAAAGATAAATCTCTGTTTAGCTCTATCTTTAATATCTACTATACTTACATCATAACCTATTCTTTCTATAATATCTCGATTTTTAATTTTCTCATATGTTTTTTCACCTTCACATGGGATAATCATCTCGATATGAAAACGTAGGTTATTTTGAGAACTTATTTTATTCGCTTCTACGTCTATATATGCACTTGAAATTACAGTGTTATCCATTTCTGGAAGATTTGATAAATCAAATTCAATACAGCCATAAATTTTATCACCATCTTTAGAAAAACCTGCATTTAATGAGGACTCAAATATTTTCTCTTTTGTAGCAGTCACTTCCATTACTGATTGAAGATCAATTCTGGCTTCATTAATAGTGTATGATATATCCAATTTGGGTCTATAAGTAAGACCTCCACTAAATGTTCCATATCCTATATCCCATTGCATCATTTGTGATGCACGATCTAATGGTAAAGAAGATGGACCTTCCATTCTAAAGCATGCTTCACGGCGTTTAAGAGATTTCTGTAAAACTTCAATCTCTTGGTTTGCAAACTTATAGTCACGCCATACCCCTTGAGCAAGCTGAGCTGAACCAGTTGGTCTATCTATATAACTTAGTACTTTAGCACCTTTTATATCATCGAAACTATCAATATTATCCACAGTTCGCTCATCAATTTGACCGACACGCCACTCACCATAGCTCTCAACCTGTACTGTAACTCTATTCATTGGATAAAAAGATATTGAAGCACTTGTAATAATTGCATTTTCAGGGATAGTACTTAATGAAAAATTACACACACCTAAACACTCCCCTTTATGTTCAGAATATCCTACAAAAAGTGAATTCTCACCAAAGTGTTCACTATTTTTCTTTGTTTTCTCTCCAACATAACCAACTTTTTCAGCAATAGGATAGAGAATTTTTGAAAACATATTTTCTGCGGGTTGTGTTCTTACTCCAACCATCTGTGCAAATGGTGATTTAACCTGTCTAGTTTTACAAACTGCTCTAATATAATAGTAATAGTTTGTGGATGAAGGTAAATTTCTATCTGTAAATGTTTTAAGCTTAGTCATCCCGATTCTATTTGAAGCCTGTGCAAAGCCTTTTTCTTTACTTGAACGGTAAATTTCAAAGTAAAGTGTATCATCTTCTATATAATCCCATTCTAGCTCCACTTCACGAGAGGCTACATTTGTAGCTTTAAAGTTTTCAACTCTTAGTAGGGCATCATCTTGCCTATAATTATTAACTTCCGAAAGAGCACGCATTAATGCTGGAATATTTTCATCAATATTTTCACTCATATGCTCTTTATAATCACTAATATTTCTAGTTCCAACTTCCGCTACGATTGAAAGAGCACCTTGTGAATAATAAAACTCTCGACCACTTCCTGAAATAAGATGAACAGGTGGTTTTCCCATATGAATACCATACTCACGCCCAGACTCACGTCTAATCTCTTCAGCCATATTTCCAGCTAATAGATTTAAATCAATTGCGTCCTCTGAATCTTCATGAATAAAGTTATGTGCAGGAAAGAAAACATTTCCTTGCGAATGGTAATCAAGTGCTATTGTTATATTTTTATGATCTAGCACAAAATCACGAAGTGCTGCAGTCTCTGGCTCACTAAATGCGGTTGGACCTGAATAAACATTTGATGTAGTATCTTTATTTGGAGTGAACCCAACAGAGAAATTTCTATTTAAATCAACACCAAAACTACCATCTGAATTACGACGTCTATTTTTTCTCCAAAATGCAAAGTGATTTCTAGAGTATTCAAATCCATCTGGATTTGCACATGGTACCATATAAAGAGTTGAACGATCTAGGAGAGCATTTAGTTGCGGATCATAGTCAATATGCTCTAATATATATTGAGCAAATGTTAAAGATAGTTCTATTCCTATCCACTCTCTGGCATGAATAGTACCTGTATAAAAAAGTGCTGGTTTTTCTTTATTAGTCTTCACATTATTTGTGATACTAACAGCTATTATTTTTCTATCTTCCCAAGTTGTTCCGATAGTTTCTACTTTAAAAAGATTAGGATTTGTTTTTTCTGCTGACTTAAAAAAGTCAACACAGTCGTTGTAGGATGTATATTGTTCTCTCAAATTGTTACCTTCAAATAATTATTATATTTGAAAGTATACTATAAAGGTGACTCTAAATTACTTCTTTGCAGTCTTTTTATCTATTAAATCAACTATTAAATCAATTTTTTTATCATTAAAATCTAATCCCATTTTTTCCTGTTCAGGTGTGGCAAATGCTGGTACACCATTAACTTCAAGAACCACATACTCTTCTTTTTCTATATCATAAATGATATCTACACCACCAATGTCTACACCAGTAGCCTTACAAGCTTTTATTGATACATCTATAATCTCATCATTTGCTTCACGCATAAAAACTGAACCACCGCTAGTAACATTTGTTCTCCAGTCCGTTCCACTTGCTTTTCTACCATAACATGAAACAAATTTTCCATCCACTATGTCAACCCTAAAGTCACTGTTGTCATATTTAATAAATTTTTCAACATAAAAGTAGCGTAAATCCATCTGATTTAAAAATGGCATCAACATATCTAGATTTGCTTCGCTCTCTATTTTAGTTAATCCTACACCACCCCAACCATCGGTTGGCTTATAAACCATCTTATCCCATTTTTTGATAATTTTCTTTAATTCATGACCATCATCTCTATGACATAGTTTATAATCAGCAGTATGAATACCGTTATTTCTTAATACAAAAGAGGTGTGAAATTTGTCTTCTGTTAATTCAAAAGATTCAAATGTATTTAACATAGGAATAACCCTATTTAATGCTTTGTATAAATAAGTCTGATACTGAGTTTGTTCTCCTGCATTATATGAAAAGAATAAATCCAACTTATCCAATTTAATGCCACCATGTATAATATGCCCATTTTTAGCTATTGCATTTCTAAGATTTATATTATCAATTGTATCAATATCTCTATCTTTAAGTTTTTTAATAATCTTTTTAGCAATTTTATCGCCACCACCATTTGTATATAACCACATTCCAATTGTTCTATCTGACATAATAACCCCTAAAAATTTTTATTTTCTACAAAATATTTAAATAACTTTGTACTTAATTCAATTCTACTCACAAAACTTTCTTTACTTGCTCTCTCATGTATCGTATGATCACCATCCCCAAACGGTCCAAAACCATCGAGAGTTACAACACCTTTTGAGCTTACAATATTTGCATCACTTACACCACCGCGTTCTTCAGACTTTAACTCAGTATTAGTAATATTCTCTATACTTTTAATCAGCTCTAACGAAGAGCTTGATGTCTGCATAACATCACGCTGAATTCCTCCAGTTAAAGAAGAGGTTGTTCCATCAATATAAGAAGTTTTGACTATCTTATCTATCTTAGCTAAAACTCTATCACGTTCATCTTGGAGTTTATAACGTAGTTCAAATGTAAGGTGTGCATGTGGCGAGATTGTATTCGCACCTATGCCACCCTCTATTTTTCCTACATTAACAGTTGTTCCTAAGTTTAAGTTTGTAAGTTTTACAAGTTCTTGAAGTTTATATGAAGCCTCTAGATTTGCATCATGGCCTTTTGTATAGCTATTTCCAGCATGAGCTGCTTTTCCAACTATATTTATAAAAAAAGTTCCAACACCTTTGCGTCCAGTAACTACTTCCATCTGCTCACCAGCTGCCTCATAAACGAAACAGTAGTCATAATCTTTTGCAAGCTGAGCTGTTAAGTATTTAGAGTCATCACTCCCTGTCTCTTCATCACTCACAAAAAGTATATCGATATTTTCAATTGCAACACCATCTTTACTAAGTTCTCTTAGTGCCTCAACAGCAACAACATTTCCACCTTTCATATCACATACACCAGGACCATAAATCCACTTTTCATCTTCAATATACTCTTCAAATTTTCCCTTGGGAAAAACAGTATCAAGATGTCCAAGTAAGAGTAATTTTTTTGAAGAGGTTGTATGTTTTGATTTGTAATGACGGTGATTACCAATTAAAGAGCGTTCATGAACTTCTATATCAAAGCCAAGTTCACCAAGCCATGAATCAAAAACTTCACCAACTCTATCTACACCATGTTTATTTTTAGTATAGGAGTTTATTTCTATAACTTTTTGAAGATCTTTTAAGTAATTCATTTCTTTCCATATCTATTGTATAAGAGATAATTTACAAAGTTTATACTGATAAAACAATAAAGTTAATTAAATTAGAAGCCTCTTTATAAGAGAGTGGGAATATTAAGTAGTTTTTGGGAGCTAAATAAAGAAGAGAAAAGCCGGAGCTTAGAAGAATTATTTTCTTCTAAGTTCTTTAATACGAGCTTTTTTACCTGCAAGATCACGAAG
>CAZPRE010000149.1:0-4988 GCA_964588875.1 uncultured Sulfurimonas sp. | reverse complement strand
GAGAAAAAATGAAAGTAGTATTAACAATCGCAGGCTCAGATTCTAGTGGTGGTGCTGGGATTCAGGCTGACTTAAAAACATTTGAGGCTTTTGGAGTCTTTGGAACTTCTGCAATTACAGTTCTTACGGCTCAAAACACATCAGGTGTAAGAAGTGTAGAAACTTTACCCACTTCATTTATACAAGAGCAGATTCAAGCTGTATTAGATGATTTTGATGTGGCAGCCATAAAGATAGGTATGCTTTACTCTAAGGAAATTATAGAGAGTGTTGGTGAAATTATCTCTACTCTTAAAATTCCCATAGTACTAGACCCTGTTTTTATTTCAAAAGTTGGCTCTCCCCTACTTCAAGAAGATGCGATTGAAGCTATGAAAAAACTCTTTTCATATGTAACTCTTATAACTCCAAATATGCATGAAGCAAATAAGCTTTTTGGCTATAAACATGGGGATTCAGCCTCATTAAATAAGATTAAACAATCACCCTGTCCAGTCTTAATCAAACAGCAAGTTTTAGAGATGCCAAACGGTGATTTAAGTATAGATCAGCTTTTCTTTGAACATCATAAAAGAGTCTTTGAATCTCCTCTTTTAAATACTACTAATCTTCATGGAACAGGTTGCTCTTACTCAAGTGCTATAGCAGCAAATTTAGCCTTAGGTAAAACACTTGAAGAGTCTATAGCTATCTCTAAAAAATTTGTTTATCAGGCAATTTTAAATGCCCCAAATTTAGGTCATGGAGCAGGACCAATCAATCATAAGGTAGGTGGAAAAAATGTTTAATAATAAAATGGCTCTCTATGCTATAACAGATGATAATTTAACTCCAGATGAGAGTATTTTAGAACAAGTTAGAGAGTCTCTAGAAGCTGGAATAGCAATACTACAGTATAGAAATAAAATCAAAAGTGATGTAGAGGTAAAGGAGATCTGCATAGAACTTCAAAAAATGTGTAGAGAATATAGTGTTCCTTTTATAATAGATGATAGACCTCATTTAGCACAAGAGATAAAAGCAGACGGTCTGCACATAGGAAAAGATGATATGCCACTTAAAGAAGCTCGTGCAATCTTTACAGATGGTATTATTGGTGTTTCTTGTTATGGAAGTGTGAGCAAAGCAAAAGAGGCACAAGATGAAGGTGCTTCATATGTGGCATTTGGTTCATTTTTTCCATCACCCACAAAACCACACTCTGGTATAGTGTCTCGTAATGTCATTCAGAAAGCTAAAAAAGCTTTGGACATTCCAGTCTGTGTTATAGGTGGGATATCTCATGCAAACATAAATGAAATAGTACAAGAAAATCCCGATATGGTTTCTCTTGTAAGTGCAGTGTATTCTGGCTGTATAACATCAAATGTAAAAAATCTATTAAAAGAGCTGGGAGTCTAAAATGCTACTTGCTATATCTGGATGTCTTTTAGGGTATAAAGTTCGATTTGACAAAGGGCACAAACGCGATAGTTTTGTGATGGATGAGCTTTCAGCTTATACTGATTATATCTCATTTTGCCCTGAAGACATGGCATTTTCTTCGCCAAGACCTTCAATTAGAGTTGTTGAAAAAGAGGGTAAAGAGCTTATGATTTCCAACAAAACATTAGATGACTTAACAGAAAAGCTTTTAGAGAGTTCAAAAAAAGATTTAGAATCTATTTCGGCTCACAAACTTGGTGGTATTATTTTTAAATCAAAGAGTCCTAGTTGTGGATTAGGAAGTGCAAAGGTTTATCAAGAGAATGGTTTTTCTGCTGGTAAAAGTGATGGAATGTTTGCAGCAATGTGTAAAAAAGCTTATCCTTTACTTCCTATGGAAGAAGAAGGTAGACTTTGTGATGCATGGCTACGAGAAAACTTCATTATGCAACTCTTTGCATATGATGAGTTTGAGAAGTTTAAAGAGAATGCTTCTTTTTCAAAACTTGTTAATTTTCATAGAACCCACAAGTTTTTACTTCAGGCCAAAGATGAGTCTATCTACAGAAAACTTGGAAAAATAGTTGGAAACCATGAATCAATTGATTTTTCTCTTATATTGGCTGAATATGAACAACTCTTTAAAACTGCCATATCTAAAAAAAGTAGTGCAGGCAAAACTAGAAATGTACTAGAGCACATGGCAGGTTTTTTAAAAAAATATCTTTCTAAGGAAGAAAAGTTTTTACTCCATGAGCAGATAGATGACTGTGCAGATAAAATCATTCCTATAATCGTCCCTTTGAGCACCCTTAAAATGTTTGCTACAAAATATAAAGTTACTTATTTATTAGAGCAGACATTTTTAAGCCCATACCCTAAAAGTTTAGGATTACGTTCAAGTGTTGAGAGTTTAAAATGAGACGTATCCTCTGGTTTCGGCGTGACTTAAGAGTCGAAGATAATCCTCTACTCTCACTCGAAGGAGAGGTCTTTCCTGTATTTATTTTCGATACTAATATTTTAAATAAACTAGAAAAACATGATAGACGAGTCTCTATGATTTTTCACTTTGTATCGGAACTCAAAAGAAAATTACAATCTCTTGGACTCGACTTAAAAATCTTCTATGGTAATCCCTTAGAAATTTTCAACTCTTTATCACTCCAAGATTTTGACGAAGTAGTTGCTTCCGGTGATTATGATGAGTATGCGAAAGAGAGAGACAGAGATGTATCTCAACTGCTTCATTTTCGCTATCTTAACGACACCTATCTATTTAAACCCAGTGATGTTTTAAAAGCAGATGGTTCGCCATACTTAGTCTTTACTGCATTTTACAACAAGGGTTTACCACTTTTAAAAAATAAAGATATCTCTCCCTATAAGAAAGTTTCACAGACACTTTACAAGTATAATTACCAAGAGAGTGTGACACTAAACTCTATGGGCTTTGAAAAAGAAGATTTTGATTATGATGTAAACAAAAAATTAAAAAGCTTTAAAAATCGACTGCCTGAGTATAAAGAAAATAGAGATTTTTTAGATTTAGATGTATCATCAGATTTGAGTACTGCACTGCGTTTTGGTCTGCTTAGTGTGAGAGAACTTTATGCTTATGTTAATGGCCTCGAAGGGAGTGAAGCTTTTATAAGACAGCTTGTTTTTCGAGACTATTATGCTTATTTGCTATTTCATTTCCCTTATCTACAAGCACAAAATTACAAGGGAAGGTTTAATGGGATAGAGAACAAAGAGAAATTTGAGAAGTTTTGCACTGCAACTACAGGGGTTCCAATAGTCGATGCCGGAGTAAGAGAACTTTTGCAAACTGGAAAAATGCACAATCGAGTTCGTATGGTTGTGGCATCTTTTTTCACTAAAGACCTACTGCTTCCATGGCAGTGGGGAGAGAGCTTTTTTGCAAAGCATCTGTTAGACTATGACTTGGCATCAAATATTCTCTCTTGGCAATGGAGTGCAGGAACAGGCATAGACCCTCAACCATATTTTAGAGTTTTCAATCCCTATCTACAAAGTAAGAAGTTTGATAAACATGCAGCTTATATCAAAAGATATATACCTGCATTAGAGGAAATAGATGCTAAATATCTTCACAATGAAACATACCTTTTAGAAAATAATATAAATAATTATCCAAAACCTATGTGTGAGCATAAGGTTGTTGCTAAAATAGCAATAGAGAAGTTTAAAAATGGAGCATAAACATGTATAAAACAATAGTACTAATCTCTACACTACTCATAAGTGCATCTCTTTTTGCGCAGGAAGCTAAACTCAAAAAAGGCTTACTTGAACGTATGGTTCAACCTAAGGTATCAATTAGTTCATCTTATCTAAGTGATGCAAATGTTGAAGGATCAGACGGAAGTGTTAATGTTTCAAAAAATAGCATAAGACTTAATAATGCTATAGGTGGAATCACCTATACAAACTGGTCTTTTTTATGGAACAATATTGCCGACCTTCCCTTTGGAAATGGTGTTGATAAACCAATAGAGCAGATGCATAGTTTAAAGCTAAACGCGACTCTCCCCTATCCTATAAACGACAAATGGTTTTTATTAACTTCTATCTCTGTAAATACAACATTTGAAAAAGAGATGACTGACTCTTATGGTGGAGGTATCTTTGGTTTCGCTTCTTACAAGATCAATGATGACCATGCCCTTCAAATGGGAGTGTTTGCAAACTATCACCCTATTTCTACTTTAGCTCTTCCTGTAATTAGTTATAGCTATAGAGCAAGGCAAACAGATGGTCTACAAGTTATTCTTGGTTTTCCAAGAGCTTATGTAGGTTACTTCCTTAGTGATACACTACTGCTTCGTAGTGGTATGGTATTTTCTCAGTCGGTTATAAAACTAAGTGATGCAAGTACTATTGAGAATTCAGGTTACATGGAGGCAGAAGACTATCTGAGTAATCTTGGGTTTGTATATGAGTTTACTCCTAGTTTTACACTTGAGAGCGACATTCTATACTCGCTTAAACGCGACTTTATACTCTATAATAGTGCAGGTAATGAACAAGCTAATTACAGTATAAAACCTTCTGTAGGTATTAGCCTGCGTTTGAAGTATCTATTTTAATCATCATAAAATATAAACTGGAATAAAAAGACTACTAACAAACAAGAACTCGTGGTATATTTACACTATAAGGATTTACCATGAAAAAAATACTTTTCACATTCATCATCTTGCTTTTTGCAGGATGTACAAACCACTATGCACCACTTAAAACAGTTGAGAAAGTCGATGCTAATCGTTATCTTGGTACTTGGTACGAGATAGCTAGATATGAGCATTTCTTTGAAAAAGGCTGTTCAAATGTCAGTGCAACTTATACCCTCCAAGAAGATAATAAGATAAAAGTAGTAAATCGTTGCGAAAAAGAAGGTGAGATTAAAGATGCCCAAGGTGTTGCTTATGCAACTGATGAGAGTTTCTCAAAACTCAAGGTAAGCTTCTTTAGACCATTTTATGGAGACTATCAGGTTTTACTCTTAGGCGATGATTATAGCTATGCAGTTATTGGCG